>JBBCHM010000001.1:2168973-2478826 GCA_037200045.1 Rhizomicrobium sp.
GCGAGCGAGAACCAAATGGCGGAAGCCGCCAATAATAATCTGCGCATGCTTTCCCCCAGCGGTCAGTGAACGTGATGCGGATCCTTCTCGCCCGCTTGAACGGCGGTGGCGAGCGCGTCCGTCGCGACCGGGCAGGTGAAGAAGGCCGAGCGGGCGCAATTGGGATTATAGGCGTCGTTGAAGTCGATGGTCACGCTCCTGGGCGGGAACGGCCCGAAGCCGTCGACATCGACATAGCGGCCGGCGCCATAGGTCACCTTGCCCGTCAGATCGTCCATGAAGAACGCGCTCAGCTCGGCGATCTTCGCCGGATCGTTGTCGCCGGCATAGAAGGGCAGGGTGAAGGACTTGCCGTTCAGCTTGAAGGTCGCGTCGCCCGCGTGAAAGAACTGCTTGTCGGTGCCGCGCGAGGTGCGGAAGACGCGCGGCGGCAGCTTCGGATCGGGCGCGAACGTCGCGGTGACGCGATAGGCGGGATTGTAGGGAAAATAGATCACGCCCTTGAAGCTCAGCGCGTCGGCGCGCTTCTGATTGTAGAGCATGATGCGAACGCCCATCACGCCGGCGCCGACCTGGGTCGCGAAGCCCTGAATGTCGACATCGGCGTCGATCGCCACGCCCCGGCGCAGCGCCGCGTCGTCGAGCGTCTTGCCCCCCATCACCGCGCTCATATGGCCGGCGTGGTAGGTTGCCGAAAGGATGCCGCCGGCCTTGCCCTGGACCCAGTGATACGAGTCCGGTTTGCCCTTGGTGCCGGTCAGCGTCGCGCTCTGGCCCTCGCCGAGATAGGCCGCGTCTTGGATCTTCAGAATCGCATGCGGGGTCGCGGCCCAGGCCTTGTTGGCGTCGGCGATGCCGGCCCGCCAATCGGTCTCGATTCTGTCCGGGGCCGGCGCCGCGGCCAGGAACAGCGTGGCCGCCAGCGCCGCCATGAACGTCCCTATACGCATCGCCTTCACTCCCTTTTTGCAGTGCAGCAAAATTTCGCCTAGTCTTGCCGCCACGCAATTTCTGCAACACCACCGAGACATGTCGCGCGACAAGCCCTGGATATTCCGCACCTATGCCGGCCATTCAAGCGCCAAGGCGTCGAATGCGCTTTATCGCACCAATCTGGCCAAGGGCCAGACGGGCCTGTCGGTCGCTTTCGACCTGCCGACTCAGACCGGCTATGACAGCGACGATCCCATCGCCAAGGGCGAGGTCGGCAAGGTCGGCGTGCCGGTCTCCCATATCGGCGACATGCGGGCGCTGTTCGACGGCCTGCCGCTCGCCGACATGAACACCTCCATGACGATCAACGCGCCGGCGGCGTGGATGCTGGCGCTCTATGTCGCCGTGGCCGACGAGCAGGGCGCGCCCCGCGACAGCCTTGCCGGCACGACGCAAAACGACATCGTGAAGGAGTATCTGGCGCGCGGCACCTACATCTTCCCGCCCGGGCCGGCGCTGCGCCTGACGACGGACACCATCGCCTTCACGACGGCGCAGATGCCGAAGTGGAATCCGATCAATTTCTGCTCCTATCATCTGCAGGAAGCCGGCGCCGACGCGGTGGAGGAAGCGGCCTTCGCGCTGGCCACCGCCGTCTCGGTGCTCGACGCCGCCAAGGCGCGCGGCGCCATCCCGCTTTCGGAATTCCCCAAGGCCGTCGGGCGGATGAGCTTCTTCGTCAATTCCGGCGTCAAATTCATCACCGAGATCTGCAAGCTGCGCGCGATGGCGGCGCTGTGGGACGAGATCACGCTGGAACGCTATGGCGTGACCGATCCGAAGCAGCGGCTGTTCCGCTATGGCGTGCAGGTGAACTCGCTGGGCCTGACCGAGCAGCAGCCGGAGAACAACGTCTATCGCGTGCTGTTCGGCATGCTGGGCGTGACGCTCAGCAAGAACGCGCGCGCCCGCGCGGTGCAATTGCCGGCGTGGAACGAGGCGCTCGGCCTGCCGCGGCCCTGGGACCAGCAATGGTCGCTGCGCCTGCAGCAGATCGGCGCCTTCGAGACCGACATGCTCGAATATGGCGACATCTTCGACGGCTCCAAGGTGATCGGCGAGAAGGTCGAACAGCTCAAGCTGCAGATCCGCGAGGAGATGGCGCGGATCGCGCAATTCGGCGGCACCGGCACGCAGGCGGCGCTCGAATACATGAAGGAGCGGCTGGTCGCCTCCAACGCGGCGCGGGTGGAAGCCATCGAGCGCGGCGACGAAATCCGCGTCGGCGTCAACGCCTATAAGGAGACCGAAGTCTCGCCGCTGACCGCCGGCAACGGCTCCTTCATGACGGTCGACGAATCGGCCGAGGCCGAACAGATCGCGCGGCTGAAGGCCTGGCGCGCCGGCCGCGACGCCGGCAAGGCGGCGGCGGCGCTGGCCGCGCTGGAGCGCGCCGCGCGGGAAGACACCAATCTGATGGCGGTCTCCATCGATTGCGCCAAGGCCGGCGTCACCACCGGCGAATGGGCGAGAGCGCTGCGCAAAGTGTTCGGCGAGTACCGGGCGCCGACCGGCGTGGCGGCCAGCGCCCCGGCGCGCAATGACGAGCGCATCGGCAAGCTCAAGGACGAGGTCGACGCTGCCTCGATCAAGCTCGGCCGGCGGCTGACCTTCCTGGTCGCCAAGCCCGGCCTGGACGGCCATTCCAACGGCGCCGAACAGATCGCGATCCGCGCCCGCGACGCCGGGATGGACGTGATCTACAACGGCATCCGCTATTCCCCCGACGATATCGTTGCGGAAGCCTTGGCGAAGCGGCCCCATCTGATCGGCCTGTCGGTGCTGTCGGGCAGCCATGTCAGCCTGGCCCGCGACGTGGTCGCCAAGCTGCGCGCGGCCGGACTTTCGGACATCAAGGTGGTCGCCGGCGGCATCATCCCGGAGGCGGACGAAGCGGCGCTGAAGGCCGCCGGCATTTCCGCCGTGTTTTCGCCCAAGGACTACGACCTCAACCAGATCATGCACGGCCTGGTCGAGCTGGTCCGGCAATAAAAATAAAGGTGTCATCCGCCGCGAATGCGGCGGACCCAGGTGAAATCTGCGGCGCTGGCGCAGGCGTCAACTGGGTGGCCCGCATTCGCGGGCCATGACAGTTTTGTTTTGAATGCACGGATGCCCATGCGGCAAAGAGGTCACAATCCCGCCAAAAGGTCGTACAATTGTAACCCTCTTGCGGGAGGGAGCGGTGATCCAGCGTTACGATGTCGTCATTGTCGGCGGTTCTTTCGCGGGGCTTGCCTGCGCGCGCACCGCCGCGCTCAAGGGCCTGAAGGTCGCCGTGATCGATTCCAAGCCGGAGCCGGGCGCGCGGGTACGCACCACCGGCATCGTGGTCAAGGAAGCGAGCGACGATTTCGACCTGCCGGCGCGGCTGATGCGCAAGGTTCGCGGCGTGCGGCTCTACGCGCCGAACGGCCGTTCGCTCGATCTTTCGGCACCGGGCTATTTCTTCCAGGCGACCGATACCGCCGGCGTGCTGCGCTGGATGGCCGGCGAGGCCGAACGCGCCGGCGCCGCCCTGCTCTATGGCCGCAAATTCGAGACTGCCATCGAGCACGAACGCGGCGTGGCGCTTCCCAGCCTCGGCCTGCATGCCGGTTTCCTGATCGGCGCCGACGGCGCGCGCTCCAGAGTCGCCGAGACCTTCGGCCTCAGCCGCAACACGCGGTTCGTCGCCGGCCTCGAAATAGAGTGCGATCCGCTCGCCGATCTCGACGGCCGCTTCCTGCACTGCTTCGCCGACAGCCGCATCGCGCCGGGCTATATCGCCTGGGCGGTGCCGGGCGTGGACGCGACCCAGATCGGCGTCGCGGCGCGCCGGCCCGACAAGCCGGATCTCGGCGAATTGCTGCGGCGCCTCAAAGGCGTGTGCGACATCCGCAATATCCGCGTGCGCCAGCGCCGCAGCGGATTGATCCCGACCGGCGGCACGCTTTCGCATCTGGGCACCAACCGCGTGCTGCTGGTGGGCGACGCGGCCGGCATGGTGTCGCCGACCACCGGCGGCGGCATCCATTTGGCGCTCAATTTCGGCCGCCGCGCGGCGCAGCTTGTCTCGGACTATCTCAACGATCGCGGCCCCCATCCCGTGGCGCAGCTCGCGCGCGAGGCGCCGCGCTTCCGCAAGGCGCGCTTCCTGCGCCGGGTGCTCGACGGCGCGCCGCCAAACCCGTTGATCAACGCGCTCTTGATGACGGCGCCGATGAAGGCGCTGGCGCAGCGGCTCTATTTCCACAGCCGCGGCGTGGGCGCCGGGTCCTTCGACGCATGGGCCGAGGAGTTCGAGCGCGGCGAGCTTGCCAAGGCCGCGCCGGAATTGCCGGCGCCGAAGCTGCGGCTGATCTAACGGCCGCATGGATCGCAGGACATTCCTCGCCGCGCTGATGGCAACAAGTCTTCCCTTCCCCTCCCGCGCCGACCAGTGCCGCGACAGCGCCGACAACGCGCGCGACATCGACTGGCTGACGACGCAGATCGCAGCGCGTTACGCCTATCTGGCGGATCGGCACATCGACATCGACAAGCTGCGCCGCCTCTATGTCGCCGGGGCCGGCGCGGTCTGCGAGCCGCATGCGTTCCTGAACGTGCTGGAGCGCTTCCTCGCGGAATTCCACGACCATCACATCGAAGCAAAAGTGAACAACGCGCATTCGCCGCAGCTCGTGCCGAGCGGGGACCGATCTGTGGGCGGGTATGCGGGACGGCAAGCCCGTCATCGAGCAGGTGCGACCCCGTTCCGAAGCGGCCAGGGCCGGTTTGCGGGCGGGCGACGAGATCGTCTCCATCGGCGGTGTCGCAGCGCGGACGGCGATAGCGGCGCAGGCGCCGCGCTGTCTCTCGGCGGACGATCCCGAAGCCGACGACTATACGCTGCGCGTCCTGCTGGCCGGCACGCATGACGCGCGCCGCAGCTTCGTCGCGCGGAACGGCGCGGAACGGAGCATCGACCTGCCGAGCTTCGTGCGGCCAGAAATCGACATGCCGCTGACGCAACGGACGATCGGCGCCGTCGGCTATATCCGGATCGAGAACAGCCTGGGCGATAGCGCGCTGGTGGCGGCCTTCGACGCGGCGCTGGCCGATTTGCGCGACGCCAAGGCGCTGATCCTCGATCTGCGCAACACGCCGAGCGGCGGCAACACCGCTGTCGCCGAACCGATCCTGGGGCGCTTTGTCTCCGAGCGGTCCGGCTATCAGCGCGTCTTCGATCCGGGGCCCGGCAAGGCGGCACCCGCGGGCTCCTGGGTGCGCAAGGTCGAGCCGCGCGGCATGACGGTCGCCCAGCCTCTCGCTGTGCTCGTCGACCGCTGGACCGGCAGCATGGGTGAAGGCATGGCCGTCGGCTTCGACGGCCTGAAACGCGCGACAGTGGTCGGCACGCGCATGGCGGGGCTTTGCGGCGCCACCACGGATTTCACCTTGCCCAGGAGCGGCATCGGCGTCGCCTTCCCGACCCAGCGCCTTTATCACCTTGATGGCACACCGCGCGAGGCATGGTCGCCGCCGGTTTTCGTCGACCCCGCAATGCCAGGCGACGATCCGATCCTCGATCGCGCCCTGGTCGTGCTCGCCCGATAGATCGGGTGCGATCAACGCTTGATCCCGGCCTCACCACCCGCGCATCTTGGCGCCCATGGAACAGTTCGACCGCAAAAGCGCCCTCGCCTTCATCGTCGCCTTCGGCATCGTCAGCCTGTTCGCCGACATGGCCTATGAGGGCATGCGGGGCCTGAACGGCGAGTACCTCGCCGCACTCGGCGCCAGCGGCGCGGCGGTCGGGATCATCGCCGGCGGCGGTGAGCTCGCCGGCTATGCCATCCGCCTCGTCTCCGGCCGCATCGCGCAAGCCTCCGGCGCCTATTGGCCGCTTGCCATCGGCGGCTATGGCCTGACCATGATCGCGGTGCCCGCGATGGCCTTCGCCTTCTCCTGGCAGGCCGCCGCCGTCTTCGTCGTGCTCGAGCGCACCGGCAAGGCGATCCGCAGCCCCGCCACCAACACGATGCAGGCCAAGGCCGGCGATCATATCGGCCAGGGCTGGGCGTTCGGCCTGCAGGAAGCGCTCGACCAGACCGGCGCCATCGCGGGCCCGCTGATCACCGCCTTCGTGTTGGCGCATCACGGCAGCTATCGCGCCGCCTATGCCTGGCTGGCGGTGCCGGCACTGCTAACGATGATCTCGGTCGGCATGATCGCGGTGCGCTACCGCTTTGCCGGGCGCATCGCGCCGGTGGATACGACAGCCGCCCCGCCGCGCTTCACCCGCGCGTTCTGGTTTTACGTGGCGAGCGCCTCGCTGCTCGGCTTCGGTTTTGCCGATTTCTCGCTGATGGCATTCCATTTCGGACGCAGCGGCATCATTTCCACCGCGCTTGTGCCGGTGTTCTACGCCGTCGCCATGGGAACCTCCGCGGTGAGCGCCGTGCTGTTCGGCCTCCTGTTCGACCGGCGCGGACTCATCGTGCTGGTTCCGGCGGTGCTCGCCGGCGTCTGCACCACGCCGCTGGTGTTCTTTGGCGGATTTTATGCCGCGCTCGCCGGCACGATCCTGTGGGGACTGGCGACCGGCACGCTGAACGCGCTGATGTCGGCCTCGGTCGCGAAACTCGTGCCCGAATCGATGCGCGCCCGCGCCTATGGATTGTTCTCGGCGATCTATGGCGTGTCGTGGTTCGCCGGCAGCGCGCTTCTGGGCGAGCTTTACGATATTTCGCTGCCGGCGCTGGTCGCGGCGGCCATCGCGGCGCAGCTCGCGGCGCTCGTTCCGCTGGCGCTGACGATCCGCGATTTCAATCGGAAAACGTAAGCAGCGACGGCGCCGCGCCGAACTGCGCTTTCAGCCGCTCGAACTCGGCCCGCGCCTGCGCATTGGCGCGCTGGTGCCGCTCGGCGAAGATGAACTCGTTCTTGAGCGTGTGTTCGAGGCCGACAAATTCCGTCACCCGCACCTTGTAGCCCTGCGCTTCGAGATAGAGCCCGCGCAGCACATTGGTCAGATGGGCGCCGAATTCGCGGCGCTGGATCGGGTGGCGCCAGAGCTGGCGTTCCGGCTTCTTCGAGTTTTCGAGCATCGCCGCCACTTCCGCCTGGCAGCACGGCACCAGCGCGATGAACTTCGCCTCGTGGCGCAGCGCGAACAGGATCGCCTCGTCGGTCGCCGTGTCGCAGGCATGCAGCGCCGTCACGACGTCGGCGCCGCCCGGCACCTGCGCCTCCGCGATGGTGCTTTCGACAAAGTTCATGCGGGCAAAGCCGCTCTCGGCCGCGATGCGCTTGGAGGTCTCGATCAGATCGTGCCGCGCCTCGATGGCGACGACGCTGCCGCGTCCCTGTTTGGCGAAGAACAGATCGTAGAGCACGAAGCCGAGATAGGATTTGCCGGCGCCGAGATCGGCCAGCACCGGCTCGCTCTTTTCCGCGAAGGCGCCGTCCAGCGCCGGTTTGATGAGCTGCGCCAGGTGCAGCACCTGTTTCAGCTTGCGCCGCGAATCCGCGTTCAGCGCGCCGTCGCGCGTCAGGATATGCAGCGCCTTGAGCAGCGCCACCGACTGGCCCGGCCACAGTTCCGCCACCGGGTCGGGTCGGGTTTCCTTGCGCGCCTGTTTCGCCATGCGGCCAGTCTATCGCGCGCCTCTATTGGGAAAGCCAGTATTGCAGCCCCGATTTCGGCGGGCCCGCAAAACATTGCCGGTTCAGCCTATAGGTTCGGATGACAGACGCGGCGCGCTCCGCCGCCTGCTCGTCGTCGCCGAAATCGAGCAGGGCCGCCATGCCGCTCATCACGCTCCAGCCGCCTTCGTTCTTCGCGGCCTTCGCGGCCGCCGGATCCAGGCCGATGCAGACTTCGCCATGGGCGCTTTCCTTCGGCACCAGCCCGGCGCGTTTCCAATAGAGCATGGTGGGCGCCTCGCGGGTCACGAAGCATTCCTCGTCGAAGTGGTAGAAATTCAGCACGGCGAGCGCCCGGAGCGCATCCTCGTGGCGCGGCCCGAAATTCGCCAGCCGGTGCGAGAAATCGCCGAGCCGCCAGGTGCCGTCGGTGTTGGACGCCCGCACCTGGGCCGGATTGAAGGGCGTGCAGTCCTCGCCGGAAGGCGGCTCATAGCCGGCGGGCAGGCGCGGCCCGATGCCGATGAACCCCGAATTGCCGAACCAGGAATCATCGGAAGGCTTGGTTGGAGGCGGCGGAGTCTCGACGGGCGCGGCGGCGGCAACAGCGGCCGGCGGCGGCTCGGCGACCTGCGGCGCCTCGTTCCAGGCGCCGGAAAATTCGAGCGGCGTGCTGGTCGCGTAGTTCCCGCGGCCGGAGGCGTCGGGAAAATCGGTCTGCACCTCGGCGCGCAAGGCGCGGCCGACCGAGGGACGCAGCGTCAGGCGCTTATGCGCCGTGCCGGTGTCGAACTCCGCCGCGATGCTCGCGATCTCGGTGCTGTCCGGCCCGACGGAATAGAGCCGCGCCGGATGGAGGCCCCAATCGCACGCGCGCGGCTGGCAGCGGCCATAGACATGGATGTCGAGGCGGCCGCCCGTGCCGGGCGCGATCACCAAGCGCGCCAGACCGCCCGCATCCGGCGTCGCGGCGGTCCAGACACCGAGGAAATCGGCGCTCGCGGCCGAGGCCGGTCCCGCCGCCAAGACAAGCAGCATGGCGAAGGCGAACGCCCTGAATCGCATCGATTATCTCTCCCGCCGCGGCGGCCCGTTCCGGTTCCTGCCCTATGTCATGGTAACGTTATCCGGACTCGCGGGACAGGGTGTGGACCCGGCTCGCGGGCGCGGCTATACCCCCGCCTCCCATGACCGACCTCGCGCACATCCGCAATTTCTCCATCGTCGCCCATATCGACCATGGCAAGTCGACGCTCGCCGACCGGCTGATCCAGTTCACCGGCGGGCTGACCAATCGCGAGATGAAGGACCAGGTGCTGGACTCGATGGATATCGAGCGCGAGCGCGGCATCACCATCAAGGCGCAGACCGTGCGCCTGCAATACAAGGCGAAAGACGGCGAGACCTATACGCTGAACCTGATGGACACGCCGGGCCATGTCGATTTCGGCTATGAGGTCAGCCGCTGTCTTGCCGCCTGCGAAGGCGCGCTTCTGGTGGTGGATGCGAGCCAGGGCGTGGAAGCGCAGACCCTCGCCAATGTCTACCAGGCGATGGACGCCAATCTCGAGATCGTGCCCGTCCTCAACAAGATCGACCTGCCCGCCGCCGAGCCCGAGCGCGTCCGCCAGCAGATCGAGGACGTGATCGGCATCGATGCGTCGGAAGCGGTTCCGATCTCGGCGAAGACCGGCCTCAATATCGACCAGGTGCTCGAGGCCGTCGTCACCCGCCTGCCGCCGCCCAAGGGCGACATCCATGCGCCACTGAAGGCCCTTCTGGTCGATAGCTGGTACGACGCCTATCTCGGCGTGGTCGTGCTGGTCCGCGTCATCGACGGCGAACTGCGCAAGGGCCAGAAGATCCGCATGATGAACGCCGACGCCTATTACCAGGTCGAGCAGATCGGCGTGTTCACGCCCAAGAAGGTCAATGTCGAGGTGCTCGGCCCCGGCGAGGTCGGCTTCCTCACGGCGCAGATCAAGCAGGTGGCCGACACCCAGGTCGGCGACACGATCACCGACGAGAAGCGCGGCACCGCGACGGCGCTTCCCGGCTTCAAGCCGGCGCAGCAGGTGGTGTTCTGCGGCCTGTTCCCGGTCGATGCGGCGCAGTTCGAAGATTTGCGCAGCGGCCTCGGCCGCCTGCACCTCAACGACGCCAGCTTCACCTACGAAATGGAGACCAGCGCCGCGCTGGGCTTCGGCTTCCGCTGCGGGTTCCTGGGCCTGCTGCATCTGGAGATCGTGCAGGAGCGGCTGGAGCGCGAGTTCAACCTCGACCTGATCGCGACGGCGCCGAGCGTCATCTACCAGATCCACCTGACCGACGGCACGGTGATGGAGCTGCACAATCCGGCCGACATGCCCGACGTGATGAAGATCGCCAAGATCGAGGAGCCTTGGATCAAGGCGACGATCCTGGTGCCCGACGATTATCTCGGCGCGGTGCTGAAGCTGTGCGAGGACCGCCGCGGCCGCCAGGTCGAGCTCACCTATGCCGGCAACCGCGCCATGGTGGTCTATCACCTGCCGCTCAACGAGGTGGTGTTCGATTTCTACGACCGGCTGAAATCGGTGAGCCGCGGCTATGCGTCGTTCGATTATCACATCGAAGGCTATGAGGAGGGCGACCTCGTCAAGATGTCGATCCTGGTCAATGGCGATCCGGTCGATGCGCTGTCGATGATCGTCAACAAGGGCCGCGCCGAAGGCCGCGGCCGGGCGATGTGCGAGAAGCTGAAGGAGCTGATCCCGCGCCACATGTTCGTGATTCCGATCCAGGCGGCGATCGGCGGCAAGATCATCGCGCGCGAGACGCTGAGCGCCCTGCGCAAGGACGTGACGGCGAAATGCTATGGCGGCGACATCTCCCGCAAGCGCAAGCTCCTCGACAAGCAGAAAGAGGGCAAGAAGAAGATGCGCCAGTTCGGCAAGGTCGATATCCCGCAGGAGGCGTTCATCGCCGCGCTGAAAATGGATCAGGATTGAGCTAAGGCTTGCGCCGATACCCTTCGCGTATCCACTTTGCTACGCTACCAGCAGTCCAGACCCCGTACAGAACAAGCACGATTGCAATAGGCAGGGCTATCGGCGGCAAAAGTGTGATGGCCGTCCATTCCAGTAATTGGTCATCTCTCGCTTGGTCGACGACCCGATCTGCTTCGGGTTGGACCGCGTTTTGGGCCGGCCCCATTTTTGTGAGCATGCAATCGGTCTGGCGTGGGTCTTCTTGTGCTTGTGCGGCGACAGAGGCGTCAACCCTCGAAGAATTGCAGAGCGTCTCGATTTTGAGTTTTGTGGCAATTGACTCGAAATCTGTTGCTGTAGGAACAGGGCCTCTGTTTTTTAAGCACCGTTGATAAGCACCTTCACCTGCAGCATAAACATTCGCGCTTTCCTCGGCTTGGCATTGATCGGCAACCTGCGCCGAGACATCAACCGCTTGGTGCCGGGGCAGCGGTTTCCAAAAATGCCATCCAGATAATGCGATCCAAATCAACGCAAGAACGAGCCAGAGCCGTTGATGGCCTCTGCTACGAAGTAATCCGACGATGGTGCCGTTTAGAGCAGTGAGGGTCATGCAGCTTGGCGTTTCGGCAATTTCTTAATCTCAGCGCCGACTTCCTGTTCGGCCAGCCGGAGTTCATAGAGCTTCTGCAAATTCAGCCAGAAATCTGCGCTCGTGCCGAACCAGTGGCCGAGCCGAAGCGCGGTGTCCGCCGTTATCGCGCGCTCCCCGTTCAGAATTCCCGTAATGCGGTTGGTCGGAATCCGCAATTGCCGCGCAAGCTCTGCCGCGCTCAATCCGAGTTCTTCCAGCGCCTCCTTGAGATGCTCGCCGGGGTGAATGGGTTGACGCGCCATATCCAGTAACCTCAATGATAGTCTACGATTTCGACATCGCTCGGACCGGTAGAATTGCCGTCCCAACGAAAGCAGATGCGCCACTGATCGTTGATCCGGACGCTCCATTGGCCGCTGCGATCTCCCTTGAGCTTTTCGAGCCTGTGCCCGGGGAAGTTCGCGATATCGGCCAAACTTGTCGCTGCGCCAAGCCGATCCAGCACCCGTTCCGCCCTCTGCCGAAACGGCTCGAATTGCTTGACCCTTTCGCCTCCGGCGAACCGCTCCGTGCGCGCATTCGCAAAATTCAGGATCATGCTTGACGATAGTGGGAATTATGCGTTACGTCAACCATAATGACCGAACTTGACCTTCTCGCCTTGGCGCGGTCCACGACGGCCGACGAGATTTCCTATTTCGGCCAGATGATCACCATCAATTTCGCGATGATTGTCGCGATCTATTATTTTCTCAATCAGGCACAACTAGCGATGAAGCTGTTCGCCTTCGTCGCCTATATGGTCGGCATGCTGCTGTTCTTCGGACAGATGCTGTTCGAGGCGAACGTCAAATTCGAGGTCCTGACGTCTTTGCGCGCCTTGGCGCACCCATCCGCGGTGACCGCGTATTACGTTGCGCTTTACGACACCTGGCTCGGGACCGCGACCGCCATCCTGTTCAACGGCGCGATCTGGATCCTTTGCCTGGGGATTTTCTACTTGCTGTTTTTCTGGCGCAAATCGCCGGAAGAGCGCGATGTGCGTATCCTGGGGAGCCGATCCAAAGGGCCGCCCGGCCAATAGACCTCCAATCCGCCGCAATCGGGTCTAGACTTCCCGCTATCGTGGCGAGGGGAATTCATGTCGGATCATGGTGCCGTGCCGCTACGGCCGGAATCCGAGCACGCGCTCGCGCTGACCCGGCTTGCCGCCGGCGCGGTGCAGGGTTTGGCGCTCTATCTGCTGTATCGCTGGGCGGCGGACAAGATCTGGCCGGCGACCGATCCCTATTGGCTGGCGCCGCTCGGGCTGGTGTTCCTGTTCGTGCCGCTGCTCCTCGTCCAGGCGGCGGGCACCTTGCGGATACGGACGCTCGTGCCATGGCTCGTCGGCGTGACGGCGCTTCTGGCGGGGCTTGGCTGGTACGGCGTGTGGCGCAATTGGCCGTCGGCCAGCCCGGACATCCCCGACGCCGGGATGACTTTCGCGCTGGTGGCGGCAAGCTTCGTCGGGCTGTTCATCGCCCAGTCGCTCGTTCTCGCCGGCGACGCCGAGCGCAAATTCATCGCGCCCTATCCCGCCTATTTCGATGCCGCGACCAAGCTTGCGGTGCAGTTCGCGGCGACGATCGTCTTCGTCGCGGTGTTCTGGGGCGTGCTGTGGCTCGGCGCCGTCCTGTTCAACCTGATCAAGCTCGATTTCCTCGAGACGCTGCTCGAGAAGGAGTGGTTCGCGATACCGGCAACCACGCTGGCCTCGGCCGCGGCCATCCACGTCACCGATGTGCGCGCCAAATTGTGGACCGGCATCCGGACCGTCGCGCTGACCCTGCTCTCCTGGCTTTTGCCGCTGATGACGCTGATTGCGGTCGGCTTCACCGCGAGCCTGGTTTTCACCGGCCTGGCGCCGCTTTGGGCGACCCGGTCCGCCGCCGGATTGCTGTTGAGCGCCGCCGGCGTGGTCGTCGTGCTGCTGAACACCGCGTTCCAGGACGGCGCGCCCGAGCACAGCCGGGCATGGATTTTCCGCTACGCACAATTCGCGGCCGGGCTGGTGCTCGTGCCGCTGGTGACGCTGGCGGCCTATGCCCTGTGGCTGCGGGTGGCGCAATATGGCTGGACGGTGGAGCGGATCGCGACCGCCGCGACCATCCTGATCGCGCTTTGCTATGCGTTCGGCTACGCGGCGGCGGCGCTGCTTTCGTTCTCCGGCGGCGCGTGGATGCGCCTGGTGGCGCCGGTCAATGTCGCGACGTCCTTCGTCATCCTCGCCGTGCTGCTGGCCCTGTTTACGCCGCTGGGCGATCCGGCGCGGCTTTCGGTGGCAAGCCAGATCGCGCGGCTGAAAAGCGGCACCGTTGCCGCGAAGGCGTTCGACTACGGCTATCTGCGGTCGGAAGGCGGCCGCTACGGTCACGACGCGCTGGTCGCGATCTCGAAGACCGATTTCGGCGTCGCCACCGTCGTGGTGCACGATCGAGCCAAGGCGGCATTGGCCGAAACGGTTCTGCCCGCAGCACCGATCAAGCTGGCGGGGCCGGCGGATCTGGCGGCCGATGTCGCGGTCTATCCCAAGGGCGCCAAGCTTCCGGACAGCTTTCTCAAGCAGGACTGGCATGCGGAAAATTTCATTCCGGGCACTTTCGTGCCCGACTGCCTGCGGCTGGCGGGCGCCAAATGCGACGCCATTCTCCTGGACCTGGACGGCGACGGCCGCGACGAGATTCTGATCGCGGACAATATCGAGCAAGGCGGAATCGCGGGGCTGTTTCGCGAGGGGCCGGACAGCCATTGGACGCGCGCGGGACAGGTCATCATTCCCGTTTGCGCCAAGGTCGCCGCCGCTTTGCGCGACGGACAGTTCACATTGGCCGCTCCGTTATACCGCGACATCGCGGTGGGCGGGATCGTGTTGCAGGTCGAGACGGCGCAAAGGCACGTCTGCGGCTAGTCTCACGCTCGCCTCCGCGCGGGCTTGATGCTAGGACCGGCGCCTGTTCAAGGCGCGCGTCATGTCCCCGCTTGTGGCTCTGATCGACTATGGCTCCGGCAATCTCCGCTCGGCGGAGAAGGCCTTGGCGCGCGTCGCGGCCGAGCGCGGGACGGGACAGGAGATCGTCGTGACGGCGGATGCCGCGGTGGTCGGGAGGGCCGAGCGGATCGTGCTGCCGGGCGTCGGCGCCTTCGCCGATTGCATGACCGGGCTGTCCGCCCTGCCCGGCATGGTGGCGATGCTGAACGAGCGCGTGATCGGCCGGGGCGTGCCGTTTCTCGGCATCTGTGTCGGCATGCAGCTCATGGCGAGCGTCGGTCGCGAATTCGGCGATCATCCGGGGCTTGGCTGGATCGCCGGCGAGGTCGTCCGCATGACGCCGTCCGATCCGGCGCTCAAGATCCCACAGATCGGGTGGAACGAGTTGTCGTTCGCCCGCGTCCATCCCGTCACCGACGGATTGCCGGCGCACGCCAACGCCTATTTCGTGCACTCCTACGTCTATTCCTGCGCGCGGGAGGCGGACGTGCTGGCGCGCACCGATTATGGCGGATCGGTCACCGCGGCGATCGCGCGCGACAACCTCGTCGGCGTGCAATTCCATCCCGAGAAGAGCCAGGCCGTCGGCCTCGCTCTGCTCGGCAATTTCCTCGTCTGGACGCCATGATCCTGTTTCCCGCTATCGACCTGAAGGATGGGCGCTGCGTGCGGCTGAAGCGCGGGCTCATGGACCAGGCGACGGTGTTCAACGACGACCCGGCGGCGCAAGCGCGGCAGTTCCAGGCGGCCGGCTTCCAATGGCTGCATTGCGTCGATCTCAACGGCGCCTTCGACGGCCGTTCGGTGAACGCGCAGGCGATCCGCGCCATCCGCGCGGCGATCGACCTGCCGATCCAGCTCGGCGGCGGCATCCGCGACATGGCGGCGGTGGAGGCCTGGCTGGCGGCCGGGATCACCCGGGTGATCCTGGGGACGGCGGCGCTGAAGAACCCCGCTTTCGTCCGCGAGGCGGCACGGGCCCATCCCGGACGGATCGTGGTCGGCGCCGACGCCAGGGGCGGCAAGGTCGCGACCGAGGGCTGGGCCGAGGTCTCCGATCTCACGCCGGCCGATCTTGGGCGCAAGTTCGAGGACGCCGGCGTGGCGGCGATCCTGTTCACCGACATCGATGGCGACGGGCTGCTGCAGGGCGTCAATGTCGCGGCGACGGCGGCTTTGGCGCGGGCGGTTCGGATACCGGTCATCGCGTCCGGCGGGGTGGGCAGCCTGGCGGACATCGAGCGACTGCTGGCGGCGCGGGAACCGAATATCGCGGGCGTGGTGATCGGGCGAGCGCTCTATGACGGCCGGGTCGATCCGGCGGCAGCGCTCACTCTGGCGAACGCTGTTTAGCGTTTTGCAAACATCCTTAATATCTCTGTGAATAAACCTGTTAGCGGCTTGCGCTGAGACGGCGGTTTATCTCGTCGAGCTGCTCCAGCGTCTTGTAGGCGATTCGTACCTCGCCGCCTTTGGAGCCCTTGTGCACTACTTGAACTCTCAGCCCTAAGGCATTGGAAATACGCTCTTCCAGGTCGCGGATATTCGGGTCCACAGGCGTGGGACGGCCTTTGGATGATTTCTGCGTCTTCGAACGCTGTTCGGCCTGCCGAACGTTCAACGACCCGGAGACGATCTGGAGCGCCCGTGTCTCGGCATCCGGCGCCCCGACCAGCGTACGGGCATGTCCGGCCGACAGCCTGCCGTCACGCACCATGGCCCGAACCGACTCCGGCAGGGTCAGCAGCCGCAGCGTGTTGGCGATGTGGCTGCGGCTCTTGCCGACTTCCTTGGCGACCTGGTCCTGGGTGTATTTGAACCGGTCCATCAGCTCGTGATAGGCCGCCGCCTCCTCGATGGCGTTGAGATCGGCGCGCTGGACGTTCTCGATGATGGCGATTTCGAGCGACTCGGAATCGCCCATCTCGCGGACCACGACGGGCACGTCGTGGAGCTTGGCCATCTGCGCCGCGCGCCAGCGCCGCTCGCCGGCGACGATCTCATAGGCGTTGGTCTCGCCCTTGACCGGGCGGACCAGGATCGGCTGGAGCACGCCCTTCTCCTTCACCGACTCGGCGAGGTCGTTCAGATCCTCCGGGGCGAAGCGCTTGCGCGGCTGCAGTCTGTTGGGGCGCAGGAAGGCGACCGGTAGCTTGTGGGTCGCCCGCACCTCGCCGCGCGTCGGCACCGCCTCCTCGCCGATCAAAGCCGACAACCCGCGGCCGAGGCCGCGATGACGCTCTTCCGCCGCCATCATGCCGCTGCTTTCAGCCGCTCGCGCTCGCGCGCGATGAGCTCGCCGGCGAGCTTGATATAGGCCTGGCTGCCGGGGCAGCGCAGGTCGTAGACGAGGGCCGGCAGGCCGTGGCTCGGCGCCTCGGAAATCCGCACGTTGCGGGGGATCGTGGTGCGATAGACCTTGTCGCCCATATTCTGGCGCACATCGGCCTCGACCTGCTCGGAGAGCTTGTTGCGCTTGTCGTACATGGTCAGGACGATGCCCTGGATGTCGAGCGACGGGTTCAGATTGGCCTTCACCAGGCCGATGGTCTTGAGCAGTTGCGACAGGCCTTCGAGGGCGAAGAACTCGCATTGCAGCGGCACGATCACCGCGTCCGCCGCCGCCATCGCGTTCACCGTCAACAGCGTCAGCGAGGGCGGGCAGTCGACCAGCACATAGGAAAACGGAGATGATCCGTGTGCGGAATATTCCTCCAGCGCATCCTTGAGGATGAAATTGCGGCGCTGGCGGTCGATCAGTTCGAGCTCGGCGCCGGAGAGGTCGACCGTCGACGGCACGATCGACAGGCGCGGAATGCGCGTCGGCGTCACCGCCTCGGCGATCTTCGCCTCGCCCATCAGCACGTCATAGGTCGTGAGCTTGCGCTCGGCGCGCGGGATGCCGAGCCCGGTCGAGGCATTGCCCTGGGGATCGAGGTCGATCACCAGCGTCGGCTCGCCGACCGCGGCCAGCGCGGTGCCGAGATTGATCGCCGTCGTGGTCTTGCCGACGCCGCCCTTCTGGTTGGCGACGACCAGGACCCGCGGCCTACCGCCTGGACTTGGACTGGACATGTTCGAGCTCCCGGACCTCCAGGATAACACCGGAAGGATCGGTGGCGCTCTGGTGCTGGAGGGCCTTCATCCTCCAAGATTTACGGGCTTCGGTCAATTCGGACGCTAGGGATTGACCCTTCAGGAACAGGCAAACGGTCCGTTTGCCCGCCAAATGCTGTGCATAGCCGAGCAGCTTGCCCAGCGGCGCCAGCGCCCGCGCCGTCACGACATCGAACGGCGCGGCCTGGGCGGACTCGATCCGCTCGTTGCGGACCTCGATGTCGAGGCCTATCCGGTCCGCCGCGGCCTTCAGGAATTCGGCTTTCTTGCCGGTGGATTCGAACAGGCTGACCTTGACCTTGCCGCGCAGGAGTTCGGCCAGGACCAGACCCGGAAACCCCGCACCGCTGCCGAGGTCGGCGAGCGTCTTCGCGGACGCCGGGATGTATGGGACGAGCTGCGCCGAATCCCAGATGTGCCGGCGCCAGACGTCTTCCAGCGACCGGGCCGAGACCAAGTTATGCCGCGCGTTCCAGTCGCCCAGCAGCCCGACATAGGCCTTCAGCCGCGCCAGTGTTTCACGTGAAACACCGGTCTTCGCGGCGAAGTCCTCGGGGCCGAAGGGCTCAGCCGGATCGGGCGCGAGCATGGGCAAGCACGAGGGTGAGGGCGGCGGGCGTCACGCCGTCGATGCGGGCGGCCTGTCCAAGGGTCGCCGGCCGGATGCGGCCGAGCTTGCTCGCCGCCTCGGTCGAGAGACCGCGGATGGCGGCATAGTCCAACGCCTCGGGCAGGCGCAGGGCCTCGTCCCGGCGGAAGGCCAGGATGTCAGCTTCCTGACGGTCGAGATAGCCGGCATATTGGCTGTCGATTTCGAGCTGCTCGGCGATGTCCGGTTCGAACCCGCCGATCTCGGGCCAGATCCGCGCCAGCATGGGCACGTCCACGTCCTTCAGGCTCAGCAGGTCCATCGCCGTCCGGCGCACGCCATCGAGCTTCACGGCCAGGCCGTGCTTTTGCGCTTCGTTGGGCGTGAGATTCAGCGTCCGCATGGCAGACCGGGCCGCATCGAGCCGCGCCATCTTCGCCCCGAACACCTCGCTTCGCGCCGTCCCGACGCAGCCGGCGCGCTCCCCGACCGGGGTCAGGCGCTGGTCGGCGTTGTCGGCCCGCAGCGTCAGCCGATATTCGGCCCGGCTGGTGAACATCCGATAGGGCTCGCTGACGCCCTTGGTCACCAGATCGTCGATCAGCACCCCGATATAGGCCTGCGCCCGGTCGAGCACGATGGCGTCCGAACCGCCGGTCGCGCGCGCTGCATTCAGGCCGGCCATCAAGCCCTGAGCGGCGGCCTCCTCATACCCGGTCGTCCCGTTGATCTGGCCGGCCAAATACAGGCCGTCGACCCGCTTGGTCTCCAGCGACGGCTTGAGCTCGCGCGGATCGACATAGTCATATTCGATGGCATAGCCGGGTCGCCTTACGACAGCATTTTCCAGCCCCGGGATCGTTGCCAGCATCGCAAGCTGGACGTCCTCGGGCAGGGAGGTCGAGATGCCGTTCGGATAGACGGTGTCGTCGTCCAGACCTTCCGGCTCCAGAAAGACCTGGTGGCTCTCGCGGGCCGCGAAACGGACGATCTTGTCCTCGATGGACGGGCAATAGCGCGGACCGGTCGACTCGATCTGACCGGAATACATCGGGGCGCGGTGCAGATTGGCGCGGATGATCGCGTGGGTCTGGGGCGTCGTGCGGGTGATGTGGCAGACGATCTGCGGGTTGGTGATTGAGCCGCTCAGGAACGAGAACGGCGAGGGCGGGTCGTCGCCGCGCTGGATGGCGAGCTGGTCCCAGGCGATGGTCTTGCCATCCAGCCGGGGCGGGGTGCCGGTCTTGAGCCGGCCCATGCTCAGACCCAGCCCATACAGAGTCTTCGACAGACCTATTGAAGGCGCATCCCCCACCCGGCCCGCCGGGACGGTCTTCTCGCCGATGTGGATCAGCCCGCGCAGGAAAGTACCGGTGGTCAGCACCACGGCACCACAACGTATTGTTTTCGAGTCCGCATTGATGACCCCGGCCACCCGGCCGTCTTCGATCAGAAGATCCTCGGCGGCGGCGGCCAGGACCGTCAGGTTGGGGGTCTCCGCCAACGCCTTCTGCATCGCCCGGCGATAGAGCTTGCGGTCGGCCTGGGCGCGCGGCCCACGCACGGCGGGACCCTTGCGTCGGTTGAGCACCAGGAACTGGATTCCGGCCGCATCCGCGACCCGGCCCATCACGCCGTCCATGCCGTCGATCTCGCGGACCAGATGACCCTTGCCGATCCCACCGATGGCGGGGTTGCAGGACATCTCACCGATGGTCTCGAGCTTGTGGGTCAGGAGCAGCGTCTGGGCGCCAAACCGCGCCGAGGCCGCCGCAGCCTCGCAGCCGGCATGGCCTCCGCCGATGACGATGACGTCGTACCGATCCATGGCCGCTCAATAGGGTAGGGCGGCCCCGGCCTCAAGTAATGAAGCGATAGGCCGTCCAAGAATCGGCTCAAGGCCGGAGCAATGTTTCACGTGAAACATCACTTGCCGATGCAGAAATCCCGGAACACCACGTCCAGCAGGTCCTCGACATCGACCTTCCCCGTAATCCGGCCGATCGCCCGGACGGCGAGGCGCAGATCCTCGGCAAACAGCTCGGCGTCCCTTGCCTCCAACGCTCGCCCGAGCGCCGCCGACGCGTCCTCCAGCGCCCGGCGGTGGCGGGCCCGCGTAACCACGGGCGCCTCAGTCCGCAGTCCTAGCCGCTCCGATACAGCTTTACCTAGTATTTCCAATAGGTTAGTAATTCCCAGCCCAGTCTTTAGCGAGATGTGCAACCCCTCGTGCCGGCGCGGAGCGGGCAGATCGGCCTTGTTCCAGACGACGAGATCGGCCGACTCCACCATGCCCTCCGGCAGGCCGGCCAACGGCTCGTCCTGGCTCCCATCGAGCAGCAGCAGCACCAGATCGGACTGCTCGGTCCGCTTCAGGGCGCGGCGCACGCCCTCGTTTTCGACCGCATCCCGGGTTTCGCGCAATCCGGCCGTATCGGCGACCAGGACCAGGAAACCGCCGATATTCAGGCGTACCTCAATGATATCGCGCGTGGTGCCGGCGGTCTCCGCGACGATGGCCACGTCGCGCTTAGCCAAGACATTGATCAGCGAGCTCTTGCCGGCGTTCGGGGGACCGATCACCGTTAGAAAGAGACCGTCCCGGACGATCTCACCCTGCCGACCGTCGGCCAGATGCAGTTCTATTTCACCCACTATATCAGTCACTTGCGCAATAACACGCGCGCGGACATCCGCCGGCAGCTCTTCGGTGGAGAAATCGATTTCCGCTTCGGCCCAGGCCAGGGCCCGAACCAGACGCACCCGCCAGTCCTCGTAGATCGCGCTCAGCGCGCCGCCATATTGGCCGAGCGCCTGGCGCCGCTGCGCCTCGGTCTCCGCATCGATCAGGTCGATCACCGCCTCCGCCTGGGTCAGGTCGAGCTTGCCGTTTTCGACGGCGCGGCGCGTGAACTCGCCGGGCTCGGCGGGGCGGGTGTCCGCAATCTTCGAAATCTCCGCGAACAGGCGCTCGACGATCGCGCGCCCGCCATGGACATGGAATTCCACCACGTCCTCGCCGGTAAAGCTCGCCGGCCCCGCGAACCACAGCACCAGCGCCGCGTCGATCGCCGTGCCGTCGCTCCCCATGAGCGCCCGCAGCGCCGCCCGGCGCGGCACGGGCACGATGCCACAGAGCCGCTCCGCGACGGCGCCCGCGGCCGGTCCCGACACGCGGACCACCGCCACGCCGGCGCGGCCCGGCGCCGAGGACAGCGCGTAGATCGTGCCGTTCATGCCGGGGCTATTTCGCGGATTTGTCCGCGTCTTTCTTGGGCGCCCCGCCGCCGGCGGCCCGCCGCGCGCTGTCGAACAGGAAGCGCTGGAATTGATCGAAGCCCTGGCCGCCCAGCGGCATCCAGGCCCGCATCATCGCCTCCGGATCGTTGACGTCGACCGCGGCCTTCATGCGCTTCTCGATCTCCGCCATCATGCGGTCCTGCGCCTTGGAGACGTCCGGCAGGCCGAGGAATTTGCGCGCCTCGTCGGGTGTCATGTCGAGCTGGATATTCATCTTCATCGCCTTAACCCCGTTTCGCGTGGCCCGCTTGTGAGCAGCCGCCGCCGCCGCTAGAAGCTTCCCCCGATCCCGCCTTCCATTGCAACGCCGCGACGCCCAAAGGCCCGCCGCCTTCACGGAAAAGAGCACATGAACCGCCTCGCCAACGAATCCAGCCCCTACCTGCGAGCCCACAAAGACAATCCGGTCGACTGGTATCCCTGGGGGCCCGAAGCGCTGGCGGCGGCGGCGGCGCAGAACAAGCCGATCTTCCTTTCCATCGGCTACAGCGCCTGCCTGTGGTGCACCGTGATGACCGAGGAGACCTTCAGCGATCCCGAGGTCGCCAGCCTCCTCAACGAGAACTTCATCAACATCCTGGTCGACCGCGAAGAGCGCCCCGATGTCGACCAATGCTATCAGGCGGCCGCCAATCTGATGGGCCATGGCGGCGGCTGGCCGCTCTCCGCCTTCCTGACGCCGCAGAAAATCCCGTTCATCGTCGGCACCTATTTTCCCCAGGAAGAGCGCACCGGCCAGGCGCCGCCGTTCCGCACCATCATCGACAACGTGCTGCGCGCCCGGCGCGACGAGCCCGCGCAGATCGCCACGGTCGCCGAGGCCCTGATGACCCAGCTCACCAATCTCTGGCACCGCGACATGCGCGGACCGGTCGGTCCCGACATGCTCGACAGCGCCGCGGTCCGCATCGGCCAGCGCTTCGACCTGTTCTTCGGCGGCCTCACCGCGCAGCTTCCGAAATTCCCCTCCGCTCCGCATGTCGACGTGCTGCTTCGCGCCTTCCTGCGCACCGGCATGCCGCAATTCCTGCAGCTCGGCGCCCAGACCCTCGACGCCGTCCTGCTCGGCGGCCTGTGGGACCATGTCGGCGGCGGCTTCTTCCGCTATGCCCAGGACGAGCGCTGGATCGTGCCGCAATTCGAGAAGACGCTGGTCGACAACGCGCTCCTGCTCGACCTGACGACGAGCTTCTGGCAGCACAACCGCAACAAGCTGTGCGGCGAGCGGATTCCGGAGACCGTCGAATTCCTGCTGCGCGACATGCGCAGCGGGCCGGCCTTCGTCACCTCGATCCAGGCCGATGTCGACGGCCTCAACCAGGGCAATTACTATCTGTGGACCGAGCCGGAAATCGACGCCGCGCTGATGGGCACCTTCGCCGTCAAGTTCAAGACCGCCTATGGCGTGACGCGCGACGGCAATTACAACGGCAAGACCGTGCTGCAGCGCCTGAAGTCGCCGGCGCCCTATCCGCAATCCGATGCCGACGAGGCGCTGTTCGCCAAGCAGCGCGAGCTCCTGCTCAAGGCACGCCGCCAGCGCCCGGCGCCGAGCCGCGACGAGAAGATCCTCGCCGACCAGAACGGGCTCGCCATCGCCGCCATCGCCTATGCCGGCGGCACCTTCCAGAACACCGCCTGGATCCAGGCCGCCATCGAAGCCTTCGAATACGTCGTCAAGGCGCTGGGCGACGGCGACCGGCTCTATCACAGCTGGATCGCCGGCACGCGCGGCGCCCCGGGCTTCGCCGACGACTACGCGAACATGGCGCGCGCCGCCATCGCGCTCTACGAGGTCGCGGGCGACAAGCGCTATCTGGAAATCGCCAAGCGCTGGACGCGCGTCCTGAACGAGCATTTCTGGGACAATGACCGCGGCGGCTATTGCTACACCGCCGACGACGCCGACACGATGATCGTCCGTTCACGGATGGTTTTCGACCAGCCGGCGCCCAGCGCCAACGCCACGATGCTCAAGGTGCTCACCTGCCTGATGATGGCGACGGCCGACACCGCCTATGGCGACCGGCTCAACGCCCTGGCCGGCGCCTTCGCCGGCGAGGCGCAGCGCGTCTTCGCCTCGATGCCGTCCTATTTCGCCGGCCTGGAATTCGCGATGTCGGGGCTGCAGCTCGTCGTGATCGGCCCGCCGACCTCGGCCAAGACCCATGAGCTGACCGACGCGATCCTCGGCCTCGCCTTGCCCAACCGCTTCCTCACCGTGATGGCGCCGGGCGAAGCCTTCCCGTCGAACCATTCGATGTTCGGCCGCCAGATGCAGAACGGGCTGCCCACCGCCTATATCTGCCAGCGCGGCCAGGTTTCCTCGCCGGTGATCAACGCGGTGACGTTGACGCAGATGCTGCAACTGCCGGTGCAGCGCCAGCAGCCGGGCGCCCGACCGCAATAGCCGCACCCCGCTGGCGGCGATTGTCCTGGGGGCCCCGATCCCGTTAACCTCTCCGGCAAAATCCGGGGAGACGGTCATGGCCGGCCAGGACATCAGGATCAAGAGCAGCCCCGACGGCGAGTTCGCCGCCTATCTCGCCGCGCCCGCCTCGGGCCGCGGCCCGGGCGTCGTCGTCATCCAGGAGATTTTCGGCGTCAACAAGGTGATGCGCACCATCGCCGACGAATTCGCGGCGCGCGGCTATTTCGCGCTCTGCCCCGATCTGTTCTGGCGGCTCGAGCCGGGCGTGCAGCTCACCGACCGGACCGACGCGGAATGGCAGCGCGCCTTCGACCTGATGAACCGCTTCGATCAGGATGCCGGCATCAAGGACATCCAGGCCAGCATCGGCTATCTGCGCCATTCGGTGACCGGCTGCACCGGCAAGATCGGCGCCGTCGGCTATTGCCTGGGCGGGCTGCTCGCCTATCTCACGGCCGCGCGAACGGATGCCGATGCCTCGGTCGGCTATTACGGCGTGAGCATCCAGGACAAGCTCGGCGAAGCCGCCAAGATCAAGAAGCCGCTGATGCTGCACATCGCGGCGAAGGACGAATACACCCCGCCGCCGGCGCAGAAACAGATCGTGGACGGCCTCAAGGGCAATCCGCTCGTCACCGTCCATACCTATGCCGAGATGAACCACGCTTTCGCGCGGCCGGGCGGAGCGCATTACGACAAGGCCTGCGCCGACCTCGCCAATGGGCGCACATCGACGTTCTTCCGGCAGCATCTGAGCTAAGGACGGGTTCCGGACGGACCTAGACCGCCAAAGCGTGGATGTGCGCGGCGAATTCCTGCGGCGCGCTCAGGAAGGGCGAGTGGTCGGTGTCCATCACGATCACCGGATCGCAGGGCAGCGCCGCGCACATCGCGGCCTGGGCGTCGATCGGCACGGCGTTGTCGAACCTGGTCTGAATGAAGGCCCGTTTCACGCGTCCATAGCGCTCCGGTGTGATCCGCACCGGCTGGGTCATCGGCGGGATAGGCTCGGCGCAGAGCTTCTCGATGGCGAGCGCCGCGTCTTCGTCGGAACTCGTATTGTAGAAGCGGCGCCGGATCAGGCCGTCCTCGGTCTTGACCGCGCTGGCGCCGTCCACCGCGAGCGCCGGATCCATCGGCGACTTGGTCACGAAGGCGGAGAAGATCGACTCGCCGTCCGGCAGGAGCATCGCCGCGACATAGACCAGCCGCGACACGCGCTCGGGCATGCGCTCGGCGATCTCGCTCAGCACCGTTCCGCCGGCCGAATGGCCGACCAGCACGACCGGCTCGTCCTGCGCCCGCACCACGCGTTCGGCCGCATCGACGAATTGCTGGAGCGAGGTGGCGCCGTGCGCCGTTTTGTCCGCGCCGCGCGCCGGCAGGTCGAACGCGACCACCTTGTGGCCCTTGGCTTCGAGCAGGGGCACGATCTTTTCCCAGCACCACGCACCGTGCATATGCCCATGGACAAGGACGATGGTCGCCATACTCTTCCCCCGAAGGAATGCGTGGTCGCGCAACCTAAGGCGCAAGTCTTGACGAAGGCTGAACTCATCCCGAAGTGAAGGTTCCCGGCGCGGTCCGGCAGGTGCGACGATATCCGGAGATCAGACGATGAAAGCGATCCGTTTCGAGAAGACCGGCGGCCCCGAAGTCCTCCACTATGTCGATATCGACCTGCCGCCGCCCGGCCCGGGCGAGGCGCAGGTGAAGCACACCGTCATCGGCGTGAACTTCATCGACACCTATCAGCGCTCCGGCCACTACAAGCTGCCTCTGCCATCCGGCCTCGGCAGCGAGGCGGCCGGCATGGTGGAAAGCGTCGGCGCCGGCGTCACCACGCTCAAGCCGGGCGACCGCGTCGCCTATGCCGGCGCGCCGGGCGCCTATGCCGAGGCGAACAACATCCCCGCCGACCGGCTGGTGAAGCTCCCGGACGGCATCGGCGACGAGATCGCCGCCGCCGCGATGCTCAAGGGCATGACGGTGCAATACCTGCTGAAGCGCACCCATAAGGTGAAGCGGGGCGACACCATCGTGTTCCATTCGGCGGCGGGCGGCGTCGGACTGATCGCCGGCCAATGGGCCAGGCATCTGGGCGCCACCGTGATCGGCACCGTCGGCCACGCCGACAAGACCGCCCTGGCGCTGCAAAACGGTTACGCGCATGTCCTGGATTCGCATGACCCCGACTGGCCCAGGAAGGTGCGCGGGCTGACCGGCGGGGCCGGCGTACCCGTGGTCTATGACTCGATCGGCAAGGATACATTCGCCGGCTCGCTGGACAGTCTCGCGGTGCGCGGAATCCTGGTGTCCTTCGGCAATTCCTCCGGCGCGGTGCCGCCCTTCGAGCCCGGGATCCTGGCCGCCAAGGGTTCGCTCTATCTGACGCGGCCTTCGCTCGCGCATTACATCCGCACCGCCCAGGAGCTTCAGGAGACGGCCGACGATCTCTTCGCCGTCATCGCCTCGGGCGCGGTGAAGATCGCGGTGAACCAGCGCTTCAAGCTCGCCGACGCGGCCAAGGCGCATGAAGCGCTGCATTCGCGCCACACGACCGGCGCGACGGTGCTCATCCCGTAGCGGCACGCGCGCGATCTGTTCTTTGCCGCACTGATTATACCAACGGCCTTAGTTTCTGACTCGTGAGGATTCAACGGGGTCGCTGTCTGTGATTCGCTTTGCGAGGTGATTCGCGAAGGGGATCGGCGATGGCGATCAAGATTATGCGTCCGGAACACAGTGCTTCGGATTTGCGGCGGGAGGCGGCCAAGACGCGGCACGCCGATCAAGCTCGCCGGCTGTTGGCGCTGGCACTGGTGCTGGAAGGCACGTCTCGCACGGACGCGGCAACGGCGTGCGGCATGGATCGCCAGACGCTGCGCGACTGGGTGCATCGCTATAATGCGTCAGGCGTCGATGGTCTTGTCGACCGCAAGGCTCCAGGCCCAACGCCCCGGCTGACGGAGCAGCAGGAGGCTGAACTTGCCCAGATTGTGGAGCAAGGTCCCGATCTTGCGAACGACGGTATCGTGCGCTGGCGCCGCGTCGATCTTCGCGACGTGATCGCCGCGCGCTTTGGCGTTGCGCTTCACGAGCGCACCGTGGGCAAGGTGCTGGACCGGCTTGGCTTCAGTCATATGTCGGTTCGCCCGCGCCATCCCAAAGCAGACGCCGATGCCCAAGAGGCGTTCAAAAAAACTTCGCGTAGCTTGTCGATCGCGCCTTGCCGGATGCCGCCAAAACCAAGCCGATCGAGATCTGGTTCCAGGATGAAGCCCGGATCGGCCAGAAGGGAAGCTTGACCAGAATGTGGGCGCGGCGCGGGACACGCCCCACCGCGCCGCGCGATCAGCGCTACAAGTGGGCCTACCTCTTCGGCGCGGTCTGTCCCGAGCGCGCCTGTGCCGCCGGTCTGGTTCTTCCTTGCGCCAATACCAGGGCGATGACGGCACACATCAAGGAGATCAGCCGGGCCGTCACGCCAGGCGCCCACGCTGTCCTGGTCATGGATGGCGCTGGCTATCACGAGAAAGCCATCACCCACCTGCCGTCCAACATCTCGCTGCTGACGTTGCCGGCCTACGCCCCCGAACTCAACCCGGTCGAGAATGTCTGGCAGTTCCTGCGCCAGAACCATCTCGCAAACCGCGTCTTCAAGGACTACGACGCCATCCTCGATGCTTGTTGCAACGCTTGGCGAAGCTTGCTCAGCCACCCAGACAATATCGCCTCGATAACCCAAAGATCATGGGCCAAATGTGTCAACCACTGAGGCCGTTGGTATTACTCTGCCGCCGCCTGCTGCTCCGGCCGCAGGTAGATCGTGTTCCGGGGCCGCGCCATCACGCGCTGCACCATCGGCTCGAAAGCCTCCAGCGGCATCGCGTCATAGGCGGGATCGAAGGCGTTCTGGTCGTGCCGGGCGCAGAACCGCGCGGTGTACTCGAAATGGGGGTGGCCGCGGAACTGGTCGCGCATGTCGCGGTCGAGCCCCAGATAGTGGAAGAAATAGTAGCCCTGGAAGATGCCGTGATGCGCCATCATCCAGAAATTCGCCTCCGACACATACGGCTTCATGATGGTGGCGCCGAGATCGGCATGGCTGGCCGAGCACAGGATGTCGCCGATGTCGTGAACCAGGGCGCAGACCACGTATTCCTCGTCCATGCCGTCGCGATGGGCGAGCGTCGCCGATTGCAGCGAATGTTCCAGCCGGTCGACCGGGAACCCGCCGCAATCGCCGGCCAGCATCTTCAGATGCGCCAGCACGCGATCCGCCACGCCGCGATTGAAGTCCGCGGTCGCGGCGACGATCTTCATCCAGTCGTCCCGAGTTCCATCGACCATCGCCTTGAACTGGGCACGGTCGGAAGCATCGTCGGTCATCGCCAAACCCCTATTTTCCACACTTTATTCAGTTTCCGCCCGCGCCGCCGCCTCGTCAACCGTTCCAAAAAAACACGCGCCGCGCACCTACTAACGCCGTGCATTGTCGAGTTTACTCTGGCCAGCGAATCACCGCGAAAATTGGGGGACGAAATGGCCGGCAAGAGTTTCGAAGAGCTTTTCGAGCAGTCCTTGTTCCGCAGCCGCTGGCTGATGGCGCCGTTCTATGTCGGCCTCGTCATCGCGCTCATCGTGCTGCTGATCACCTTCGGCAAGGAAGTGGCCGAGGAGACGTCCAAGGTCCTCACCCTCGATCTGGAAGAGAACACGGTCGTCCTGTGGCTCCTGACCCTGATCGACATGTCGCTGGCCGGCAACCTGACCTTGATGGTCGTGTTCGCGGGCTACGAGAACTTCGTCTCCAAGCTCGACCTCGAAGGCAATCCCGACAAGCCGGTCTGGATGGGCAAGGTCGACTTCTCCAACATGAAGCTGAAGCTGATCGCGTCGATCATCGCGATCTCGGTCATCCATCTGCTGCGCGCCTTCATGTCGATCGAGACGGTCGACAAAGGCAATCTGCTGTGGCTGATGGAGCTGCACGGCATCTTCCTGGTCTCGGGCGTCGTCCTCGCCGCCATGGACTATCTGGGCGAAAAGGGCGCGGAGAACCAGGAGATCGAGGAAGGCGCCGAAGGCCAAGCCGCAGAGCCCCACCACCACTGACCTTCCGGCCGACCAGTTCACGGCACGGCGCCGGCCCCAGCGGTCGGCGCCGTTTGCTTTTCTAAAGGCCGGCGGCCAGGCGTTCGATCTGCCCGGCGACCGCATCCGCATGGGTAAGGATCGCAAGATGGCTCAAGGCGAGCCGCGCGACCGGCCAGCCTTCCGCCTCGGCCGCGTCGGCGTCCTCCTTGTACGCACCGCTCAATTGCAGATAGGCGCTGGGCGTCGTCAGCCCAATCGCCGGCGCGACCTCTTCGAGAAAAGCGAGCGGCACCTCGCCCTGTTCGGCGATGAAGCCCGCGCCCTGCTTGCGATCCGGCAGCAGCGCCTCCATGGCGCCTTTCGGCCACCACGCATGCCAGGGCGGCAGCCTGCCGTCCTTGGCGAGCCCGCGCAGCTTTGCACCGAGCGGCTCGGGCACGCCGGCGAACCAGCTCGTATCGGGATGGGGCAGCAACGCATCGACGAAGATCGCCCCGCGCAAAGGCGCCAGCGCCGCGACGGCCGGCACCAGCGCGCCGGCGCCGCTATGGGCGACGAGAACGGGAGTGTCCGACGCCGCAGCGGCCACGGCCTCCGCCAGCGCCGGATAGTAGGGTCCATCGCCCGCCATCAGCGGCGTCAGGTCGGGCACCGCGACAGCATGGCCACGCGACCGCAGCAGCGGCGCCAAGCTCGCCCAGCTCGCCGGACCGACGAGCGGACTGTGAAGCAGGACGAGCCGCACCTTCAATTACCTTCTAACCTGAAACCTGCGTCTCAACGCTATTAGAAAGACCGACACGCAGGCGATCAGCACGACGACCTGCGACATACCGATGCAAAACACCAGTATATCATAGGCATTGTTCGCGCATTTCAACCAACCATCTGGGTCTCCCCGATTTGCGGTTTCGAACAATGTCGGGACGAATTTCTCGCCGGCTCCAACAATGATCGCCGATTGACTTGGGACATCCGCGGCCTTGCATGCCGCATTTCGCAGCAGATAACTGTAGAACGCGATTGCAACAGCCCAAAAGACCAAAATCACAGCCAAGGGGCGAGCCATCGACTGCCCGTAGTCCGACAAGATGCCATAAAGAAGGGACACAAGACGATCGAGAGAACGGGCGTTGGTGCGCGCCCTATGGCAACGCAATTCCAAGGCATGAAACATGCCTTCCGCTTGAATGTCTCCAATCTCCGAACTAAGCCGGCGCAAATGCCGGAACGAATTCTCGTAACGCACAGTCGCACGATCTCGATCGGCCCGAATCTTCCGCATCGGTGTCCATCGCATCACCAGCAATGGCGGTATCCACCTCAGAATGTACAAAGCACGCCAGAATATTATCTGAGTCCGATAGAAGAGAATATCGAACCGGTCATGCCCGCTGAACCTCATAGGGTCTTCGAGCCTGGCCTCGATGATCGTATAAGGCCACCAATCTCGAGAAGGCGCTTCTCCTGCTCGGAACGACATTCCACTGAAGTCCGTATCCGAATGAAGGATGACCTGATTGAATTTGGCGACACCATCGAACGAGGCGCCCGAAAAGTCCGTGCTGTCCTGAAAAACGCAGTTCGTGAAGTCGACGGCATCACAGAACCGCGTTCGCGAAAAACTCGTCGTCCGCCGGAACGGCGCGGCACCATGAAAGGACGCGCGCGCTGAAAAGGCAGTGCCCCCGAACTGGACATCGCCCAGGAAATTCGCCGAATCGAATATCGCGTCCGCACAAAACGTAGCATCGGTAAACAGAGCTTCGACTGGAAACTCCGCCCCTCTGAATGCAACCCTGCCAGCGAATGTCGCGAATCGAAATCTCGATAGGACTTTTCCGTAGTAGGAGAAATCGCCGCAAAAGATAGCCGAGCCGAGGTTCGCGAGAAGCTCGGTCCCCGAATAAGCGAATGCCTCGGGAAACACCACACCGCGAAGATCAGCAAAGCTCGCCACGTCCTCCAAAGACCAACGCTGTCGCAGATCATCGTCCGGACGCATGGCGGCATCCAGCCGCTGGCGGAGTTCATCGATCGTCGATGCACCCTTGGCTTGATCCCATACATCTGACTGACATAGGAAAGGTGGAAAGCGATCTCGTACCAGTCTCTCGCGGGACGCGCGCAACTCGGGATAGAATAGAGGTGGAAGATGAAAGCGCGTCCACCGGCGACCCGCAAAATCGATCAGCCGGCCCTCCTCCTGCCGCCAGACGTCTTGCAACGTGCCCGCAGCCCCCACCGGGTCTAATCCCAGCGCTGCACGATTTGGTTTGCTCGCCAGACCGTCCCAGGACCAATCCTGCCACCACCAGCGCCTGAAAGAACCACGAAAATTTTGGTCCTTCCAAACCTCTCTCCAATCCATGACCGCAAGCCCCGCCCAGGCTCAACCATCACGTGCATTGGAGCACTGCCCAATCGCAAAACCAAGCTTGAAAAAAGCGTCGGCTCGTCAGGTGTTCATGCTGTCGAAGAAATCGGCGTTGTTCTTGGCGGCGCGCAGCTTGTCGAGCAGGAACTCGATCGCGTCGATCGTGCCCATCGGGGCCAGGATGCGGCGCAGGACATAGGTCTTGGCGAGGGTGTTCTTGTCGAGCAGCAGCTCGTCCTTGCGGGTGCCGGATTTGAGGATGTCGATCGCCGGGAAGATGCGCTTGTCGGCCACCTTGCGGTCCAGGATGATTTCCGAATTGCCGGTGCCCTTGAACTCTTCGAAGATGACCTCGTCCATGCGGCTGCCGGTATCGATCAGCGCGGTGGCGATGATGGTCAGGGAGCCGCCTTCCTCGATATTGCGCGCCGCGCCGAAGAAGCGCTTGGGGCGCTGCAGCGCATTGGCGTCGACGCCGCCGGTCAGCACCTTGCCCGATGACGGCACGACGGTGTTGTAGGCGCGGCCGAGGCGGGTGATCGAATCCAGCAGGATCACGACGTCGCGCTTGTGCTCGACCAGGCGCTTGGCCTTCTCGATCACCATCTCGGCGACCTGGACGTGGCGCGTCGCCGGCTCGTCGAAGGTCGAGGAGATCACTTCGCCCTTCACAGAACGCTGCATGTCGGTCACTTCCTCGGGCCGCTCGTCGATCAGAAGGACGATGAGGTAGCACTCGGGATGGTTGGCGGTGATCGCCTTGGCGATGTTCTGCAGGATGACCGTCTTGCCGGTGCGCGGCTGGGCGGTGATCAAGGCGCGCTGACCCATGCCCTGCGGCGCCACGATGTCGATGACCCGGCCGGTCTTGTCCTTGATGGTCGGGTCCTTCAATTCCATGTTCAGCCACCGCGTCGGATAGAGCGGCGTCAGATTGTCGAAATGGACCTTGTGCTTGATCTTCTCCGGATCCTCGAAATTGATCGTGGTTACCTTGAGCAGCGCGAAATAGCGCTCGCCGTCCTTCGGCGAACGGATCGGGCCTTCGACCGTGTCGCCGGTGCGCAGGCCGAAGCGGCGGATCTGCGACGGGCTGACATAGATGTCGTCCGGCCCCGCGAGGTAATTGGATTCCGGAGAACGCAGGAAGCCGAAGCCATCCTGCAGCGTCTCGACCACGCCCTGGCCCATGATCTCGACATTGCGCTCGGCGAGTTCCTTCAGGATCGCGAACAGCATGTCCTGCTTGCGCATGGACGAGGCGTTCTCGATCTCGAGCTCCTCCGCGAAGGCGAGAAGATCGGTGGGGGATTTGGATTTGAGATCCTGCAGCTTCATGGTCTGCAGGCCTTCTTGGACCGTCATTGTGAATTGCTACCTAGGGAAACATGGGAGGGAGGGGTGTCCGGCTGGCCTGACGAGCGGGACTGCACCGGTCGTCAGCGTATGATCGGAGTTTGTCGGCCCGCGCCCGGCTTCGTGCCGGTTCCGGCGCCGCGCCGTTTCAGGCGAGGGTGCCGATGCGTGCCAAGGGGAACAAAGCTCTTATAGCCTGATTTGGGGACGTTGCAAACGCCCGTCAAGCCTCGGTCCATTAAAACTTCAAGCGAACGGCTTAACCACCGCCAGGATCACGATGAAGATCACCAGCACGAACGGCACCTCGTTGATGATCCGGTAGAACCGGGTGGACCGCATGTTGGCGTCACGCGCGAAGGTTTTCACCGTCGCGGCGAAAAATCCGTGCAGGCCGCTCAGCGCCAGCACCAGGACGAATTTGATCTGCAGCCAGGTGTCCTCATAGGCGCCGGTGACATAGGCCAGGGTCAGGCCGAGGATCCACACCGCGATCATCGCCGGGTTCACGATGCGGCGCAGCAGGAGCCGCTCATGCGTCTTCAGCATCTCCGATTGCGGCGAGCCGGCGGGAACCTCCGAATGGTAGACGAACAGTCGCGGCAGATAGAGCATGCCCGCCATCCACGCGATGACCGCGATGACGTGCAGCGCCTTGATCCAGTCGATGTGATTGGACAGCCACATCATCACGTCATGTCCCCCCAACGCGGACAGGCCTTGGCTTCGCCCGCGCATCCGCCCGCTGCGCCGATGGTACCGCGCGCCTTCGCGGCTTGCATCACCAGATCGGCGAGTGCGGCGATGAAGTCGGGATGCATTCCGACCGTCGGCACGCGCAGATAGTCCGCCACACCGCTCGCCGCCGCCAGATGCGCGTATTCGATATCGAGCTCGACCAAGGTTTCGGAATGTTCCGACACGAAAGCGATCGGCGCGATCACCAGACCCTTGCCCTTGGCGCCGGCGCGGCGGATCTCCGCATCGGTCGCCGGACCGATCCACTCCAACGGCCCAACACGGCTCTGATAACAGACCGACCAGTCGAGATTTTCCATCCCCAACCCATCCACAATCACCTTGGCCGTACGCTCGACTTGGCTCTGATAGGGATCGCCCTTCGCGATGGTGCGCTTGGGCAAGCCATGCGCGGACAGCAGCAACCGATAATTCACGCCGGACTTCGCTTTCGCGAAGGCCGCCCGGATAAGTTCTACCTCTGCCGAGACAAATCCTTGCGCTTCCGGGTAACAGCAGATTCGCGTGGTCGGCGCCGCGATACTGGCCTTCACCGACGCCCGCTGCCAGTCCAGGAAGGACGAGCCTGTCGTCGTCGTCGAGAATTGCGGATATAGCGGCAGCAGAACGATCCGATCCGCGCCCCACGCCTTGACCTGCGCCGCGGTCTCGTCGCTGAACGGATGCCAGCACCGCATCGCGATGAAGGCCTTCGCTTCGACGCCTCGTGCCATCAACACTTTATCCAAAGCATCGGCCTGTGCCCGTGTCTCCACGAGAATCGGCGAAGCCCCGCCGATCTTGGCGTAGATATCTTGCGCAACCAGCGCCCGCCGTCGCGCGATGAACCATGCCAATGGCCTGCGCAGAAACGCCGGAAGCGTTATGATCGCGGGGTCGCTGAAGAGATTGCGCAGGAACGGCTCGACGGCTTCCGGCGAATCCGGACCGCCCAGGTTGAACAGGACGATTGCGAGCTTCACGCTTTATCCCGCACCTTCATCTTCTACTTCAAAATAGAATCTTAGATTCTAAGATTCTGAAGATGGTGTAAGGCCTGTGATTTGTGGAAGAGTCGGTGAGTGGAAACTGCTCTAGGCCGGAAAGGCCTGGGACTCAAGTGTCGGAGCACAGACAGATGGCGGACGCGCCCTCGTGCTTCTGGTGACGGAAGCGGTATGCTTCGAGAGATACCCACGACGGTCGTCGCAGGTCCGCCAAACCGGCGTCCGTCAACAAGCTGGGTGGACGAAAAAGGAATGGTTTTGTGAATCCGCAGTTCCACGTGCATCTGGTGTCGGACGCGACCGGCGAGACGCTGAACGCCATCGCCCGCGCCGCCTTGGCGCAGTTCGAGGGCGTGGTGGTGAACGAGCATTTCTATGCCCTCGTGCGCAGCCAAAAACAGCTCCAGCGCGCCGTGGAGCACATCAAGGCCGAACCCGGGCTGGTGTTCTTCACCCTGGTCAATCTGCAATTGCGCCAGGAGCTGCAGCAGGCCTGTATCACGCTTTCGGTGCCGTCCTACGATGTGCTGGAAACGCCCATCGGGGTGCTGCGCGACTTCCTCGGCGGCGCCGCGGAAACCCACCGGCCGGGCGGGCAGCACGATGTCGATCAGAAATATCTCCACCGCATCGAGGCGCTGAATTTCACCATCGCCCATGACGATGGCCAGAATCTCGAAACCCTGGGCGAGGCCGAAATTATCTTGACGGGCGCCAGCCGCACCTCCAAGACGCCGACCTGCGTCTATCTCGCGATGCGCGGCTATCGCGCCGCGAACGTGCCGCTGGTTCCCGGCATGCCGCTGCCGGTGGAGCTGCTGGCCGTGAAAAAGCCGCTCATCGTCGGCCTGTGGGCGACGCCCGACCGGCTCATTCAGGTGCGCCGCAACCGGCTCGCGACCATGGGCGAGGCCCGCGATACCGACTATGTCGACCTCGAACTGGTCCGCGCCGAAGTCACCAACACCAAGCGCCTGTTCGAAAGCCAGGATTGGCCGTCGATCGACGTCTCGCGCCGCTCGGTGGAGGAAACCGCCGCCTCGATCGTCAATCTGCTCGCCGAGCGGCAGGAAGGCGCCTAGTGGATTTCATTCTCGCCTCCGGCAGCGAGTCCCGCAGGCGTCTCCTGGCCGCCGCCGGCGTGCCGTTCGAGGCGATCCCGGCGGATATCGACGAAGACGCGCTCAAAGCCAAATTGCTGCGCGCCGACACGCGGGCGCAAGACATCGCCGGTCATCTCGCCGAAGCCAAGGCGCTGCGGATATCCACGCTCCACCCACAGGCGCTAGTGCTGGGCGCCGACCAGACGCTGATCTTCGGCGCCGAGGTCGTCAGCAAGTGCCCCGATCTCGCGGCGGCCCGCCGCTTGCTGCTGCGCCTGCGCGGCCACGCGCACCGGCTCGTCGGCGGCTATGTCCTGGCCAGGGCGGGCGTGGTGGTCTGGCGTCATGGCGAGACGGCGAAGCTGACCATGCGGGAGTTCAGCGACGGCTTCCTGGACGGTTATCTGGCGGCGGAGGGTGAGGGCGTGTTGTCGGCGGTGGGGTGCTACAAGCTCGAAGGCCTGGGGGCGCAGCTTTTCGCCACCATCGAAGGCGACTATTTTTCCATCCTGGGCCTCGCGCTCCAGCCTTTGCTGGCCGAACTCAGAAGACAGGGCGTGTTGCGGACATGACGATCACGGGCGCCGCCAAGCTCGCCGGCATCCTGGGCTGGCCGGTCGCGCAGGCCCTCTCGCCGCGCCTGCACGGCTTCTGGCTTCAGGAGATGACCATCGACGGCGCGCTGGTGCCGCTCGCCGTCAAGCCGGAGAATTTTACGTTCGTCCTGCGCGGCATCATGGCGGCGGGCTTCAAGGGTTCGAGTGTTACTATTCCGCACAAGGAAGCCGCTTTCGCGCTCGCGCACGATTGCGATCTGGCGGCCCGGGCAGCCGGCGCGGTCAATCTGCTGATATTCCATGAGAGCGGAAGGATCGAAGGCCGCAACACCGACGCGACGGGGCTCGCGGCATCGCTGCGCGAGGACCTCGGTCCCGATTGCGTGAGGGGCAAGATGGCCGTCCTGCTCGGCGCCGGCGGCGCGGCCCGGGCCGCCGCCGTGGCGCTGCACGATCTGGGCGCCGCCGAAATCCGCATCCTCAACCGCGGCCGCGGCCGAGCCGACCAGCTTGCCGCGGCGCTGTCGCCGCAACTGACACCGAAACTTGTCGTCTATGACATGGTGGATTGGTCCAAGGCCGCGCAGGGCGCCGCGCTGGTCGTCCACACCACCAGCGCCGGCATGAAGGGCGCGCCATCGCTGGAGATCGACCTCTCGGTCCTGCCGGCCGGCGCCGCGCTGTGCGACATCGTCTACAATCCGCTGGAAACGTCTCTGATCGCGCGCGCCCGAGCACGCGGCCTGCGCACTGTGGACGGTTTGGGGATGCTCATGCACCAGGGCGTGCCGGCCTTCGAAGCGTTCTTCGGTGTGCGGCCCGCCGTCACGCCGGCCTTGCGCCGATATCTCGAAGAGGCGCTGCGTGCCCGATAAGCGTCCTCTGCATATCGGACTGACCGGCTCCATCGGCATGGGCAAGTCCGAGACGGCGAAGATGTTCGCGCGGCTCGGCGTGCCGGTCTATGACGCGGATGCCGCCGTGCACCGGCTCTACAGCAAGGGCGGCGCGGCGGTGGCGCCGATCGCGGCGCCGTTCCCCGGCACGGTGAAGGACGGCGCCGTCGACCGCGCCGAGCTTTCCAAATACGTCACCGGTAATCCCGAGGCGACGGCGCGGCTGCAGGCCATCGTCTATCCCTTGATGGCCGGCGAGCGGAAGCGCTTCCTCGACGCGGCCCAGGGCGCCGACATGGTCGTGTTCGACATCCCGCTGCTGTTCGAGACCGGGGGCGAGGCCGCGATGGACGCGGTTGTCGTCGTCAGCGCGCCTTCCCATATCCAGCGCGAACGGGTTCTGGCGCGTCCGGGCATGACGGAGGAGAAATTCGCCTATCTGCATTCGCGACAGATGCCCGACGAAGAAAAGCGTGCAAAAGCCCATTTCGTGGTTGTGACCGACCAGGGCCTGGAGCATGCATTCGAGCAGGTGAAGAAGATCGTGGCGAGCCTTCGGGAACGCCGCAGCCAAGGGCAGTCGGGCTGATGCGCCAGGTGGTGCTGGATACGGAGACAACGGGGTTCGAGCCGGCGGAAGGCCACCGGATCGTCGAGATCGGCTGCGTCGAGCTGTTCGACCATCTGCCGACCGGGCGGACTTACCGCGCCTATCTGAACCCGGAGCGGCTGGTGCCGCCGGAGACCACCCGCGTCCACGGCCTGACCGACGAATTCCTCGCCGACAAGCCGAAATTCGCCGAAGTGGTCGAGGACTTCCTGGATTTCCTCGGCGACGCGGCGCTGGTCATCCACAATGCGAGCTTCGACCTCAAATTCGTCAATTCCGAGCTGCACCGCGTCGGCAAGCCGCCCATCCCGCATGCCCGCGCCATCGACACGATCGAGATCGCCAAGGCCAAGATCCCCGGGGCGCGCTATTCGCTGGATGAATTGTGCAAGCGCTTCGCCATCGACCTGTCGGCCCGCACCAAGCATGGCGCGCTGCTCGATGCCGAGCTGACGGCGCAGGTCTATCTCGAGCTTGTCGGCGGGCGGCAGCGCAAGCTGTCGCTCGATCCGGTGGAGGCCGTTGCCGCGTTCGGCGCCGCGCCCATGGGCGCCGCCCGCCAGCGCCCCGAGCCGCTCGGCTCCCGCCTCACCCTGGCCGAGGCCGAGGCCCACGCCACCTTCGTGGCAAAGGAGCTAGGCAAGGAACCGCTGTGGATGTCGCTGACCTCACCCTCCCCTTGAGGGAGGGTGGATTCTACGCCAATCCGTTCGCTCCGCCGCCGCGGACCTGCTGCATCTGTTCGGTGCGGGAGCGGTAGAGGCCGGCGAAGTCGATCGGCTCGATCATCAGCGGCGGCATGCCGCCATCGCGCACCGCGTCCGAGATGATCCGCCGCGCGAAGGGGAACAAAAGATGCGGACCCTCGATCAGCAGGACCTGCTGCAGCACCTCCTCGGGGACGTTGACGATCTGCAGCAGCCCCGCATAGGCCAGTTCCAGCAGGAACACCGGCTTGTCGTCCTGGGACTTGGCGTTGACGCGCAGCTTGAGCTCGACCTCGTACAGCTCGCCTTCCAGCCGCCTCGCCTGGAGGTCCACGCCGAGATCGATCTGCGGCCGGACCGTCACGCTGGCCGGCGCGCCGGGATTCTCGAAGGACAGGTCCTTGACGTATTGCGCGATGATCTGGATGCGCGGCGCGCCGCCTGCGCCATAGTCTCCGCCTGGAAGGGCACCGGTTGCGCTCATCATGCGTTCCTTAAGAAGGTTTGGCGGGGGCCGCCGGTACCACGGATCGCGCAAGCGTGACAAGGCAAAGGGGCTGGTTTCCGTGGGCGGCATCGCCACATATCGAACTGCGATGCTGGACCCTCGCGGTTGCGGGGGGTAGGGTGGCAATTCGGCGGATGGGCGGGCCGCCGCGAAGGTTATGACGATGCCGAACGCGCAATATCTGGAAATCCTCGTCCTCGCCGTGGTCGCCGCGGTGATCCTGTTCCGCCTGTACACGGTCCTGGGCCGGCGTACGGGAAACGAGCGGCCGCCGCAGGAGAGCTATCGCCTGTCGGGCAATCCGCCCGCCGACGCGCCGCCCAAGGACAATGTGGTGCCGCTGCCGAGCCGCTCGGAGCAGATCGCCGAGCGTCCCGCCGATCCGGTGGCGCGCGACCTGTTCGACATCAAGCTGGCCGACCGCACCTTCGAGAACGAGCATTTCCTCTCCGGCGCGCGCGCCGCCTATGAGACGATCGTGACCGCCTTCGCGCGCGGCGACCGCGCCGTGCTCAAGCCGCTTTTGTCGGCCGAAGTGTTCGCCGCCTTCACCGGCGTGATCGCGGGGCGCGAACAGCGCAAGGAGACGGTCGATTTCACCTTTGTCGGCTTCAAGGACGTGAAGATCGTGCACGCTTCGCTTAAGAACCGCGCGGCGGAGATCACGGTGGCGATCGGCGCGCAGTTCATCTCGGCGACCGTGGACGCCGACGGCAAGACGATCGAGGGCGACGCCAAATCGGTGCGCGACGTCACCGATGTGTGGACCTTCACCCGCGACGTGAAGGCCCGCGATCCCAATTGGCTGCTGGTCGCGACCTCCGGCGGAATGCCGTAACCCGACTGTCTATCGCGTCCCAGGGCACGAGGGATTCGTTCTCCGCGACTCCGCGTGAATCCCAGGTCGGTGGGTCAAGCCCGCCATGACGGGATTAAGCTCGATCGGGAATCCCGTTAGTGTATCGCCAATGCGTTCGCGGATTCTGCTTGCCCTTCTCGTTGTCCTGATCGCCGCCGCCGCGTTCGGCGTTTGGTGGTGGTATGTCCGCGCGCCCCGGCAGGAACATCTCAGCCTGCGCGCCGTCTCCTTCGCCGATCTTCCGGGTTGGCGCGAGACCGATGCGACGGCCGCCCTCGCCGCGTTCCGCCGCTCCTGCGCCAAGATCGCCGCGCTGCCGCCCGATGCGCCAATGGCCTACGCCGGAACGGCCCGCGACTGGCAGAAGGCTTGCGCCGAAGCCTCCGGCGACCCGCGCCGCTTTTTCGAAACCGCCTTCAAGCCCTACGCCGTGGACAATGGCGACGGGCTCGTCACCGGCTATTACGAGCCGCTGCTGAACGGCAGCACGACGCGGCACGGCGCCTATCGCGTCGCGGTCTATGGCGTGCCGGACGATCTGGTGATGATCGACCTCGGCCTGTTCCGTTCCGAATGGAAGGGCGTGCGCATCGCCGGCACGGTCGCCGGCCACTACCTCAAGCCCTATCCGGCGCGGGCCGAGATCGACGCGCATCCGCCGCGCACCGCGCCGGTGCTGTTCTGGAGCGACGATCCGGTGTCGGTGTTCTTCCTGCACATCCAGGGCTCCGGCCGCGTGCGGCTGGACGACGGGCGGATGCTGCGCGTGACCTATGCCGGCCAGAACGGCCATCCCTATACGCCGATCGGGCGCACGCTGATCGCCGACGGCGCGCTGAAGCGGGAAGAGGTCTCGATGCAATCGATCCGCGCCTGGCTGACCGCGCATCCCGTCGCGGCGCGGCGCGTGATGGAGACCGACGCGTCCTTCATCTTCTTCAAACAGGAAGCGGTCGGCGACCGCGCGCTCGGCCCGGCCGGCAGCGAGGGCGTGGCGCTGACGCCGCGCGCCAGCATCGCCGTCGATCCGACGATCCATCCTTTCGGCGTGCCCATGTTCATCGCGGGCGAAGGCGTCGCCGGCCTGTTCGTCGCGCAGGACACCGGCGGGGCGATCCGCGGGCCGGCGCGCGCCGACATCTTCTTCGGCTTCGGCTCCAGCGCCGAGGACAAAGCCGGCAAGATGAAGGCGCATGCGCGATTCTTCGTCCTGCTCCCCAGCGGCGTGGCGCCGACGCCATGACCCGCCGCAAGACGACCGACGAGGAACGCCAGCTTTTCGCGCAGAGCTTCGCCGAGGCGCGCCCGCTGCATGCCGATGTCTTGAAGCCGCCGGCGCCGCCGAAGCGTCCCACGCACGTTGTCGAAGGCGGCAGCGGCGTCGACGGCCGCACCACGGAACGCCTGCGCCGGGGCCTGTTGGAGCCCGAGGCCAAGCTCGATCTCCACGGCCTGACCGAGAACGCCGCGCATCGCGCGCTGATCCTGTTCCTCAAGGGGGCGCAACAAAGGCGCCACAAGCTCGTTCTGGTGGTGACCGGCAAAGGCAAGAAGATGGACGTGGACGCGCCTTTCGACATGGAATTGCACGGACGCTCGCGCGGCGTGCTGAAGGCGGCGGTGCCGCGCTGGCTGCGCGAGCCGGAATTCGCCGGCCTGATCGCCGGCACGCGCGCCGCGCACCGCAAGCACGGCGGCGACGGCGCGATCTATGTCTATTTGCGGAAGGGCCGATGAAGCAGAACTCCGCTACGCTCGAAATCCACACACGCGGGCCTGGCCTCGTGGACATCACGGACGCGGTGTCGCGCTTCGTGGCGCAATCGGCGGTGCGCGAAGGTCTGTTGACGCTGTTCATCCGCCACACTTCGGCGTCGCTGCTGGTGCAGGAGAATGCCGATCCCGACGTTCTGGCGGATCTCGAAAGCTTCATGCGCCGCGCGGTTTCGCGCGACACCTCGCTCTATCGCCACGCGACGGAAGGCCCCGATGACATGCCGGCGCATATCAGAAGCGCGCTGACGCAGACCTCGCTGTCGATTCCGATTCTGGGCGGCCGGATGGTGCTGGGCACCTGGCAGGCGATCTATGTGTTCGAACACCGCGACCGCGGACATGCGCGAGAGGTGGCGGCGCATGTGATCGGGATGTAACCCCACTGTCATCCCCTTCCCTTCGCGTTGCTACGCAACGCCCTCGCGGGGATGACAGCGATGCTAAATCAATCCCGCATCCGCCGCGAGCTTGTGCAGCGAGACTTCCGGCCGCGCGCCGTAATGCGAGATCACTTCCGCCGCGCACAGCCCCGCGATCCTGCCGCAATCGGCCAGGTGCTTCTTGTGCGTCAGCCCATAGAGGAACCCGGCGGCGAACTGGTCGCCGGCGCCGGTGGTGTCGAGCACGCGCGCGACCGGCGCGGCGTCGACCACATGCACCTCCTCGCCCCTGGCGATCACGCAGCCCTTCTCGGAGCGCGTCAGCGCCTTGATGCCCTTGTGGCGGCGCGCCGCCTGCAGCACCTCGTCGAACGTGTCCACTTCGAACAGCGCCTTCGCTTCGTCCTCGTTGGCGAAGATGATGTCGAAACTGTCGAGCCGGGCGCGGAACTCGTCGCCATAGCGGCCGATCAGGAACGGGTCCGACATCGTGAAGGCGACCTTGTTGCCGGCCTTGTGCGCGATGTCCATCGCCGCGATGCAGGCCTCGCGCGCGCTCGGCGGGTCCCACAGATAGCCCTCGATATAGAGGATCGCGGAGGACGCGATCTCCTCCTCGTTGAGGTCGGCGACCGAGAATTTCTGCGCCGCGCCGAGATAGGTGCTCATGCTGCGCTGCTCGTCCGGCGTCACCGCGACGACGCACAGGGCGGTGGCCGGTCCGTCCTCCGCCGACGGCGTGGTGAAGTGCACGCCGGTGTCCTTCATGCTGGCGCGGAAGGCTTCGCCCAGCCGATCCTGCTTGACCTTGCCCTGGAAGACGCCGTTGCCGCCCAGCGAGGCGAAGCCCGCCATGGTGTTGGCGCCCGAGCCGCCGGCGATCTCGCGCGTGTTCTTCAGCGCGCCGTGCAGATGGACCGCCCGGTGCTCGTCGATCAGCGTCATCACGCCCTTGGCGATGGAATGATCCAGCAGGAATTGCTCGTCGACGGGCGCCAGCACGTCCACGATCGCGTTGCCCATTCCCGTCACGTCGAATTTGTGCGCCATGCGCCCGTTCCCCGCTATAACCGCTAGTGAGTTAGAGGACGCCGGACATGTTCGCAAGCGTGCGCAAGGCGGTCGCGACGCTGTTCGGCCGCGACTTCGTGGGCCTGCTGTTCTGGGTGCTGGTGGCGTCCGCCATCGCGTTCGTCGCGCTGATCGCCGGCCTCGAATACGCGATCGTCCACCTGCCCGCGACGGTGCCGGCCTGGCTCAAGGCCCTGCTCGAAGTCGCGGCGCCGATTGCCTTGCTCCTGGTCGTCTTCGCGCTGGGCGCGCCGGTGGCGGCGCTGGTCGGCTCGCTGTTCCTGGACCGCATCGCCGCCAAGGTGGACGCGCGGTTCTATCCGAACGATCCCAAGGCGCCCGGCGCGCCCTGGATCGGCGGCACCGGCGAGCGCCTGAAGCTCGTCGTGCTGGCGGTGCTGATCAACGGCGCGGCGCTGGCCCTGGACGCCGAGATCCCGTTCGTGCCCGAGGCCGTCGCGCTGCTCGCCAATGGCTGGCTGCTGGGGCGCGAATTCTTCGAGCTGGCGGCCCTGCGCCATCTGCCGCGCCAGCAGAGCGACGCGCTGCGCCGCCGCCATGCCGGCAAGGTCTATATTGGCGGGCTGCTGATCGCGGTCTTGACCGTCATTCCCGGCATCGACCTGATCGCGCCTTTTTTCGGCGCCGCTTTGATGGCACATCTGTTCAAACGTGTGACGCTTCTGGAAGGCAAGTCATGAACAGGCTGGTTCCCGTTCTCATCCTCTGCGCCCTGCTCGGCGCCTGCGCCGCGCCACGCGCCGCCGGGCCGGCCCATGTCGAGCTTCCCTCCGCCCCGCCGGAAGGCGAGCCGGTGGGAACCACGGGCCTGCACGAAGCGGAACTGAAGGCGCAATACGGCCAGCCCGCTTTCGTGCGCCATGACGGCAATGCGCAGATCTGGCGGTTCGACGGCGCCGCCTGCAAGGCGTTCTTCTTCCTCTATTCGCGCGGCGGCGACACGGCGGTTTGGCATGTCGAGACCGCGCCGCGCGGCCAGAGCATCGCCGCCGACGAGACTTGCCTCAGCGGGTTGCGCGCCCGCGTCGCGCCGCAGCCGGTTTCCTGACGACCTCATCCTCTTTCGTCTTGTCCTTGTAGCGGCACAGATCGCGCACCACGCAGGTCGGGCACAGCGGCTTCCTCGCAATGCAGGTATAGCGCCCGTGCAGGATCAGCCAGTGATGGGCGTGCAGCTTGTATTTGTCGGGCACCTTCTTTTCGAGCTTCAGCTCGACCTCGAGCACGTTCTTGCCGGGCGCCAGGTTGGTGCGGTTGCAGACGCGGAAGATATGCGTGTCGACCGCGATGGTCTTCTGGCCGAAGGCGACGTTGAGCACGACATTGGCGGTCTTGCGGCCGGCGCCGGGTAAGGCTTCGAGTTCTTCGCGGGTATGCGGCACCTGTCCGCCATGGCGCTCGATCAGGAGCTTCGACAGGGCGATGACGTTCTTCGCCTTGCCGCGATAGAGCCCGATGGTCTTGATGTAGTCCGTCAGCCGCGCTTCGCCCAGCGCCACCATCTTCTCGGGGGTATCGGCGATCTTGAACAGCGGCTCGGTCGCCTTGTTGACGCCCTTGTCGGTCGCCTGGGCCGACAGCACCACCGCCACCAGCAGCGTATAGGGGTTCACCGATTTCAGTTCGGTCTTGGGCTCGGGGATGGTTTTCTTCAGCCGCGCGAAGAACTCCTCGACTTCGGCGGGCGTGAACGCGCGTGCCATTGCGGGCCTGATGTGAATGCGCGCGGACTGTTGCGGGAACGGATTTGCCGCGCAAGTATTGCCGTCGCCATGCATCCGGAAGACGACATCCTGCTCGACGAGGTCCTGCGGCCGAGCCCGCCGCTGCGGCCGCGGACGCTGCTCGCGATCCTGGCGGCCGTCGCTCTCGTCAATATCGCCTTCGCGCTCAGCTTCATCCTGAAGGGCGCCTGGCCGATCGCGCCGTTCCTGGGGCTCGACGTCGCCCTGCTCGCCTGGGCCTTTCGCGCCAGCAGCCGCGCCGCCAAGCGGCAGGAGCGGGTGACGCTCACCCCGGCGCGCCTCCTCGTCGCCCGCACGCCGCCGAACGGCCCGCCGCGCGAATGGGCGTTCAATCCCTATTGGGTGCGGGTCGAGATGGACGATCCGCCCGAGCACGCCAGCCAGCTCACCCTGTGGAGCCATGGCCGGTTCCTGCGCATCGGCCAGTTCCTGGCGCCGGAGGAGCGGGCCCGCTTCGCCCGGACCCTGAAATCGGCGCTGCGCGACGCCCGCGCGACCTTCGTCCCGGCCGGCTGACCGCTCCATTTCCGCACCCATCTTTCCCTTGCCGCAAATGCCAGGTTTTGGTATGAATGAACGTTCATTCTCAACTAGGCGCGCCGTGTCTACGACGGAAGCTATTGATAATACGAAGAAACCCAATGGCGACAAACGCGCCCGGCTGCTGGATGCCGCCCTCGATCTTTTCGAGACCCGCGGCTTCGATGGCGTCGCGGTGCCGGAAATCGCGGCAAGAGCGGGCGTCGCCACCGGCACGGTCTACCGCTATTTCGCCAGCAAGGAGGCGTTGGTCAACGCGATCTACCGGCAGTGGAAGGACATCTACAACGCCTTCGTCCTCGCCCCCTTGCCGCCGTCGCTTTCGGTACGGGAGAAGTTCTCCGCCACTTGGCAGCGCATGATGGTCTTCGCCCGGACCTATCCGCGCGCCGCAAGGTTCATGGACCTGCATCATCATGGCGCCTATCTCGACGCGGACTCGCGTGCCCTGAGCCGGACCTATGGCGAAACCGCCCGCGCCTTCGTGGCCGAGGCGCGGGCCGCCGGCGCGATCCGCGACATCGACCCGGCCCTGGTCGTCGCCCTGATGTGGGGTGCCGCCGCCGGCCTCACGAAATTCGCCAGCCAGGGCGCGCTCGCCTTCGACGCCCGTACCGCATCCGATCTGGAAGAGGCGCTATGGCGCGCCATCGCCAAGGACTGAAGGAGGACGACATCATGGCCCGCAAACGCAAGGGTGAAGGACAGACCGCGCTCATCACCGGCGCCAGCATGGGGATCGGCCTCGAACTGGCGCGCTGCTTCGCGGAGGGCGGCTACGACCTCGTCCTCACCGCCCGCTCGGCCGAGGCGCTCGACAGGATCGCCCAGGACTTCGCCGGCAAGTACAAGGTCAGCGTCGCGGCGATGCCCGCCGATCTCGGCGAGATCGGCGCCGGCGCCAAGCTGGCCAAGGCGCTCGACGGACGCGGCCTGAAGGTCGATGTGCTGGTCAACAATGCCGGCTATGGCGTCGCCGGCGCCTATGGCGGCTCCGATCTCGCAGCAGAGATGGGCATGATCGATCTCAACATCCGCGCGCTGGCGGAGCTCACCCACATCTACTGGCCGCGCATGCTCGCCGCGCGGCGCGGCGGCGTGCTCAACGTCGCTTCCACCGCCGCCTTCCAGCCGGGTCCCTTGATGGCGGTCTATTACGCGTCCAAGGCATTCGTCCTGTCGTTCTCCGAGGCGCTGTGGAAGGAGGCCGAGGGCACCGGCGTGCATGTGAGCTGCCTCTGCCCCGGACCGACCGAGAGCAATTTCCGCGAGCGCGCCGGCACCGGCAAGACCAAGCTGACCAATCTGGGAACGCCGATGACCTCGGCCGTCGTGGCGCGGCTGGGCTATCGCGGCTTTCAGAAGAACCGCCGCGTCGTCGTCACCGGCGCGCGCAACAAGATGCTCGCGACGCTGGCGCCCTTCCTGCCGCGCGCGACTCTTCTCGGCATCGTGCACAATATGCAAAGCCCGGCATAAATCCGCCGCAAATCGGATCGAAGCTGCGCGCACCGCCTCGGGGGAGTATTGTGCGCGGTTGGCTTTCATCCGTCATCGTTATCGCCCTGCTCGCGCTGGCGCCGGCCGCGCGCGCCGCCGATTGCCCGCAGGCCGAGATCAGCAGCACCGCGTCGCGGCTCCAGGATGCGCGCAATGCGCTGATGCTGCTGGCGCCCGGCAAGGACCAGGAAACGGCGATCCCGCGCCAGACCCAATCGGCCATCGCGGACCTGAAAGCACGCTTGGCGGAATTCATCCTCGCCTATATGCGCTGCCAGTCCGAAAACGCGGACGTGGAGGGGATCGAAGTCGATCTCTCCCGTCTCGGCTGGGCGCGATCCCTCGAGCCCGGCAGGGTCTATCGCAACGACGAAATGCCGCCGCACGCGCTCGACCCCGGCTGGTCACTGAGCTTCGAGACCAGGCCGCTCGGCCAGGGACTGATCGGTATCACCGCGACCTTCGGCATCCCCTGCGGCGGCGACACGATGCTGATGATCTTCCAGCACAGCGACGAGGGCTGGAGCGAGATCATGCGCGTGTCGAGCCCGCCCTATCGCGACGTCGCGGGCTCTTATCAGGCGTTCGACTATGCCATCTCGCCGCCCGACAGCGATGGCGACTGGTTCCTGGTCGAAAAGCATCTGCCGACGAGCTGCATCTCGACCCTGTCGGGCATCGCTTATTCGGTGCTGCGCCCGGCGGCCAATCCGCTCCGGCCCAAGGTCTTGTTCACCGGCCATGGCAGCCTGTCCTGGGCCGATGAGGATTTCGGCCGGCTCTCGGTCGGCGCCGATTACTTTGAGATCCGCTTCCACGATTTCGACAGCGACACCAATCTCGTCGAGATCGTCCGCCGCTATTCCGTCGCCGGGCAGACCGTTGCGCCGGTGAGGAATCCGGGCTGGCCTCGCTGATCGGCGTGTCGTGCCGGGGCGCGAATTGCCCGGCAGGTCTTGCCGCCGCGCGGCAGATTCTCCCGGCTTTGTCGCGCCGCTGTCGCGGGTAAGACTTTCCTAAGTCTGTTTTTGGCGCTCCCGTGTCGGCGGCAAACGGCACGCCTTTCGCAACCTCGAAGGCGAACAGGGAGTTCGCCCCATGTCATTCGCCATCGGCGCCGCCACCTACGCCACCCAGCGTCTCGCATCGCTCTTCGCGCAGTTTTCCCCCTCGCCCAGCACGCCCAGCGACACGCCGGCCGCGCCAGCCGAGCCGGCGTCCGCCCCCGCCGCGTCCAGCAACGCGCTGACCGGGACCGCGCAGCCCTCGCTCAGCAACCAGATCCTGTCGGCCCTGATGGGCCTGCAGAACGCGATCGGCGGCACGACGTCCGCCGATCCGGCCCAGAACCTCTTCAACGCCATGGACTCCGACGGCGACGGCAGCGTCTCGCAAGGCGAGATGGAGACCTATGTCGAAAAGGCCGGCGGAACGCAGGGCCAGGCGGACGCGCTCTACACGGCGCTGAACCCGAACGACGGTTCGAGCGGCGTCACGGAAAGCCAGATGGCGAGCGCCGCTCCGCAGGCCGGCGGTGTGCCGCATCACCATCATCATCACCACGCCGGTGGCGCGAGCGGAAGCGGCAGCCCGGTCGACTCGCTGATGTCGCTGCTCGACGGCAACCAGGACGGCTCGGTCAGCCAGGACGAGTTCTCGAGCGCCGTCACGGCCAATGGCGGCACCGCCGCCGAGGCCACCAGCGATTTCACCGCGCTCGATTCGGACAAGTCGGGCACGCTGAGCTCGGCCGATTTCGCCACCGCGTGGCAGAACATCCAGAGCCAGCAGGGCGGCGGCTCGTTCGTGAACACGATCCTGGATGCGTTCGCCAAGGCCAACAACGCCACCGCGACGGCGGCCGGGACCAGCGTTACGGCGTAACGTCTATTTCGACACCCGCATCGCGATCTGGGCGAGCAGCAGCTTGGCGCCCTTGCGGCGCAGGACGCGGTCGGTCACGCCTTGCAGGCGGTCGGCGATCATCCCCACATCGGGCTGGCGCCAGGTCCTGACCGAGGTTGTGCTGAAGTTCATCAGGTTGCGCACGAAGCCGTCGCGCAGGATCGGCATCGCGCGCTCCGCCTCGGCGCGCAGCCTGGGGTCCAGGATATCGATGCCCACGCCGATCATCAGCATGCCGACCGGCCGGTCGCCCTCGAAGATCGGCAGGTACAGCGGATCGACCATCAGGTAGGAATCCGCCTGGGTCACCTTGTGCTTGGGCGCCTTGCCGTCGCCATCGTCATCGGCGCGCGCCGGCGCGCCCAGTAGGGCGACGGACAGCAGCAGGGCGGCAAGCGGGGCGGATCGCATGGCAGGGCTCGAATGTTCTTGCCCAAGCTTTACGCTAAGCTCGTAAAGCCTTCCTTGCCGCTTCCTTTGAGAGACGCCATGACCCGCCCGCTCGTCCTTGCCGCCGGCCTTTTGCTGAGCACCGGTCTGGCCCTCGCCGCCGACCAGCCGGGGCAGAAATTCGATATTCAGGTCAAGGACTTGCCCAAGCCCTTCGCGACGCCGGGCCTCGCCAATCCGTCCACCGTGGTGCCGCGCCCGGCCGGCGTCGTGCCGGCGGTGCCGCCCGGCTTCGAGATCGAGGTCTATGCCTCGGGCTTCGTCAATCCGCGCTGGATGGCGGTGGCGCCGAACGGCGATGTCTTCCTGGCCGAGCCGGCGGCCGGCCGCGTCGACCTGCTCCACGCGGCGGGCGGCAGGGTTGCCGTCTCGACCTTCGTCGACGGCCTCAGCCGGCCGCATGGCCTGGCGATGGCGAAGGGCGCGCTCTATGTCAGCGATGACAAGGCGGTGTGGCGCCTCGCCTATGCCGACGGCGCGACCAAGGCGGGCAAGCGGGACCGCGTCACCACCGCGCCGGATCTGTCGCCCGGCGGCTTTCACTGGACGCGCGATCTGGCGATCGATTCCAAGGGCGCGATCTATGTCGGGATCGGCAGCTCCAACAATGTCGGGCCGGACGCGCCGACGCGCGCCAGCGTGCAGATCGTGGCGCCCGACGGCTCGCTGAAACCTTTCGCGACCGGCACGCGCAATCCGGTGGGCTTGGCGTTCTATCCGGGTACGGACGATCTCTTCGTCACGGTCAACGAGCGCGACGGCTATGGCGACGCGATGGTGCCCGATTATCTCACCCATGTGCGGCCGGGCGGCTTCTATGGCTGGCCCTATGCCTGGCTGGGCCCCCATCCCGACCCCGATTGGGGCGTCAAGCGGCCGGACCTGGTGGCCAAGGCGATTCCGCCGGACCTTCTGTTCCACGCCCATTCCGCGCCTTTGGGGCTGGTGTTCTACGAGGGCGCGCAGTTCCCCGCGTCCTACAAGGGCGATGCGTTCGTCGCGCTGCACGGTTCGTGGAACGCGGGCGCGCCCACTGGCTACAAGGTGGTGCGCGTGCCGTTCAGGAACGGCCGGCCGTCGGGCGGCTATGAGAACTTCGTCACCGGCTTCTGGAACGGCGCCGACAGACCGGGCGAGCCGGCGCGGGTCTGGGGCCGCCCCGCCGGCCTCGCCGTCGCCGGGGACGGCAGCCTGTTGATCGCCGACGATGCCGGTAAGGTGGTGTGGCGGGTGAGCTATACGGGGAAGTAGCGCGTGGTCGGGCTTGCCAAGCCGAAGCCCGCAGGCGAAGGCTGGTGGAGCTGAGCGGAATCGAACCGCTGGCCTCCTCATTGCGAACGAGGCGCTCTCCCAACTGAGCTACAGCCCCGAACCACGCTTTGGCGCCGGTCGCCCGGCGCGGCGGGTATGTAGGGAGCGGGCCCTTCATGTGTCAAGGCTGGCGAAAACGCCGGCAAATCAGCGCACCGGACGCCGCCGCCCGGTTCCCGCGCGCTTGGAATGCGGCGGGCCAGCCAGTACAAGGGCGCTCCCGCGACTAGCGAAAGGCCTCCCGTCTTCGATGGCAAACGTCTTCCTGTCCCCGCTGCTGTGGCTCGTGAACACGGTCGCGGACCTCTACATCATGATCATCATCGTCGCGGTGATCGCGAGCTGGCTGGTCGCGTTCGGGATTCTCAACCTTCGCAATCCGCTGGCGCGCCAGCTCTTCCAAATCCTGGACGCGCTGACCGAGCCGGTGTTTCGCCAGGTGCGCCGGGTCATCCCGCCGATCCGGGGCCTCGACCTGTCGCCCATCATCGTGTGGATCTGCATCGAGCTGCTGCGGATCTTCCTCGACAATCTTCTCGTCTATCTGATGTATCCGCACTGACGGTCATGGCGCGCCTGCGGTCCGCCAAGGGCGGCGTCGTCTTCGCGCTGCGCCTGACGCCCAAGGGCGGGCGCGATGCCGTCGAGGGCTGGAGCGTGGGCGCCGATGGGAGCGAGCATCTGAAGGCCCGCGTCGCTTCGCCGCCGGAAGACGGCAAGGCCAATGCGGCTCTGATTGCGCTGCTGGCAAAGACGCTCGGCGTGCGCAAGACCACAATCGAGATCATCGCGGGGGAGACCTCGCGCCTGAAGACCATCGCTATCGCCGCGCCGGATCCGGACACGATCCGCCGGCTCGAAACGCTCGGAGCCGCCAAGTGACCGCCAAGATCATCGACGGAAAAGCCGCCGCCGCGAAACTGCGCGAGCGCCTGGTGGCGCAGACCGCCGCCCTCAAGAGCGCCCATGGCATCGTGCCGGGCCTGGCGACCGTTCTGGTCGGCAACGATCCGGCGAGCGAGGTCTATGTCCGCAACAAGGGCAAGACGGCCGAGGCCATCGGCTTCAAGTCGCTGCATTTCTCGCTGCCGGCCGACGCCTCGGAGGCCGAGGTGCTGGCGCGCGTCAAGGCGCTCAACGACGACAAGTCCGTACACGGAATTCTGGTCCAGATGCCGCTGCCCGCCCAGGTGCGCGAGGCCGCGGTGCTCGACGCGCTCGATCCGGCCAAGGATGTCGACGCGCTGACGCCGACCAATGCCGGCCTGCTGCTGAGCGGTCGCGCCGCGCTGGTGTCCTGCACCCCGGCCGGCGTGATGATGCTGCTCAAGGACACTATCGGCGATGTCGCCGGCAAGGACGCCATCGTGATCGGCCGCTCGCTGTTGTTCGGCAAGCCGGCGGCCCAGCTCCTGCTTGCCGCCAACGCCACCGTCACCATGGCGCATTCGCGCTCGCGCGACCTGCCGGCGTTGGCGCGCCGCGCCGACATCCTGGTCGCCGCCATCGGCAAGCCCGGCCTGGTGACGGCCGATTGGGTCAAGCCCGGCGCGGTTGTCATCGATGTCGGCATCAACCGGATCGATCTGGGCGGCGGCAAGACGAAGATCGTCGGCGATGTCGACTATGAGCCGGCGGCGCAGGTCGCGTCTTATATTACGCCGGTGCCGGGCGGCGTCGGCGCCATGACCATCGTCTGCCTGATGCGCAACACCTTGATCGCCGCCAGCGTTCAGGCAGGATTGGGCGTGCCGAACGTCTGACGCCGGGGTAAAACGATGCGCAAGGCCTTGCTCGCCGTCCTTGTCCTCCTGGCGCCGGTCGCGGCGCGCGCCGCCGATCTGAAGGGAACGCCCGTGCCCGCCGCCCCCATCGTCTTCTTCGACATCGCCGGCCCCGACCAGGACAAGCAGCGCGCTTTCTATGCCGGCGTGTTCGGCTGGACCATCGACGCCGGCGGCGCGATCAAGAATGCCGGGCTGGACGGCACGCTGCGCAAGGATCCCACGGACAAGATTATCTATCTCGGCGTGCCCGATGTCGCGGCGGCGCTGGCGCAGGTCACGGCCGCCGGCGGCACCGTGATCATGCCGCGCTTCGAGGTGAAGGGCGTCGTGGTGATCGGCCTGTTCAAGGACCCGGCGGGCAACAGCATGGGGCTCGTCGAGACGAAGGACGGCAAGCCCGTCGTCCCCTAAAGCCGCGCGCGCAATTCCTCGGCGAGCTTGTCGGGGCCGATCGCGGTGTCGTCCCAATAGGCGACGAAGCGCCCGTCCGGGCCCATCAGATAGATCACGTTGGAATGATCCATGCCGTAGCCGCCGCCCGGCAGCGGCTGCTTCTTAAAATAAACGCGATAGTCGCCCGCGACCTTCGCGATGGCCTTCGCGTGGCCGGTCAGCCCCACGAAGCCTGGCCCGAACGCCTTCAGATAAGATCTGAGCTGCGCCGGCGTATCGCGCGCGGGATCGACGGTGATGAAGATCGGAACGATGCGGCTCCGGCGCGGCCCGAGCTTTTCGAGCGCGTCGCCGATCATCGCCAGCGTCGTCGGGCACACATCGGGGCAGAACGAGTAGCCGAAATAGATCAGCATGTAGCGGCCGCGGAACTCCGCCGAGGTCCGTGTCCTGCCGTCCTGGTCGGTCAGCGTGAACGGTCCGCCGATGGCGGGCGCGCCGGTTCCCACGATGCGGCCGAGTCCCGGCAGCGCGTCGCTCACCCGCCACAGCGTCACGCCCAGGACGAGCGCCAGCACCAGCAGGACCGGAATGAGGATGACCGAAATGCGCCGCATGGGACCGTCTTGGCGCCCGATTGAACCGCGCGCCCGGCGTTTGATAATGGCAGGATGAGCCAAGCGAAAGAGGCGAATCGGCGCGTGAGCGACACGGACGCGGCCAGGATACGAAGCTTCACCCCGACGCCCGCCTCGGCGGCGCGCGGCCGGGTGCGGCTGCGCACGCTGTCCAATCTGCGCTGGATGGCGGTGGGCGGCCAGTCGGCGGCGCTGTTCATCGTCTATTTCGGCTTCGGCTATTCGCTGCCCCTTCTGCAATGCGCCGGCGCCATCGCGGCCAGCGTGGTGGTCAATGTCGTGCTCGCCTTGCGCTATCCGGCGAGCCACCGGCTCACCAATCGCGAGGCGACGGGCTATCTCGGCTTCGACGTGCTGCAGCTCGCGGCGCTGCTCTACCTGACCGGCGGGATCATGAACCCCTTCGCGCTGATGTTCCTGGCGCCGGTGGTGATCGCGGCGGCGACGCTCAATCTCGGCAACACGCTGATCCTGGCGGGCACCGCCTTCCTTTCGGTCTGCGTGATCTCGGTGTTCCACAAGCCGCTGCCCTGGGCGGCGGGCGAGGCGCTGGTCCTGCCGACCCTGTACCTCGCCGGTATCTGGGCCTCGCTGGTGATCGGCATCGGATTCACCTCGATCTATTCCTGGCGCATCGCGAGCGAAGGCGCGCGCATGTCGGCCGGCCTGGCCGCGACGCAGCTTGCGCTGTCGCGCGAGCATCGCCTGGCCTCGATCGGCGCGCTGGCGACGGCGGCGGCGCATGAGCTCGGCACCCCGCTCGGCACCATCGCGGTGGTGGCGCGCGAGCTCGAACGCGCCTTGCCGCCCGGCTCGTCCGAGGCCGAGGACGCGGCGCTGCTGCGCGAACAGGCCGAACGCTGCCGCGCCATCCTCGCCCGTCTTGCCAACCCCGAGGAAACCCTGCTCGGCGAGACCGCGCGGCTGCCGCTCGGCGCCTTCCTGGAGGATCTCGCCGATCCCTATCGCGGCGAGGATCTGGAGATCGCCATCGAGCTCAAGCCCGATATCGGCGGCGATGCCATGCCGCAAGTGTGGCGCGCGCCGGAGCTGCTGCACGGGCTGGGCAACATCATCGAGAACGCCGCCGATTTCGCGCAGAGCCGGGTGTGCATCCAGGCGCAGTGGAACGCCAGCCAGCTGCGCATCGCGGTGGAGGATGACGGCCCCGGCTTCGCGCCGGAGATCTTCGAGCGCATCGGCGAGCCCTATATCACCTCGCGCCCCGGCCATTTCGCGCTGGGCGAGACCGAGATCGGCCCCACCGGCACGCTCGACAAGCATGAAGGCATGGGGCTGGGCTTCTTCATCGCCAAGACCCTGCTGGAACAGACCGGCGCGACCGTCACCGCCATCAATCCCGATTCCGGCGGCGCGCGGGTCAGCGCGGTGTGGCCGCGCAACGTGATCGACGGCGAAGGCCCGCCCGGACGCGGCGAGGGCTAGAGAAGCCCGGCCGGGCGAATCCCTAGGTATAAGAACGAGTTATCGTTTCCGAAGTTTCGGTTGTCGCAGGGGGGTGCGCGGTATATGACACCCGGACAGGCACCCCCCCAAAAGGCAAGAAATGAGCGGCGACGATAAAACCCTGCTTCTGGTCGAGGATGACCGCCCCCTGCGCGAGCGGCTGGCCCGCGCCATGGAAGCGCGCGGCTTCACCGTGACCATCGCGGAGGGTGTCGCCGAGGGCAAGGCGCGCGCCAAGGAAGCGCCGCCGGCCTATGCGGTGGTGGACCTGAAGCTCGACGACGGCAACGGGCTGGACGTGGTGGAGACGCTGCATGTCGTGCGTCCGGAGAGCCGCGTCGTGGTGCTGACCGGCTTCGGCAATATCGCGACCGCGGTCGCGGCGGTGAAGTACGGCGCCATCGACTATCTGCCCAAGCCGGCCGATGCCGACGACATCCTGGCGGCGCTGCTGGCGCAGCCCGGCTCCAAGCCCAAGCCGCCGGAGAATCCGATGTCGGCGGACCGCGTGCGCTGGGAACACATCCAGCGGGTCTATGAGCTGTGCGGCCACAACGTGTCCGAGACGGCGCGCCGCCTCAACATGCACCGCCGCACCCTGCAGCGGATCCTGGCGAAGCGCAGCCCGCGGTAGAGCCGTTTCGGTTCGGATTGGATCATTCAAAGAGTAATCGTCATCGCCCGCTTCATGCGGGCGATCCAATTTGGCCGCGAGCAAGATGGATTGCCCGGACGGGCCTAGCGACAGCGTGGGCCGGCAATGACGGCTTTGTGGGTAAATCGAACCCGAAACGCTCCTACCGCGTGGCATTTTTCTTCGGCGCGGGCTTCGCGGCCGCGCCTTCATCGACCGCCTTGATCAGCTTCTTGGGCGCGATGGCGCGCCAGCGCCGCTCCAGCATCTTGCGCAGCATCGTTTCGTTCAGGCGCGATATCCGCACCAGCACGCTCGGATAGTCTTTATAGTGGTCGGTGATGAAATAGGTTTTCGGGTCCATCTCGATGAGGTTGTCGCGCTCGTCGATCGAACCCACGACCCACACGATCGAGGCGTCCTCGGCGCGCAGCCGGGTAAAGAACTTCTTCTCGATCTTGAACGCCGGCTTGCCGTAGGACGGCTCCTCCGTCGCCCCGGGGAACGACAAGGCGATTTTGCGCAAGGCCCGTTCAGTGATCGGCATCGGGCAGCACCGTGGCCTGGCGCGGGTCCGGCGCGATTTCGAGCAGCGAGGCCAGCCGGTCGGCCGCGACCTTGGCGAAGCGCAGCGTCACCGCCTTGCGTCGGCTGGCATGCACCGGCGCCGGTGTCGCCGGCCGCACGATGGCGCCGCCATATTTGTCGGCGACGATCAGCCCGGTGCCCGGCGGCACATGCTCATCGGGAAAGTCCGGCGGGATGGCGAAATAGAAATGCTCGCAGAAGTCGAGATAGTCCGGCCATTTGGTATCGCCGCGCAGATCGGCCAGCGCGACCTTGATCTCCACGCCGAGAAGCGTGCCGTCGGCGCCGAGCGCGGCGACGTCGAGCCGCCGCCCATTGGCCAGGGTGAATTCCAGGATCGGGCTGAAGCCCTGTTGCAGCAGGAGCCGGCTGACGCCGCGCGCCACCTCCGCCGCATTTGCCGTCGAAACGAGTGCCATGCCCGATTGGAACACTTCGGGAACGGGAGAGTCAATCGGGCTTACAAGAGCCGCTCATAGAACCCGCCGAAGGTCCGCGCCTTGTCGACAAGGTGGATCTCCAATATCCAGTGCCTTTCGTCGCCGGCCGCGTCGGGGTCGCGCATCCGGCTGGCGTTGCCGGGCGCGATCAGCCTTCCGGCGCGCGGCACCGGGGCGTGCGGAAAGCGGCCCTGGATCGTGTGGCCGGCGATCTCGCCGCCGAACAGCCAGCCGGCCGCCTCGGCCGTCTTCTGCGCGAAGGCGTAGAGCTGCTCGCAGGTGATGTCGGGCGCGGCGTGGTAGTGCGCGGCCACGATGTCGAACAGACGCGGCAGGTCGGCGACCAGCGCCTTCTTCCTTGCATCGCCGCCGAACACATAGGTGCGGCCGAGATCGGCCTCCCAATCTCCGATCACCGGGCCGAGATCGAGATAGACCAGGTCGTCTTCCTCTATCGTGTGCACCGGCGGATCGTCGGAGAAGACGCACACCGTGTTCGGGCCGGCCCGCACGATGCGCTTGTGCCAATGCGCCTTGACGCCGAAACGGTCGCGCGCCAAGGCGTGGATCTCCTCGCTCAGCGCGTCCTCGCGCTTGCCGGGCACGATCAGGCCTTCGCGTTCGATGGCGTCGAACAGCGCCAGTCCCCTGGCCTCGGCCTCTTCCAGCTTCGCGCGGCGCCCACTCTCATTTCCAATGCTCATGGCCGCGATACTATCAACAGCAGCGACCCGTGGAAAACCGGCGTGGACCGCAGCGCGCCGTGCTTCGCGTCCCAGGCGCCGCTCGCAAGGTCGCGCGCCAGCTCGCGTTCGAACCGTGCCGCCGCCTCGGGCGCGACGAAGCTCCAGGCCGAGCAGGCGCGCCGCGCCTTCGGATCGAGCAGCATCTCGGGACGTCCGTAATAGGCTTCGTTGAAGCCGTCGCTGCAATCGAGCGGAATGGGGATAGGCGTCGCTTCGATGTCGCCTCCGAGCGGCGCGAAGGCCGCGACCGGCGGATAGCGCCGCGCTTCGGTCGCGATCGCCTCCGGCGCGTATTCGGCCAGCCAGAAGCGGTCCAATCGATCCGGATCGCCCGTCATCACGACGACGGGCCCGCGCGTCACACGCCGCATTTCCTTCAAGCCGGCGGCGAGGTCCGGCCATTGATGCACCGAGAACGTCGTCATCGCGGCATCGAACGAGCCGTCGGCAAAGGGCAGCTTCTGCGCGACCGCATCGATGGCGCGCGGCAGATGCGCCGGGCGCTCGGCCCGCATCGCGGCGGAAGGCTCCACCGCCGTCACGGCGCGGTCGGACGGCTCGTAGGAGCCGGCGCCGGCGCCGATATTCAGCACCGTCTTCGCATCACCCAGCGCCGCATGGATGAACGCCGCGATACGCGGCTCGGGACGGCGGAACCCGGCATAACCGGGCCCGAGGACGCCGTAATCCGCGTCGCCCGCGCTGCCGTCGGCGTGTCGCTTGTCCATGGCGCCGACCATAAAGCAAAAGGGCGGCTCTGTTGAACCGCCCTTTCGCGCGTCCGGTGGCGGCCGGTCTATTCCGCCGCGAGCAGCTCGCCGCTCTTGCCGCGGTCGGCGAAGTTGATGGTCTGGAGGTAGCGGATGCCCTCCTCGGCAATGTCGTCGCCGACCATGCGGTCGCCTTCTTTCTTCAGCTCGTCCATGTCGACATACATGCCGTAGAACGCCTTGGTGCGCTCGGTGATGATGCCGGCGTTCAGCAGCGTCTTGATCAGCACGCGGAAGATGTTGGCCGACTGCTTCATGCCCTCGCGGCGGTCGTCGTCGGTGAAGGCTTCCATGATCGCGGCGCGCGCGTCCTGCCAGTCGATGCCGACGCTGTCATAGACCGTCTGCATCTGCTCGGCGTTGATGAGGTTGAACAGCAGCGTCTGGAAGCATTGCGCCGCCCAGTCCTCGACCAGGTTCTGCTCGTCCTTGCTGAGCTTGGGGATCGTGCGGTCGGCCCAGATCTTGCCGAATTTGTGATGGAACGCCTCGTCGGTCATCACGAGCTGGCAGAGCTTCACCAACAACGGGTCCTGCGCGTTCTGGTACAGCGTCGCGAAGGCGCCCATGGCGAGGCCCTCGACCAGCATCTGCATGCCGACGATCTTCTTGTAGACCTCCGGCGCGCCGACCATCTCGGTCAAGAGCGATTGCAGCGTGGGGCCGCAGGGCAGCGGCGAGCCCCAGCGCGCCTTGATATAGGCGGCGAAGGCGGTGACGTGGCGGGCTTCCTCGCGCGTCTGGTTGGCGGCGTATTCCTGGGCGCCCGGATCGCGCAGGATGTGGCAGAGCGAGGCGGAGAGCGCGAGCGCGCCCTGCTCGCCATGCAGGATGGCGGAAAGCTGCCAGCGCGTCGCCTCGTTGGCGAATTTGATCTTCTGCTCGCGCGTCATCGTATCGCCGATGCGGGTGTGGAAGATCGGGAAGAAATTCTCCGGCATGATCATCTTCTCCGTCGCGTCATAGGGCGCGGCGAAGTCGATGTATTTCTTGTCGAGCGGATCCCAGAAATGGTCGTGGGTCGCGCTGATGATCTTGTCGAAGGCGGTCGAGCGCACATTGTAGCGCGCGGGATCCAGCATCGCGGGAAAGTCGTCCGGCGCCACCGCGTCATAGGCATTGTCTTTGGTGATCTGAACCATGGCGATCTCCGGCTGCTGCGCGACTGAAATGGTGACGGTATCGTCAGTGTGAAGACGGAGGCGTTAAAAGTCAAGAAAGATGACGCCGGTGTCATCGATCTGACGTGCCGGGACGGCTCGGCTAGTCCCGGGCTTCGGTATAGATCACCAGCTTCAGGCTCGGGTCGTCATTGGCCTGGAAGCTGGTGTACTGCAGGCGCAACGCGCCCTTGCGCGGATGGGTCAGCCGCTTCTGCCCGGCGATGGTCTCGCGAAGATCGTGGGTGTCCCACCAAACGGCGAATTCGGCGCAGCCGGAGCGCAGACGTTCCAGCAGATCCGTGAACGCGGGATCCTGTGCCCAGAGGTCGTGGGTGGCGCGGAATTGGGCCACCATCCGCCGGGCTTCCCGCTCCCAATCCGCGCCGAACAGCGCGCGGGTCTTGGGATTGGTGAGCACCAGGATCAGCGTGTTGCGGTCCGCCTCGGCAATGCGGTCGAACGCGAAGAGCTCGGCGGCTGCGGCGTTCCAGGCCAGCACATCCCAGCGCCGGCCCGTCACATAGGCCGGAAGGTTCAAGGCCTCGACGGTCTGCCGCAAGCTGTCGGGCACGACCTCCCGCCCCAACGGACGGCGCTCGGCGTTGCGGGTCAAGGCCCGCAAATGCGCCTGTTCCACCGGATCGAGGCGCAAGGCGCGCGCCAGGGACTCCACGGTGGTCACCGATGGACTGACGGCGCGGCCCTGTTCCAGGCGGATGTACCAGTCGGTGCCAATGCCGGCGAGTTGCGCCACTTCCTCGCGGCGCAATCCCGGGGTCCGGCGCCGGCGACCGCCGGGCAGGCCCACGGCCTCCGGCGACAGCCGGCTGCGGCGCGAGCGGAGGAAATCGCCCAGTTCACGGTTGACGGCCTGATCCACGAAACCCTCGGAAGCAGTCTACAATCCTAGGATAATAGCAGGTCTGCATCCGGTTTTCCAGACATGCGACGGAGGGGCGTCATACCAACGGAAACCGACCATGAAAGCCGCCGTCCTCAAGGAATTCGGAACCCCCCTCGTCATCGAAGACCTGCCCGATCCCGTGCCCGGCACCGGAGACGTCATCGTCGATGTCGTGGCGGCCGGCGTGCTGCCCTACATGGCCGAGGTTTTGAGCGGGAAGCGGAAATACCTGATGGCGTTGCCGATGGCGCCCGGCGCTGGCGCGGTCGGCCGCGTTCGCGCCATCGGCCCCGATTCCACAAGGCTCAGGATCGGCGAATGGGTGATCTGCGATCCGACGGTGCGCTCGCGCGACGACGCCAGAACGCCCGACATCACGCTGCAGGGCCTAAGCGCGCGCGGCGAGGGCGGCCTGAAACTGCAGCAGCACTATCACCACGGTTCCTGGGCGGAGCGGATGCTGGTCCCGACCGAGAACGTCTTTCCCCTCGGCCCGATCGATGCGGCCGATGCGGGGATGTGGTGCGTCCTCGGCCTCTACCTCGTGCCCTATGGCGGCCTCCTCGCCATCGATCTCAAACCGGGCGAGACGCTGCTGGTGAGCGGCGCGACGGGGAATTTCGGCAGCGCGGGCGTGGCGGTGGCATTGGCCATGGGCGCCGGCTGCGTCGTGGCGCCGGGCCGCAACGAAGCGATGCTCGAAAGCCTGAAGCGCCGGTTCGGCGCGCGCGTTCGAACCGTGAAACTGACCGGCGACGAAGCGGAAGACATCCGGCGCATGAAAGCCGCGGCGCCGGGCCCCATCGATGGCGTGCTCGATCTGCTGCCGCCCTGGGCGCCCGCCTCGGCCGTCCGCGCCGCCGCGATGACGGTGCGCGAATATGGCCGCGTCGTCCTGATGGGCGGCGTCGGCATGCTGGGCGGCGGCGACCTCGCGCTCCCTTATCCGTGGATCATGCGCAACAACATCACGGTCAAAGGCCAGTGGATGTATCCACCCGCCGCCAACACGCTGATGATAAACTTGGTGCGCGCCGGGCTGCTGGACATCGCGACCGTGGAGACCACGGCGTTCCCGCTGGATCAGGCCAACGCGGCGGTGGCGAACGCGGCCGCGAAAGGCGGCAGGTTCAAGCGCACGGTGATCTGTCCCTAAGCCGCTCGCGTGGCGCTCAGCCCTTCTCGCTGAGCGTTCCCTTGGTCGAGGCGACGCCCCCCTCGAGCCGCTCATCGGGCTCGATCGCCTGGCGCAGCGCCCGCGCCGTGGCCTTGAAACAGGTCTCCACGATGTGGTGGCTGTTCTCGCCATAGAGGTTCTCGATGTGCAAGCAGATGCCGGCGTTCTGCGCGAAGGCCTGGAACCACTCCTTGAACAGCTCGGTGTCCATCTCGCCCAGCTTGGGCTTGGGGATGTCGACCCGCCAGATCAGATAGGGCCGGTTCGACACGTCGATGGCGACGCGGGTCAGCGTCTCGTCCATCGGGATGGTGGCGGCGCCGAAGCGGGTGATGCCGGCGAAATCGCCCAGCGCCTTCTTCACCGCCTGGCCGATGACGATGCCGGTGTCCTCGGTGGTGTGATGGAAATCGACATGCAGATCGCCCTGGGCGCGCACCTTCAGGTCGATCATCGAATGGCGGCCGAAGCTGTCCAGCATGTGGTCGAGGAAACCGATGCCGGTGTCGATATCAGTGAGGCCCGAGCCGTCGAGGTCGAGCGAAACGGAAATCTCCGTCTCGCGAGTCTTTCTTTCCACCGTGGCGGTACGCATGGCGCGGCATTCCCGATTCTGTGACGGTTTCTTATCCCAATCGTCCCGCGCTGTCGAAACGCCGGCTCAGGCGGCGCGGGGCAGCCGGAATACGCCGGTCGAGGGCTGCAGGCCGTCGGTCCCCATCAGCGCGAGCGATCCCGTCGCCGCATTGGCCTCGAAGGCGAGCCGGCTGTTGACGTTGGCGATGGGCGGCTGGAACCAGGCGAAGTCGTCGTCGCAGGGCGGCAGCGCCCGCGCCGCCGCGGCGCGGCCCAGGCTGTCGATCGGCCGCGCGCGCCAGCCGGCGCCCTGCCGCTCGATCGGGGTCTCGAAATGATTGGCGACGCACACCGCGTGCCCTTCGACGTTTCGGCACGCCGCCGCCGTCTCCGTGCGCTCGATGATGCAGCCTTCGCCGTCCCGCACGCCCGACAGAAGGAAGATCGCCGGCACGGCAAGCCGCGTCTCGCTCAGCATCGTTTTGGCCGCGCCATAGTCGGCGGCGCTCTCCAGCACCAGGCGCAGCAGATGCGCCGGCGGCATGCCGGTCTCGCCCCTGACCCGGACACGGTTCCTCACCCAGTCGCCGGCATAACCCGCGTTCCGCTTGCGCATCGGCGCCTGGTTGATCGCGGCGGCGAAGCGTCCCGGCGCCAGCCCCTGGAAGCTGCCGCTCAGCCCCGGCCAGGTGATGTTGTAGAAATCGCCGGCGCGTCCCGATTGATGCGCCACCACCATGGACGTGCCGAGATCGGGAAACGGCCAGTCGAGCACGCGGCGCATCACCGGACCGTCTTCGCCGCGCCACACCCCCCCGGTGCAGCCCCATTCGAAACACAGATTGAGGAAATAGACGCCGCGGATCTGCAGCAGCTCCGCCAGCGCGTCGATCTCCGACAGGAACGGATTGTCGGCGCGCCGCAGCCAGTTGCGCGAGGCGCGGTCGCCGAGCGGCAGCGCCAGCGCGCCCGCCGCGCGCGAGGCGAAGCCGAACGTGCCGGTCGCGGCCCGCGCCAAAGCGCGCGCCTTGTCGGGATAGAGCCTGAGCAGGTCGAGCGAGGTACCGCCGCGAATGTCCGCGTAAGGAATATTCGGCAGTTCGCCCATGGTCACCGGTCCGGATTGCCCTGCCAGCCGCCATACATCGGATTGGGCAGCAGGAAGAGATGGTCGCCGATGCCGTCGCCGGCGTCGCTCTCGCTCATCGCGCGCAGCAGCCTGCCGCGCCGGTCGAGGATGGCGAGATCGGTGACCTGGTCGCCAAGCCACATCACCGCGATGGGCCGGCCATGGGCTTTCGTCGTGAGCGCCGTTTCGGCGCCGCGCCAGCGTTCGGTCTTGTCGGAATGATCGCCCGTCATGCCGATCTCATAGTCGAACCAGATTCCGGCTTTTTTGAGGGTCGCCTTGGTCAGCGCGTCGTCCTCGCCCGCGCGGTTCGTCACGATGCCCACCAGCCCGCCGAGCTTGTGCACCGCGTTGGTGAAAGCGGCGGCGCCCGGCACGTCCGCCGCCATCTCGGCCTTCACCCAGCTTCGCCATTGCCCGTCCTTGAATTCGCCGCCGCAGATCTGGCGCTCGCGCTCGAACAGCGAATTGTCGATCACCGTCTCGTCGGCATCCATCAGCACCAGCCAGGTGCGCGGCTTGTGCGTCCTGGCCAGGCGCTGGGCGGCCGCCAGCGCCTCGTCATAGAGGTTCACGCTCAGCCGGCAATATTCCAGCGAATTGCGCTGCCAATGCACGCCGTCCGGCGGCTTCCTGGCCGGCGCGGTGCACTGCCAGGGATCGGTTTCGCCGGCCACCGGCGGCGGGACCGTCCAAACCCTTGTCATGCGCGCCTGGCAGTCATAGGTGAGGGGTGCGGCAAGGGCCGGTTGCGCCAGCCAGAGCAGGGCGCCTAGGCTTGCCGCTACAGCGAAATTCCTCATTTGCGCTAGCCCCTTAAACGGTTCGTGCGACACAGGTGACACTTTTATGACAACCAAGGAAAGATGGCGCTCCACCACCATCCTGTCGGTGCGCAAGGGCGGCCGCGTGGTGGTCGCCGGCGACGGCCAGGTTACGGCGGGCGCCACGGTGATGAAATCGAACGCGCGCAAGGTGCGCCGCATCGGCAAAGGTGCGAACGGGGGCGACGTACTGGTCGGCTTCGCCGGCGCCACGGCGGACGCCTTCGCCCTGTCGGAGCGGCTGGAGGCCAAGATCGAGCAGCATCCCGGCAATCTGGCGCGCGCCTGTGTCGAACTCGCGAAGGATTGGCGCACCGACCGCTATCTGCGCCGGCTGGAGGCGATGATGGCGGTGGCCGACGCCAAGACCTCGTTGATCCTTTCGGGCACCGGCGACGTGGTCGAGCCGGAGGACAGCCTGATCGGCATCGGCTCCGGCGGGCCCTACGCGCTCGCCGCGGCGCGGGCGCTGATCGGCCTCGATTTGTCGGCGGAGGAGATCGCGCGCCGCGCCATGAAGATCGCCGCCGACATCTGCATCTACACCAACGACAACGTCGTCATCGAAAGTCTCGAGAGTAAATGAGTTCCTCCTTCACCCCCCGCGAGATCGTTTCCGAGCTCGACCGCTACATCGTCGGCCAGCACGACGCCAAGCGCGCCGTCGCCATCGCCCTGCGCAACCGCTGGCGCCGCCAGCAACTCGGCCCCGAGCTGCGCGAAGAGGTCCTGCCCAAGAACATCCTGATGATCGGCCCGACCGGCGTCGGCAAGACCGAGATTTCGCGCCGGCTGGCCAAACTGGCGCAAGCGCCCTTCCTGAAGGTCGAGGCGACCAAGTTCACCGAGGTCGGCTATGTCGGCCGCGACGTCGACCAGATCGTGCGCGACCTGCTCGAAGTCGGCATCGCCCAGGTGCGCGGCCAGCGCCGCCGCGAGGTCGAGGCCCAGGCGGAAGCCCGCGCCGAGGAACGGCTGCTGGACGCCCTGGTCGGCTCGTCCTCGGGCAACACGCGCGAAAGCTTCCGCAAATCGCTGCGCGCCGGCGAGCTCGACGGCAAGGAGGTCGAACTGGAGATGAAGGATGCCGGCGGCATGCCGAGCTTCGAGATTCCCGGCATGCCGAACGCGCAGATTTCGATGCTCAATCTCTCCGACATGTTCGGCAAGGCGTTCGGCCAGAAGGGCAAGAAGCGCCGCATGACGGTGGCCGAGGCGCATGAGCCGCTGGTGGCGGAAGAGGCCGACAAGCTGCTCGACGAGGACCGCATCGTGCGCGACGCGATCGAGACGGTGGAGAACCACGGCATCGTGTTCCTGGACGAGATCGACAAGATCTGCGCCAGGAGCGAGATGCGCGGCGGCGGGGATGTGTCGCGCGAAGGCGTGCAGCGCGATCTCCTGCCGCTGATCGAAGGCACCACGGTCGCGACCAAATACGGCCAGGTGAAGACCGATCATATCCTCTTCATCGCCTCGGGCGCGTTCCACATCGCCAAGCCCTCGGACCTTCTGCCCGAATTGCAGGGCCGGCTGCCGATCCGCGTCGAGCTCAAGGCGCTGACGCGCGAGGATTTCCGCCGCATCCTGACCGAGCCGGAAGCCAGCCTGATCAAGCAATATGTGGCGCTGCTGAAGACCGAGGAGGTCGCGCTGGATTTCACCGAGGACGGCATCGCCGCCATCGCCGATCTCGCGGCGCAGGTGAATGCCAGCCTGGAGAATATCGGCGCGCGGCGGCTGCAGACCATCATGGAGCGCGTGCTGGACGAGGTGAGCTATTCGGCCAGCGAGCGGGGCGGCGAGACGATCACGGTTGACGGCGCTTATGTCCACGGCCGGGTCGACGACCTGGCGAAGGACCAGGATTTGTCGCGGTATATTCTTTAGTGCTTGGTGTCATGGCCCGCGCATGCGGGTGACTGTGTTGTCAGTCAAGCATTTTGGCGGGATGCCAGGGGGTATCGGCTTTGACGATGCTGTTTGCCAGAGCGATGAGCTTTCGCGCGACGGCGACGATGGCGACTTTTCTGGGCTTTCCGGCGTCGACGAGCCGCCGATAGAAGGCCTTGAAGGTGGGATTGCAGCGGATGGCGGAGACCGCCGCCATATAGGCTGCGGTTCGCACGCAAGAGCGGCCGCCGCCGATATGATCGCTCCGCAGGGATGTTCCGCTGCGCTGGGGATGGGGGGCAAGACCGGCCAGGCTGGCGGCCTGATGGCGGTTGAGGCTTCCCAGCTCGGGCAGGTCGGTGATGAGGACGGATGCCACGACGGGTCCGATCCCCGGAATCGTGCGCAGCAGCTCGTTCCTGTGACGGATGGCGTCGTCCTGCGCGATCGCCTGGGCGAGCGCGGCCTCGATGCGGCAGCGTTCGGCGTTGAGGCCGGCGATGACGGTTCGCAGGCTTTGAAGGACGAAGCGGTCGCGCGTCATCTTCAGCCGGGTCTTCTCCTGGACCAGGAGCTCGACCAGTTGGCGGCGCCGGGCCGACAGGCCGCGGATCGCTTCGGCCTTTTGGCTGGGAATGGGACGGATGTCATCCTCCGGCATGGCCAGAGCAAAGCGCGCGATGAGTTCGGCGTCGAGGGCATCGGTCTTGGCCCGCCGGCCCAGGAAGTTGCGATAGCCGCGCACCCGGCCGGGCTGGACGCGGGCGACCTGAAGGCCGGCGTCGCTCAACGCCCGGGCGGCCGGATACTCGAGCCCGCCGGTGGCCTCCAGCACGACCCGCTGCACGCCGCGACGCTGCAATTGCCGGCGCAGCGCCGCGATCCCGCGCCCGGCATTGTCGAAGGCCAACGAGATGCGCTGCGGCAATACAAAAACATCCAGCCGGGCCTTCGACACGTCGATCCCGGCAACACAAAGTGCTGTCATGAGATGGTCCTCGCCTGTATGCGGGCTCGCCGCCACGGCGACGGCCCTTCTGACTGTCCGGACAAACTCCTACGATGCCGCCGTGCGCAAACCCGCGTCTCGAACCGATCCGAAGGATCGTTCCGCCACCCAGCGCGCTACGGCAGCACCGGCAAGCTTAACAAGCCCGCAAGAACACACATACAGGCCACCCAGGTGACGCCGAGCACTGACCGCGAAACTTTAGACCCGCCTGAACTATCCGCCGCGTGCCGCTATCAACTGGGTGGCCCGCAGTCGCGGGCCATGACAGATCGGTGGTTTGCCCCTCACCCCATCGGCGGCATTTTTTCGAAGGCCGGCAGGTTGCGGTCGATATGGGCCCAGGGCTGCGCCGAACTCACAAACAGCGCGCCGCCGATCCTGATCCAGCTCGGATCGTCCATCGACCCGGCCTTGACGACCGTCAACGGCGCCGCATGCGGCACGCTGTACAGCGGCGAGCCGCACTCGGCGCAGAAATACCGCGTCACCTCACCGCCATTGTCGCCCGTCACCGTGTAGCCCTTGGGCGTTCCCTGGGTCACGGCGAAGGCCGGCCTCGGCAGAAGGACGGCGACCGTGGCCGCGCCGCCGGTCGATTTCTGGCAGTCGCGGCAATGGCATTCCATCACGGCGATGGGCTCGCTCGCGGCTTCGTAACGGACGGCCCCGCAAAGGCATCCGCCCTGAAAAGGTGCCACCATGCAATCCCCCCGAAACAACACTCCCGAGCAAGTGTAATGCGCGATGTGCCGACACGCCAGTTGACCCCGAAGGCGTTTATTGCAAAAAGCAGTCTCTCCCAAGTCACATAAAGGTTTTGACATATGGCGCGGCAGAACTACCTGTTCACCAGCGAAAGCGTGTCCGAGGGGCACCCGGACAAGGTCTGCGACCGGATTTCCGACGAGGTGGTCGATCTGTTCTTCCGCGAAGGCCCCAAGAGCGGCCTTTCGGAGTGGGACATCCGCGCCGCCTGCGAAACCATGGCGACCACCAACCGCGTCGTGATCGCGGGCGAGACCCGCGGTCCCAAGCACATCATGGTCGACGACGTGGTCGAAGTCGCCCGCCAGGCGATCAAGGACATCGGCTATGAGCAGGCCGGGTTCCACTGGCGCAACGCCAATATCGAGGTGCTGCTGCACGCCCAGTCGCCGCATATCGCCCAGGGCGTCGATGCCTCCGGCAACAAGGACGAAGGCGCGGGCGACCAGGGCATCATGTTCGGCTATGCCTGCCGCGAGACCCCGGCGCTGATGCCGGCGCCGCTGTTCTACAGCCACAAGATCCTCGAATTGCTGGCCCATGCGCGCAAATCCGGCGCGGAGAAGACGCTCGGCCCCGACGCCAAGAGCCAGGTCACGCTGCGCTACGAGAACGGCAAGCCCGTCGAGGTGACGCAGATCGTGCTCTCGACCCAGCACCTGCACGAAGACCAGACCTCGGCCGACATCCGCAAGATCGTCGAGCCCTATATCCGCAAGGCGCTGCCGACCGCCTGGATCAGCGACAAGACGGTGTGGCACGTCAATCCGACCGGCGCCTTCGTGGTCGGCGGCCCGGACGGCGATTGCGGCCTCACCGGCCGCAAGATCATCGTCGACACTTACGGCGGCGCGGCCCCGCATGGCGGCGGCGCGTTCTCCGGCAAGGACCCGACCAAGGTCGACCGCTCGGCCGCCTATGCGGCGCGCTATCTGGCCAAGAACGTCGTGGCGTCCGGCCTGGCCGACCGCTGCACGATCCAGATCGCCTACGCCATCGGCGTCGCCGATCCCCTGTCGGTCTATGTCGACACCCACGGCACCGGCAAGGTCGAGGAAGCCAAGCTCGAGAAGATCCTGCCCGAGCTGATGAGCCTGAAGCCGCGCGGCATCCGCCAGCATCTGGGGCTGAACAAGCCGATCTATGCGCGGACCTCGGCCTATGGCCATTTCGGCCGCGAGCCCGATGCCGAAGGCGGCTTCTCCTGGGAGAAGACCGACCTCGCCGACGCGCTGAAAAGCGCGGTGTGATCGATACGCCGGAGCGCCGGCGCCGGATGCTTTACGGCCGGCGCAAGGGCCCGGCGTTGTCGGCGCATCAGGAGAGCTTGCGCGAAACGCTGCTGCCGCGGCTTTTGCTGCATATCGAGCCTGGCGCGGACCCACACGTCTATTTCGGGACGCCCGTCACCGACATCTGGCTTGAAACCGGCTATGGCGCCGGCGAGCATCTGCTCTGGCAAGCGCAGCATCATCCCGACATCGGCCTGATCGGTGCCGAGCCCTATATTTCCGGCACGGCGAAACTTCTGTCGAAACTCGAAGCCACGCCGCTGCCCAATATCCGCCTCCACGAAGACGACGCCCGTGACATCATCGATGCGCTGCCCGACGCCAGCATCGGCCGCTTTTTCCTCCTGTTCCCCGATCCCTGGCCCAAGACCCGCCATCACAAGCGCCGCTTCCTTCAGACGGAAATGCTGGACAGGCTGGCGCGCATCCTGAGGCCTGGCGCGGAACTGCGCTTCGCCAGCGACGATGCGGGCTATCTCGCCTATGCGCTGGAGCGGCTGATGGCGCATCCGGCTTTCGCCTGGACCGCCAAGTCCCAAGCGGATTGGAAAACCCGCCCCGCCGACTGGCCGCCGACCCGCTACGAAGCCAAGGAACTGCACGGCCCGCCGGTGTTCCTCCGCTTCGTCCGGCGCTGAGCGCAATCCGGCCGCAATCGCGCACTATTTCCGGCCCGGACGGTTTGGTAAGCTGGGTGCATGATCGACGACGACGGCGACATCAAACAGCCCCTCGGCATCTGGGACATGGGCGTGGTCGGGATTGCCGCGGTCCTCACCCTGGCCGGCATCGCCACCTGCTTCTTCACCTTCACGGTCCCCTCCGAGAAGCCGTCCGCCCAGCCGACCGAAGTCACCGTGGGCCTCGGCCAAGGCAGCGCGATCCATCCGGCCAAGCCGCAGCCTTAATTGACCCTCGCGGCTTGAAATCGGGCCTTTCGAAGCGTACATAGCCGTCATCCCAGACAACAGAACGTACTGTTGTGTGGCGGTCGAAAGACCGCCGCGCGGGAAAAGGCTTTGCATTCGGGAGTTCCTCGCCTCGTGATTTCCGCCATGGCCCATCTGGAGCCGATCATCGAACCCGCCGTGGAAGCGGCCGGGTTCCGGCTCGTGCGCCTGCGCCTGATGGGCGGCAACACCAAGACGCTGCAGATCATGGCCGAGCGCCCCGACGGCTCGATGAATGTCGAGGATTGCGCCACCCTGGCCCGCGCCCTGCAGGACTTCCTGGAGCAGGAAAGCCCGATCGAAGGCGATTTCGAGCTGGAGGTTTCCTCGCCCGGCATCGACCGGCCGCTGACCCGGCTGACCGATTTCGCCCGCTGGGCCGGGCACGAGGCCAAGCTGGAACTCCACACCCCGATCGACGGGCGCAAGCGGTTCCGCGGCCGCCTGCTCGGCCTCGACGGACAGGACGTCACAATCGAGAGCCAAGGTCAGCGCCTTTCGGTTCCGTTCCGCGGCATTGCGGAGGCCAAGCTGGTGCTGACCGACGCGCTCATCGCCGAAGATCTGAAGGCGCGCAAACGCGCGCAGTGAACTGAAGGAGAGATAATCATCATGGCTTCCATTGCCGCCAACCGGACCGAGCTTCTGCAGATCGCGGACGCCGTCGCGCGCGACAAGTCGATCGACAAGCAGGTGGTCATCACCGCGATGGAAGAGGCGATGCAGCGCGCCGCCAAGGCCCATTACGGCAGCGAGAACGACATCAAGGTCGACATCGATCCCAAGACCGGCGAGACCCATGTTTCGCGCTACCTCCACGTCGTGGAGCTGGTCGAGAACGACAAGACCGAGATCAGCCTGGCCGACGCGCGGGCCCGCAACCCCGCCGCCCAGGTCGGCGACATCATCGCCGAGACGCTGCCGCCGGTCGATTTCAACCGCATCAACGCGCAGAACGCCAAGCAGGTGATCGTGCAGAAGGTGCGCGACGCCGAGCGCGAGCGCCAGTTCGACGAGTACAAGGACCGCATCGGCGAGATCGTGCACGGCATCGTCAAGCGCTCGGAGTTCGGCTCCGTCGTGGTCGATCTCGGCCGCGCCGAGGGCGTGGTGCGCCGCGACGAGATGATCCCGCGCGAAAGCTTCCGCGCCGGCGACCGCATCCGCGCCTATATCTACGACGTGCGCCGCGAGACCCGCGGGCCGCAGATTTTCCTGTCCCGCTCGCATCCCCAGTTCATGGTCCGCCTGTTCGCCCAGGAAGTGCCGGAGATCTATGACGGCATCATCGAGATCCGCGCCGTGGCGCGCGATCCGGGCAGCCGCGCCAAGATCGCGGTGATCTCCAAGGATTCCTCGATCGATCCGGTCGGCGCCTGCGTCGGCATGCGCGGCGTGCGCGTCCAGGCCGTGGTGCAGGAGCTGCAGGGCGAGCGCATCGATATTATTCCGTGGAACAACGAAGCCGCGACCTTCATCGTCAACGCGCTGGCGCCGGCGGAAGTCTCCAAGGTCGTGCTCGACGAGGACACCCATCGCACCGAAGTCGTGGTGCCGGACGAGCAGCTTTCGCTCGCCATCGGCCGCCGCGGCCAGAATGTGCGCCTGGCGTCGCAGCTCACCGGCTGGCAGCTCGACATCCTGACCGAGGCCGAGGAATCGGAGCGCCGCCAGAAGGAATTCACCGAACGTACAAAGCTGTACATGGATTCACTCGACGTCGACGAGACCGTGGCGCAGCTTCTGGCCTCCGAAGGCTTCGCGACCATCGAGGACGTGGCCTATGTGCCGCTGAACGAACTCGCAGCCGTCGAAGGCTTCGACGAGGAAACCGCAACCGAGCTGCAGCAGCGTGCGCTCGAATTCATCGAGGCAAAGAACAAGGAAATGGACGACAAGCGCAAGGAACTCGGCGTGCAGGACGACATGCTGGAGGTCGACGGCGTCACGCCGGCGATGGCGGTCGCGCTCGGCGAGCACGACATCAAGTCGCTCGAGGATCTCGCCGGCTGCGCCACCGACGACCTGCTCGGCTATTACGAGGTCAACAAGGAAAAGGAACGCGTCCGCATTCCCGGCGCGCTGGAAGGCTTCAACCTTTCGAGCGACGACGCCAACGCGATCATCATGAAGGCCCGCGTCAAGATGGGCTGGATCGAGGAGCCGGTCGTGGAAGCGCCGGCCGAGGACGGCGAAGCGACGGAGGACGCCGAGGCTTGAATCACGCACGCGCCCTCGCCAAGGACGACGACACGATGCGCGAAAGGCGGTGCATCGTCGGCGGAGAGGTCTTGTCCGAGGACAAGCTGATCCGCTTCGTCGTCTCGCCCGAGGGCGAGGTGACGCCCGACATCGCCGCGGTCCTTCCCGGCCGCGGCATCTGGGTCGGCGCGACGCGGGACGCCATCGACAAGGCCGTCAAGAAGAACCTGTTCGCCAAGGCGGCCAAGGCTCCGGTCAGGGTCGCGCCCGATCTGGCGGATCGCGTGGAGAAGCTTCTCCTGGCGCGCATCCAGGCCGATCTCGGCATGGCGCGGCGCTCGGACCAGATATTCCTGGGCTTCGAGACGGTCCAGCGCGCGCTGCAATCCGCCGCGCCGCCGGCGCTGATCTTCGAAGCCCTGGACGGCGCCTCGGACGGCAAGCGCAAGCTGTTCGGCGCGGCGCATGCGCGGGGCCTGAATATCGAGACGATCCAGTGCCTTAGCTCCGCGGAATTGGGCTTGGCCCTGGGCCGCGAGAATGTGATACATGCAGCCCTCAAATCCGGGCGCCTTCAGGAACGGTTGAGCTTCGACGCAGGGAGGCTGAAGGGCTTTCGCGCGCCGCACGGACCCTTTGAAAGAGACGAATGAGCGATACGAACGATACCACGAAGAAACCGGCCGGCGGCAGGACACCCCTGACGCTCAAGAAGGTCGAGACTTCGACTGTGAAGCAGAGCTTCAGCCATGGCCGCACCAAGGCGGTCGTGGTGGAGAAGAAGCGCACGCTCGGTCCCACGCCGCCGCCCGTCAAGGCGCCGTCCGCCCCGACCCGGGTGGCTTCGCCCGCGCCCGCCGCGCCCCATTCGGCGCCGCCGCCGCCCGCGCCGCGCGGCGTCGTGCTGCGCCAGCTCACGGAAGAGGAAAAGGCCCGCCGCGGCGCGGCCCTCGCCGATGCCCGCGTCCATGAGGAAGAGGCCCGCAAGCGGGCCGAGGACGAGGCGCGCACCCGCGTCGCCGAAGAAGAAAAACTGAAGATCGAGCGGCTCGCCGCCGAGAAGCGCAAGGCCGAGGAAGACGCGCGCAAGGCCGCCGAGGAATTGGCGCGCAAGCACGCCGCCGAGGAAGTCGCGCGCCGCGAACCCAAATCGGAAGCCGCGCCGGGCGTGGCCGCCGCCGCGACCGCCGGAGCAGCCGCCGCCACGCCGGCCGGTGCCGCCGCGCGCGTGCGCCGTCCGCTGGAAGAGGAAGAAGAAGAGGCCACGACCAAGAAGGGCACCAAGGTGCCCGCCAAGCCGGTGCCCGCCAAGAAGATCGGCGAGGACAGCCGCCGTCGCGGCAAGCTCACCGTCACCAAGGCGCTGTCGGGCGACGACGAGCGCATGCGCTCGGTCGCGTCCTACCGCCGCCATCTGCAGCGCGTGAAGGGCGTGCAGGTCGCGCCCGCCGGTCCCGCCGGCCCGCGCGAGGTCGTGATTCCGGAGACCATCACGGTCGCCGAACTCGCCAACCGCATGGCGCGCCGCTCCGTCGACATCATCAAGGTGCTGATGAAGAACGGCCATATGGCCACGGCCAACGACGTGATCGACGCCGACACCGCCGAACTGGTCGCCGCCGAATACGGGCACACGGTCAAGCGCGTCGCCGAGTCCGACGTGCTCGAGGGCCTGAAGGGCGGCGAGGACGATGCCGGCCATCTGGTCTCGCGCCCCCCCGTCGTCACCGTCATGGGCCATGTCGATCACGGCAAGACCTCGCTGCTCGATGCGCTGCGCAAGACCGACGTCGTGTCGGGCGAAGCCGGCGGCATCACCCAGCATATCGGCGCCTATCAGGTGCAGCTCAAATCGGGCCAGAAGATCACCTTCCTCGACACGCCCGGCCATGCCGCGTTCACCGCGATGCGCGGCCGCGGCGCCAAGGTCACCGATCTCGTCATCCTGGTGGTGGCGGCCGATGACGGCGTCATGCCCCAGACGGTGGAGGCCATCGCGCACGCCAAGGCGGCGCATGTCCCGATCATCGTGGCGGTCAACAAGATCGACAAGGGCTCGGCCGATCCGATGCGGGTCAAGACCGAATTGCTGCAGCACGAGATCCAGGTCGAGGAACTCGGCGGCGAGACGCTCGCCATCGACGTGTCGGCGACCAAGGGCACCAACCTCGACAAGCTGGAAGAAGCGATCCTGCTCCAGGCCGAAATCCTCGACCTCAAGGCCAATCCCGACCGCACCGCCGAAGGCGCGGTGATCGAGGCCAAGCTCGACCGCGGCCGCGGGCCGGTGGCGACCGTGCTGGTGCAGCGCGGCACGCTGCATGTCGGCGACATCGTGGTGGCCGGCTCCGAATGGGGCCGCGTGCGCCTTTTGCAGAACGATCGCGGCGAGACCATCCCGAGCGCCGGGCCGGCCATGCCGGTCGAGGTGCTTGGCCTTTCCGGCGCGCCGGAGGCCGGCGACGAAATGGTCGTGGTCGAGAACGAAGCCCGCGCCCGCGAAGTCACCGAGTACCGCGAGCGCAAGCGCCGCGAGGCGCGCCAGGCCGCGTCCTCGCGCCAGACGCTCGACCAGTTGCTCAAGACCCGCGACAGCGGCGAGAAGCGCCTGCTGCCGCTCGTCATCAAGTCGGACGTGCAGGGCTCGTCCGAGGCGATCCAGGGCGCCCTGGCCAAGATCGGCACCGACGAAGTCGCGGTGCAGATTCTCCAGGGCGGCGTCGGCGGCATCACCGAGAGCGACATCATCCTGGCGCACGCATCGGGCGCGGCGGTGATCGGCTTCAACGTGCGCGCCGACAAGCTCGCCCGTGAACGCGCCAAGCGCGACGGCGTCGAAATCCGCTACTACAACATCATCTACAACGTGGTGGACGACATCAAAGCCGTGCTCTCGGGCATGCTGGCGCCGGAGATACGCGAGAAATTCCTCGGCAATGCCGAGATCCTGGAGGTGTTCGAGATCTCCAAGGTCGGCAAGGTCGCGGGCTGCCGCGTCACCGACGGCATCGTGCGCCGCGGCGCCAAGGTGCGGCTGATCCGCGACAATGTCGTGATCCACGAGGGCGAGTTGTCGACCCTCAAGCGCTTCAAGGACGAGGTGCGCGAGGTCCAGACCGGCCAGGAATGCGGCATGGCGTTCGCCAACTACCAGGACATGAAGAAGGGCGACGTCATCGAATGCTTCGAGGTCGAGACCATCCAGCGCGCGCTGTGACGGCCGCCTCGGGCTAGCGATCGCACGAAGGTTCGGCCATGAGCGGGTCCCCCGGCTTGCAGCGTTTCCGCTTCGCCGTCGGCGAGGCGCTCAAGCGCGGCGACGTGGCGGGCGCGATGAACTTCGCCGACCAGGCGGTGGGCCAGGGCATCGAGGACATCGACCTTCTGACCCTTGCCGGCCAGTGGCGGCTGCGCGCCGGCCAGGTCGCGCGCGCTCTTACGGTCTTCGAACGCGCCCGCGCGCTGGGCCCCGACAATCCCGAGGCGCTGACCGGGCTCGGCATCAGCCTGACGATGCTGGGCCGCCCGCAAGAGGCGCTCGCCGCCTTCGACCACGGCCTCGCCGTCGCGCCCGGCGCGCGCTATCTCGTGCCGCACCGCGCCCAGGCGCTGGAGAATGCCGGCCGCTTGCGCGAGGCGCAGGCCGCGCTGGAGCAGCTCGTCGCCGCCGCGCCGGACAATGCGCGGGCGCTCGAACAGCTCGCCAGCCTCTGCGTGCGGCGCGGCGACATGGCGGCAGCGCGCGATTATGCGACCCGCGCGCTGAAGATCGCGTCGCCGCTGCCGGCCGCGACCATCGCCGTCGCCGCCGCCGAACTCTCCGATGGGAATTACGAAGCGGTCCGCGCGCTCGTGGCGCTGCTCGGCGCCGAGCCTGGGATCGGTCCGGCGAACCAGTCGATCGCGCTGGGCCTTCTGGGCGACGCGCTGGACGGGCTGGACAAGCCGGACGAGGCCTTCGCCGCCTACACCGCCGCCCGCGAAGCCTTGCGCGGCCCGATGGCGGCGATGTTCCAGGGCACGGAGAGCGCGCTCGACCGCGTGCGTCGGCTTGAATCCTATTTCCGCGAGGCGCCGATCGCGCCGTGGCACGCCGATCCGTCCGCCGCCGTCGCGAGCCCCGTAAAGACACACGTCTTCTTGGTCGGCTTTCCGCGCTCCGGCACGACGCTGCTGGAACAGGCGCTCGCCAGCCATCCCAGCATCCGCACGATGGAAGAGGTCGATTGCCTCGGCGCCGCCGCCGGCGAATATTTCCGCGCCGAAGACGGCATGGCGCGCTTCGCGGCGCTCGGCGACGACGATCTGGCGCGGCTGCGCGCGGCCTATTGGCGACGCGTCGGCGAGGCCGGCATCGCGGCCGACCGGCCGGTCTTTATCGACAAGATGCCGCTCAATTCGGTTCATCTCGGCGTGATCGCCCGATTGTTCCCGGGCGCGAAAGTGCTGTTCGCCCTGCGCGATCCCCGCGACGTGGTGCTGTCCTGCTTTCGCCGCCGCCTGGTGATGACGGCGCATCTGTACGAGCTCTCGACGCTCGCCGGCGCCGCCGCGTTCTACGACGCGGTGATGGCGCTGGCGCGGCTCTATCGCGAGAAGCTGGCGCTGCCGGTGCTCGATCTGAAGCACGAGGACATGATCGCCGATTTCGACGGCGAGACGCGCCGGGTCTGCGATTTCCTGGGCGTCGAATGGAGCAAAAAGATGCGCGATTTCGCCGCCGACGCGAAACAGCGCGACATCAAGACCCCCAGCGCCATGCAGGTGGTGCGCGGCCTCAACGCCGACGGTGCCGGCCAGTGGCGGCGCTTCGCGGCGCAGCTCGCGCCGGTCCTGCCGGTGCTGGCGCCCTGGGTTGTGCGTTTCGGCTATCCGGAATAGGAGGCGCCCATGTCCCGCCGTCACGATTCAACCCCGCGCGATCACGGACCGACCCAGCGCCAGCTTCGGGTCGGCGAGATGCTGCGCCATGCCCTGGCCGACGTCCTGCGCCGCGACGAAATCCGCGATCCCGATCTCGCCGGCGTCTCGGTGACGATCACCCAGGTCAAGCCCTCGCCCGACATGCGCCATGCGACCGTGTTCTGCGAGCCGCTCGGCGGCAAGAACGCCAAGGGCGTGATCGCCGCCCTTAACAAGCACAAGGGCTTCCTGCGCGGCGAGATGGGCCGGCTGATCGCGCTGAAATTCACCCCCGAACTGCGCTTCATGGAGGACGATTCCTTCGCCGAGGCGCAAAAGATCGAGAACATCCTCAAATCCAGCCGCGTCCAGCAGGACCTCAAGGACGAGGAATAGGCTGGCCTCGGGTTTGCAGCGCCTCTTTCCGCCAGCGGGATGCGTCCCGTTTCGAAACACGCGGAGAATTGCCCATGCTCGCTTCGATCAAGCCCACGGCCAAGGTGCTGCTCAATTCGGCACTCTCGCTGCTGCCGGAGACGGCGCGGCTGAAATACAAGGAGCATCACGAGCTGCGCTATTGGCGCGGCGTAGCCGCAACCATGGTCAAGAACCCGGCGCAGCAGGCGCATGAGCGGGCGCATTACGAATATTTCTTCACGAATTTCTTCGGCCTGACCAAGGCGGACTATGATGGCAAGGCGGTGCTCGACATCGGCTGCGGCCCGTGCGGCAGCCTGGAATGGGCCGACAATACGCACGAGCGCGTCGGCCTCGATCCATTGGCGAGCGCCTATCGCAAGCTGGTCGAGGACGACCGCCAGAAGATGGCCTATTGCGCCGCGCCGTCCGAGAAGATCCCCTATGCCGATGGCCATTTCGACATCGTCACGACCTTCAACAGCCTGGATCACGTCGACGACGTCGACGCGACCGTGGCCGAGCTCAAGCGGGTCACGTCCCCGAAGGGCCGCATCCTGGTGATCGTCGAATTCGGCCACGCGCCGACGCCGACCGAGCCGCACCGGCTGGATGAGAACATCGCCGACAAATTCGGCCCGGAGTTCAAGGCGCAGGGTGTGCGCCTGTTCGGCGTCCGCGCGGACCACAATCTCTACGCCTCGATGAAGGACAACGTGCCCTATGTGAAGGGCGAAGAAGGCATCATCGCGATGCGGCTGGAACGGGTTTAAGCGACGTTGTCATTCGCCGCGAATGCGGCGAACCCAGTTGACGTTTGTCCGATCGATGCGCGTTGCACCTGGGTCCGCCGCATTCGCGGCGGATGACAATAGGGGCTCCTGACAATTACCTTGCTAAAGGGCGTTGCCCTTGGCAGAAGCCCGCCATGGCACGCAGGAAGAAGGGCCAGAAGGTCCATGGCTGGGTCATCGTCGACAAGCCGCAAGGCATGACGTCCACCCAGGTCGTGGGCGCGGTGCGGCGCATTTTCGACGCCCAGAAGGCCGGCCATGCCGGAACCCTCGATCCGATGGCGACCGGCGTGCTCGCGGTCGCGCTCGGCGAGGCGACCAAGACCGTGCCTTACGCGATGGATTCGGAGAAGACCTATCGCTTCACCGCCCATTGGGGCGAGGCGCGCGACAGCGACGACGCCGAAGGCAAAGTCACCGCGATCTCCGACAAGCGCCCTACGAAAGACGAGATCGAATCGGCGCTTCCCCGATTCACCGGCGCCATCGTCCAGGTGCCGCCGGCCTACTCCGCGATCAAGGTCCAGGGCGAGCGGGCCTATGACCTGGCGCGGGAAGGCGAGGTGGTGGAACTCGCCCCCCGCACCGTCGAGGTCTACGAGGCCCGCTTGCTCGGCCAGCCTGATCCGGACCATGCGGAGTTCGAAATCCATTGCGGCAAAGGCACTTACGTCCGCTCCTGGGTCCGCGACCTGGCCTTGGCGCTGGGCACGGTCGGCCATGTCTCCCAGCTTCGGCGTACCCAGGTCGGGGGATTTACCGAAGAAATGGCGATCCCCCTAGCGCGGGAGGGGGGTAATGTGCATATTCCCGCCGCTTTTGAGCACTTGAGGCCCATTGCGACCGCGCTGGACGGCATCCCGGCGCTGGCCGTCACGGGCCCGGATGCGGTCCGTCTTCGAAGCGGCAATCCGATCCTGATCCGCGCGAATCATTTCGCACGGATCACGGAAGGCCAATCCGAGACCGACGATCTTCAAGGGCTCACGGTTTTTCTTCAGACCTCTGAGGGCGAGCCGGTGGCGCTGGCGGAAATCGCATTGGGCGAGCTTCGGCCATTCCGTGTTTTCAACCTCTGAAGGACCCGACGCCGAACATGATTACCCCGGAACGCAAGAAGGAAGTCGTTGCGCAATACGCGATCAAGGAAGGCGACACCGGTTCGCCGGAAGTCCAGGTCGCGGTGCTCAGCGAGCGCATCAACAACCTGACCGATCACTTCAAGCAGCACGCGAAGGACAACCATTCGCGCCGCGGCCTGATCAAGATGGTCTCGACGCGCCGCAAGCTGCTCGACTACGTCAAGACGACCGACGTGGCGCGCTACAATTCGCTGATCGAACGCCTAGGGCTTCGCCGCTGAACGGCCGGCCTACACTCCTCACAAGGTTTCGCGTGAGGCTCGCGATGGTCGCGGGCCCGCGCGTTTGCGCGTCCACTGGCATGGGCCATGTGGATGCATCCGCACGTTCGGGCATGAGGCCCGGCGTGCAAAGCACCGCCGCAATCCGGCGCCGGTGCACGAAGAAAGAAGACTGAAGATGTTCAACGTACACAAGGAATCGTTCGAATGGGGCGGCAGAACGCTGACGCTCGAAACGGGCAAGGTTGCCCGCCAGGCCGACGGCTCGGTCGTCGCCACTTACGGAGAGACCGTGGTGCTGGCCACCGTGGTCGGCGCGCCCAGCCCGCGCGAGGGAATCGATTTCTTCCCCCTCACCGTGAACTACCAGGAACGCTATTACGCCGCCGGCAAGATCCCGGGCGGCTATTTCAAGCGCGAGCGCGCCCCGACCGAGCGTGAGACCCTGATCTCGCGCCTGATCGACCGCCCGATCCGCCCGCTGTTCGCCGAAGGCTATCGCAACGAGACCCAGGTCGTCGTGCAGGTGCTCTCCCACGACATGGAGAACGATCCCGATATCGTCGCGCTGGTCGCGGCCTCGGCGGCGCTCACCATTTCGGGCATTCCCTTCATGGGCCCGATCGGCGCCGCGCGCGTCGGCTATATCGACGGCGAATACAAGCTGAACCCGCCGATCGACGACTATGCGAACTCCAAGCTCGACCTCGTCGTCGCCGGCACCGCCGACGCCGTCCTGATGGTGGAGTCCGAGGCGCAGGAATTGTCCGAGCAGGTGATGCTCGGCGCCGTGATGTTCGGCCATCGCGAGCTGCAGCACGCGATCAACGCCATCATCAAGCTGGCGGAGAAGGCGGCGAAGGAGCCGCGGCCGCTGCCGGACGTCGGCACGCATGTGCTGGCGATGGAGATCGAGAAGGTCGCCGGCATCAATCTCGCCGGCGCGTTCCAGATCCCGGTCAAGTTCGAGCGGCGCGACCGCATCGCCGAGATCAAGAAGAAGACGGCGGAGTATTTCGTCGGCGAAGGCGACGGCAAGGTCTCGGCCAAGGAATTCGGCAATTTGTTCCATGACCTGGAAGCCAAGATCATGCGGGGGGCGGTGCTCGACACCAAGACGCGCATCGACGGCCGCGACCTTGTCACGGTGCGTCCGATCGTGGCCGAAGTCGGCATCCTGCCGCGCACCCACGGCTCGGCGCTGTTCACCCGCGGCGAGACCCAGGCCTTGGTCGTGACCACCCTCGGCACCACCGAGGACGAGCAGTTCATGGACCAGCTCGAAGGCACCGTGAAGCAGAACTTCATGCTGCACTACAACTTCCCGCCCTACAGCGTGGGCGAGACCGGCCGCATGGGCGCTCCAGGCCGCCGCGAGATCGGCCATGGCAAATTGGCGTGGCGCGCGATCCATCCGATGCTGCCGAGCAAGGAAGAGTTCCCCTACACGCTGCGCGTCGTGTCGGAGATCACCGAGTCCAACGGCTCGTCCTCGATGGCGACCGTCTGCGGCACCAGCCTCGCGCTGATGGACGCCGGCGTCCCCCTGAAGAAGCCGACCGCCGGCATCGCGATGGGCCTCATCCTGGAAGGCGAGCGCTATGCGGTGCTCTCCGACATCCTGGGCGACGAGGATCATCTCGGCGACATGGACTTCAAGGTGGCGGGCACCGAAGACGGCATCACCGCGCTTCAGATGGACATCAAGATCTCCGGCATCACCGAGGAGATCATGCGCGTGGCGCTGGACCAGGCCAAGGGCGGCCGCATCCATATCCTCGGCGAGATGAACAAGGCGATCGATCACGCCCGCGGCGAGCTCGGCGAGCACGCTCCGCGCATCGAGCAGATCAAGATCCCGACCGACAAGATCCGCGAAGTGATCGGCTCGGGCGGCAAGGTGATCCGCGAGATCGTCGAGAAGACCGGCGCCAAGATCAACATCGAGGACGACGGCACGGTGAAGATCGCCAGTGCCGATGGCGAGTCGATCAAGGCGGCGCTGAAGTGGATCAAGGGCATCGTGGCGGAGCCCGAGGTCGGCGAGATCTATGACGGCAAGATCGTCAAGGTCATGGATTTCGGCGCCTTCGTGAACTTCTTCGGACCCAAGGACGGGCTCGTCCATGTGTCGGAGCTTGCCGCCGGCCGCGTCAACAAGCCGTCCGACGTGGTCAAGGAAGGCCAGGCGGTGAAGGTCAAGCTGCTCGGCTTCGACGACCGCGGCAAGGTTCGCCTGTCGATGAAGCAGGTCGACCAGGTGACCGGCGAGGATCTCTCCAAGAAGGCGAAGTCCGACGCCCCGGCGGCCGAATAAGCCGCACTTACGAAACAAAGCCGCCCGCGAGCGATCGCGGGCGGCTTTTTTGTTGCCCGGTGTTGTGCTTCGCACATAAATGTGCGAACATATCTGTGTAAACGGCCACGAATTCGAGCGGAAAATCAAGAAGATCGGCCGCAATCGCGGCGTGCTCGTCTCGTTCGATCCGGGTCACGGCAAAGGCAGTCACGGGCGGCTGTACTACGGCGATCGCTTCACGACCTTGAAGGATCGCCGCAAGGAGATCGGTCCCGGTTTGCTGAAGGCGATGCTCGACCAGTTGGGACTCTCGAGATCGGATTTGGAGATATAGGAATGGCGAATGTCGCGTTTGGTTATCCCTATAAGCTGGAACGGCAGAGCAATGGCTGGTGGCTGGTTCGCTTTCCGGATGTGCCGGAGGCGCTGACCGAAGGTGAGACGAAGGAAGAAGCATTCGAGAACGCGCAGGACTGCCTGATCGCCGCCCTCGAAGGCTACGTGAAAGCGGGCCGGACGATTCCGCGTCCGCCGTCGGGTGGCAGCCGCATTTCGCTCCCCTCGCTGGTGACGGCCAAGCTCGCCGTCTATGTGAACATGCAGAAGCAGAGTTGGTCGCGGACGAAACTCGCGCAGGCGCTCGGCATGCCGGAGAATTCCGTCCGGCGCCTGCTCGATCTGCGGCACAGTTCGCAAATGTGGGTGATCGACGAGGCCCTCGCCAAGATGAACGCCGAACTGGCGATCGATTTGCCGAAGCAGAGGGTTCGCGGTTAGCGGGGCTGCGCCTCGCCATGCCCAGGATCGAAATCGGCGCGCATGCGACCGACGATATGCGCCACCGACGGCTGGACTGGATGGCGCCGCCCGAACCATCGTCGGCGCGGCCCCCGCCGAAATCTTGCTCCCCTGCCTAAGTTCAGGGCGAAGCTGGCGCGGATTTGCGCAAAGGTGGCGGCACAAAAACGACAGCGGGGAACCATCCGCGCGGAATGATGGTTAACCGGGGTTACCCAAGCTTGTGCGCGCGGAACACGCTCGTTAGCCTCATGTCACCGGGGTGTTGGGGTACAGCCATGTTCGTCGTTCTGCGATTGCTCAGTCTTATTCTCGTCGTGTCGGCGCTGATGCTGCTCGGCGCCGATCTCGTCACGTCGCTGGAAAACGGCGGCAAGGTCCTGGTGCGCTCGCTCGATCAGGTCTGGGCGCTGTTCGACAAATCCGCCATCGTCGCCTTCCATGGCTGGTGCGATCGTCACCTGCCGGGCTTCCTGGCGCACGGCATCGCCGCGCTGTTCGGCCTGCCGGGCTGGGCGGTGACGGGCGTTCCCGGGATCGTGCTGGCCTTCCTGTTCGGCCGCCGCGTCGCCGACGCCGGCTAGCGGTTCGCGCCCGGGATCCAGAGCACGTCCTTCGCGCCGCCGTCATTGGCGAAGCGGCTGGCGACGAACAGGTGATCCGACAGCCGGTTGATGTAGCGGATCGCCACCGCGCTCACCTTTTCCGCCTGTGCCAGTTCCACGATCAGCCGTTCGGCGCGGCGCGCGATGGCGCGGGCCAGATGCAGATGCGCCGCCGCCGCCGTGCCGCCCGGCAGAACGAAGGACGCCAGCGGTTTCAGGGTCTCGTTCATCGCGTCGATCTCCCGCTCCAGCCGCTCGACTTGCGACTCGGCGATGCGCAGGCGGTCACCGCCGCGCCGCCCGTCCTCCGGCGCGCAGAGATCGGCGCCGAGGTCGAACAGATCGTTCTGGATGCGCGACAGCATGGCGTCGAGTTCGCCGGTCGTATGCAGCCGCGCCAAGCCGACCGCGCAATTGGCCTCGTCGACCGTGCCATAGGCGGCGACGCGCGGATCGTTTTTCGGCCGTCGCGAGCCGTCGCCGAGCGCGGTCTCGCCCGTGTCGCCGGTCTTCGTATAGATGCGGTTCAGAGTGACCATGAGGGTCAAACTACAGGCTGTCAGCAGCCTCGGCAAAGGCGCTTGCGGCCCCGGTGCGGGCGACTATGATCCGCCGCCGAAACCATAAAAACCCCGCAAAATGCCCATCGAAGCCCCCGAAATTATCGAAGTCGACGATACCCGCGTGAAATGCGAGGGCATTGGCGGCGCGCTCGGCCATCCGCGTGTCTATCTGGAGATGGGGGACAAGGATTTCGTCGAGTGCCCCTATTGCGACCGCAAATTCGTCCTCAAACCGGGGGCCCATCGGCATTGAGCAAGCCGGCTCCATCCCCTGGAAAAGCCGCGCTCAAGAAGGGCGATCATCTCTACCTGATCGACGGTTCGGGCTATCTGTTCCGCGCCTATCACGCTTTGCCGCCGCTGACGCGCAAATCCGACGGGCTGCCGGTCGGCGCCGTCAGCGGCTACTGCAACATGATGTGGAAGCTCCTGGAGGACATGAAGGGTCCCGACCAGCCGACCCATCTCGCCGTGGTGTTCGACGCCGGCGCGGTGACGTTCCGCAACACGATCTACGACCAGTACAAGGCCAACCGCCCGCCGCCGCCCGAGGACCTGATCCCGCAATTCCCGCTGGTGCGCGACGCGACGCGCGCCTTCGGCGTCTCCTGCGTCGAGCAGGACGGCTTCGAGGCCGACGATCTGATCGCCACCTATACGCGCCTGGCGCGCGAGGCCGGCGCGCGCGTCACCATCGTCTCCTCCGACAAGGACCTGATGCAGCTCGTGGAAGACGGCGTGGTCACGCTGCTCGACACGATGAAGAACAAGCGCCTCGGCTCGGCGGAGGTGATGGAGAAATTCGGCGTGCCGCCGTCGAAGGTGATCGAGGTCCAGGCGCTGGCCGGCGACAGCGTCGACAACGTGCCCGGCGTGCGCGGCATCGGCATCAAGACCGCGGCCGAGCTGATCAACCAGTACGGCGATCTCGAAACGCTTCTTAGCCGCGCCGGAGAGATCAAACAGCCCAAGCGCCGCGAGACACTGATCGAGAACGCCGAGAACGCGCGCATCTCCAAGAAGCTCGTCACGCTGGACGCGAATGCGAAATATCCCGAGGGGCCCGAGCGCTTCGCGGTGCACGAGCCCGATCCGAAGGAATTGATCGCCTTTCTGCGCGGGATGGAATTCAACAGCATCACCCGGCGCGTCGCGGCGCATTTCGGCATCGAGGATGTCGAAGGCATCGCGCCGGCGGTCGAGCCCTCCGCTACGGCCGCGAACCGCGTGGTGCGGCAGGCCGATCGCGAGACAACGAAGGCGGTCGAAAGCCATGTCGGCGCCGTGCCCGTGCGCGACCTGATCGTCAAGCCGATCGATCTCGACACCTACAAGACCGTCACCACCGCCAAAGAGCTCGATGCCTGGATCGTCCGCGCCCGCGAGGCCGGGATCGTCTGCGTCGACACCGAAACCACCGGCCTCGATGCGATGACAGCCGGCCTGTGCGGCGTGTCGCTGGCGGTGGCGCCGGGCGAGGCCTGTTACGTGCCGTGCGGCCATCGCAAGGGCGACGGCTTCGATCTCGGCGGCGACGGCGAGCTGGTGCAGATGGACGCGGCCGACGTGCTGGCGCGGCTGAAGCCGCTGCTGGAAGACCCGTCGATCCTCAAGATCGCGCAGAACCTGAAATACGATTTCCTGATCTTCGCCCAGCGCGACATCCGCGTCGCGCCTTACGACGATACGATGCTGATCTCCTATGTGCTCGACGGCGGGTTGCACGGCCACGGCATGGACGAGCTGTCGGAGCTGCATCTCAGCCACAAGCCGATCTCGTTCCTCGATGTCGCCGGCAAGGGCAAGGACAAGATCACCTTCGATTGCGTGCCGATCAAGGAGGCGACGCGCTACTCCGCCGAAGATGCCGACGTTACGTTGCGGCTCTATTTGCTGCTCAAGGCGCGGCTGCCGGTCCAGGGCAAGACGACGGTCTATGAGACGCTCGAACGTCCGCTGGTGACGGTGCTCGCCGATATGGAGCGCGAGGGCGTGATGATCGATCCCGATCTGTTGCGCCGGCTCTCCAACGATTTCGCCCAGGCGCAGGCCAAGATGGAAACCGAAATCCACAAGCTGGCCGGCGAGACCTTCAACATCGGCTCGCCCAAGCAGCTCGGCGACATCCTGTTCGGCAAATTCAAGCTCGAAGGCGGCCGCAAGACCAAGACCGGCGCCTGGTCCACGGACTCCGACGTGCTGGAAGATGTCGCGGCGCAGGGCCATCCCATCGCCAGGATGGTGCTCGACTGGCGCGGCCTCGCCAAGCTGCGCGGCACCTATACCGATGCGCTGCCGACCTACATCAACGCCAAGACCGGCCGGGTGCACACGTCCTACGCGATGGCCTCGACCTCGACCGGCCGGCTCGCCTCGACCGATCCCAATCTGCAGAACATTCCGGTGCGCACCGAAGAGGGCCGGCGCATCCGCCAGGCCTTTATCGCGCCCAAGGGCTCGAAACTCATCAGCGCCGATTACAGCCAGATCGAGCTGCGCCTGCTCGCCCACATCGCCGACATCCCGCAGCTCAAGAAGGCTTTCGCCGAAGGCCTCGACATCCATGCGATGACGGCATCGGAAATCTTTTCGGTGCCGATCAAGGATATGCCGAGCGAAATCCGGCGCCGCGCCAAGGCGATCAATTTCGGCATCGTCTACGGCATTTCCGGCTTCGGCCTGGCCAACCAGCTCGGCATCGGCCGCGGCGAGGCCGACGACTACATCAAGAAATACTTCCAGCGCTTCCCCGGCATCCGCGACTACATGGAGACGACCAAGGCCTTCGCGCGCGAGCACGGCTATGTCGAAACGCTGTTCGGCCGCCGCGTCCATATCCGCGAGATCAAGTCGCCGGTGCCCGGCTTCCGCGGCGGGGCGGAGCGCGCCGCGATCAACGCCCCGATCCAGGGCACCGCCGCCGACATCATCCGCCGCGCCATGATCCGCGTGCCCGACATGCTGGAGGCGAAAAAGCTGACGGCGAAGATGCTGCTCCAGGTGCATGACGAGCTGATCTTCGAAGTGCCGGATGCCGAGGTGGAGAAGACCCGGACCGCGGTGAAATCGGTGATGGAGAAGGCGGCGCTGCCCGCCGTCCAGCTCAGCGTGCCGCTGACGGTCGACGCCCGCGCCGCCCAGAACTGGGACGCGGCGCATTAGGCGCAGCGATTGCATTCAACGGCACAGGGAAAAAGTGTCATCCCGGCCGAGCACGGCGAGAGCCGGGACCCACCGCGCCGCCTGCTTGATGGGTCCCGGCTCTGCGCGATGCTGACGCATCGCTTGGCCGGGATGACAGGAGGAATAGCAATCGTCATCGCCCGCCTGCGCGGGCGATGACGCAAGGGCCTTAACGGCGTCAGGCCGCGATGTTGCGAAGGCCCGTCTCGCTGGTGATTCCAGCCTTGCTCAGCATGGCCATCAGCTCGGCCATCGCCGTGTCGGCGTCGCGCGTTGCCGGCGCTTGCGCGATATAGCCGCTCAGAAATCCCGGCCGTCCCAGATAGCCCAGCACCAGGTCGCGGGCGCGGGCCGCGAGGCGGCCCTCGGTCAGCATGCCGCCGGTGCATAGCTTCAGGACCGTGGTCGCCTTGTCGGCCGGGCTTCCCGGCTTGGCCTCGATCGCCTCGAAGATCCTGGCCCGCGCCTCGATCGTGCAGGCGATCTTGTCGAGCATGTCCGCCATCTCCTGGCGCTGGTTCTCCTGGAAGCCCGAGCGCATGAGCCGCGCCTGGAGCTGCGCCAGGCGCTGCAGCCGCGCCAGCGCCGGCGCCCGGGCGGCGGTGAAGTGGGTGTCGAAGCTCGACGCGGTCAGCACCGGCAGGACGAAGCTCGCGAGCTGGCGCTTGTTCTCGGCGCCGATGATGTTCTCCTCGACGAACAGGAGCCGTTCCAGCTTCTCGTCCGGCGTCGCGGCGCCCGCCATGTATTCGCCCAGCGTCTCATGCGTCACCAGCCGCTTGGAGCGCAGCGTGAAGGCGGCGATCAGGTCCTCATGGCTGAGATATTTCCCGATTCCGAGCACGAGCCGGTTGGCGATCTGGCGCAGCGTCTTGAATTCCTCGTCCAGCGCGTTGGGCACCAGCCGCTTGGAACTCTTGAACTCCGCCATGATCCGGCTGGCGATCGCGGTGCGCGCCTCGGGCAGGGTGTCGGCCGCGAAGTTCTGGGTCAGCGCGATCAGTCCGGCGCGCTCGCCGGCGTTGAGCGGCTCCTGGCCGAGGAACAGCCGCACCAGGCTCATCAGCGCCTCGCCGAGATTCTCGCTGGCGCCGATCAATTCGTGCAGCGCCGCCGACCCCGCCAGGATCTCGGCCAGGAGCGAGTCGATCGCGCTCAGCAGCAGCGTGCGGCCGGCGCCTTCCGCCGGCGCCTCGCGCATCAGGTCCAGCAGGCGCAGCACCTTGTCGTCCCAGCCGCGGGCATCGCTCAGGCGGTTGGCGATCGCGCCGTTCAGCACATAGAGCCCGTCGGGCTGCGCCGCCAGCCTGGTCGCCAGCGCGCCGAAGGCGCCCGGCCTGGTGCTGGGGAAAAGCTTGTTGCGGGCGTCGCGATAGACGCGGTTGAACGCCTTGGTGATCAGCTCGTTCAGGCTCTTGATGATCTGGGCGACCGGCGTGGAGGTCGAGGACGCCTGCGCCACCGCGATCTTCTGGATCGCGTGCTGCAGAAGCGTGCCGGTGGCTTCGAGCTTCTCCAGAAGGTCGGCGCGATGGCTGAGTTCGGTGATGGTGATCCGGTTGCGGCTGAGGAAGTCCGGAATGAGCCGGGTCATCGTTGCGCGCGCGTGGTAGGAATAGAGGTCGTCCGGCTTGAAGCAGGGCAGCGCGTGCGGCACGTCCTCCTGGGCCGGCGTGGTCTTCACCTTGTTGTGGCCGTCCTCGAAGATCTTCAGCGTGAGATAATCGCCGGTCTCGTCGTTATAGGTCTCCTTGACGACCTTCACCCCGGTCGCCTTTTCGTCCTTCATCAGGTTCTGGGCGTATTCGATCGCGGCGTCGCGCTCGGTGCGGACGTCGAGCATCTTCCAGGCGCCCTTGGCGCCCTGGCGGGAAAAGATTTCGTAGTGAATGGACTGCGCCATGCGTTCCCCGCGGCCGTGTCGGCAGCGGTCCACTATGCGTTCGGCCTGTTAAATCGCGGTTAAGCCTAAGCGTCCGTGAGCGCGCGGATCGTCGGCGCCATGCCGCACAGGGCACAGGCCGGGTCGGGCCGGAAACGCACGGTGCGGAAGCGGGTGGTTAGCGCTTCGTAAATCAAAAGCTTGCCGGCCATGGATTCGCCGACGCCGGTGATCTCCTTGATCACCTCCAGCGCCTGCAGCGTCCCCATCACGCCGGCCGCGGCGCCGAGCACGCCGGTCTCCGAGCAGGACGGCGCGGTGCCCGGCGGCGGCGCCTCGGGGAACAGGCAGCGATAGCAGGGGCAGCCGGGCCGGTGCGCCTTGAAGGTCGCGAGCTGGCCGTCGAATTCGGTTACCGCGGCGCTGACCAGCGTCTTCCTGGCGAAGTAGCAGGCGTCGTTGACCAGGAAGCGCGTCGCGAAATTGTCCGACCCGTCGGCGACGATGTCATAGCCGCCGATCAGCGTCAGCGCATTGTCCGGCGCGATGCGAATGTCATGGGTCCGGACCCGCACATTCGGATTGATCGCCAGCGCGGCATCGCGCGCCGACGCCGTCTTGGGCCGCCCGACATCCGCCGTGCGATGGGCGATCTGGCGCTGCAGGTTGGAAAGGCTCACATCGTCGAAATCGGCGATCCCGATCGTCCCCACCCCGGCCGCCGCCAGATAGAGGATGACCGGACTGCCCAGCCCGCCGGCCCCGACCACCAGGACGCTCGCCTCTTTCAGCTTGCGCTGGCCGACGCCCCCCACCTCGCGCAGGACGATGTGGCGGGCATAGCGGTCGATCTCGTCGTCGGACAGGGCCATGGGCCGTCATAACCCATTGGCGGGCGTCCCAAAACCGTCATGCGCGGCGCCGTACCGCCCGCCATTGACACCGCTGTCAATTTTAACCAATTGAAATCAGTAACATTTCTTGAGAAACCCTGATGGGAGGCTTGCGTTGCTCGCAGGGGCGCCAGTCTCTATTTTGCGAGCCAGTCCGAAGAGCCAGCGCCAATCCGGCGCCGGTCCCGCTCTTAGTTAATTTGAGGTAATCCATGTCCAGTGCCTATGGTCTTGAGCAGCAAGGCTTTCGCGGTCTCAAAGCGGTCCGGTGGAACCTGACCCCGGCGGAGCTCTACGAGATCGCGATCCGGCGCGGCGAGGGGCGCCTGGCCAAGGACGGCCCGCTGGTCGTGCTGACCGGCGAGCACACCGGCCGTTCGGCCTCCGACAAATTCGTCGTGCGCGACGCCGCCAGCGAGCCGAACATCTGGTGGGACAACAACAAGCCGATCTCGCCGGCCCATTTCGACGCGCTCTATGCCGACATGATCGCCTTCGCCGAAGGCAAGGAGCTGTTCGCCAAGGACCTGTTCGGCGGCGCCGATCTGGCGCACCGCCTGCCGGTGCGGATCGTCACCGAATATGCCTGGCACTCGCTCTTCGTGCACCAGCTCCTGATCCGCCCGACGGCGGAGCAGCTCAAGGGCTTCACGCCGGAGTTCACCATCGTCGACCTGCCGAGCTTCGAGGCCGATCCGGTCAAGCATGGCTGCGCCAGCAAGACGGTCATCGCGGTGAACTTCACCAAGAAGCTCGTCCTGATCGGCGGCACGTCTTACGCCGGCGAGATGAAGAAGTCGGTGTTCACGATCCTGAACTACCTGTTGCCGCCAAAGCGGGTGATGCCGATGCACTGCTCGGCCAATGTCGGCAAGGACGGCAAGTCGGCGATCTTCTTCGGCCTCTCCGGCACCGGCAAGACGACGCTGTCGGCCGACGCCTCGCGCACCCTGATCGGCGACGACGAGCATGGCTGGAGCGAGCACGGCGTGTTCAATTTCGAGGGCGGCTGCTACGCCAAGGTGATCAAGCTCTCCCGCGAGAACGAGCCGGAGATCTTCGCGACCACCGAGCGTTTCGGCACCGTGCTCGAGAACGTGGTGATGGACGAGCACACCCGCGTGCTCGATCTCGACAGCGCGCATTACGCCGAGAACACCCGCGCCGCCTATCCGATCGATTTCATCCCGAACGCGTCCGACACAGGCCGCGCCGGCCATCCCAAGAACGTCATCATGCTGACGGCCGATGCCTTCGGCGTGCTGCCGCCCATCGCAAAGCTCACGCCGTCGCAGGCGATGTACCACTTCCTCTCCGGCTTCACCGCCAAGGTCGCCGGCACCGAGAAGGGGCTGGGGAAAGAGCCGCAGCCGACCTTCTCCACCTGCTTCGGCGCCCCCTTCATGCCGCGCCATCCCAGCGAATACGGCAACCTGCTGCGGGCGCTGATCGCCGAGCACCAGGCCGATTGCTGGCTGGTCAACACCGGCTGGACGGGCGGGGCCTTCGGCACCGGCTCGCGCATGCCGATCAAGGCGACGCGCGCCTTGCTCAATGCCGCGCTCGACGGCAGCCTCGCCAATGCCGAGATGGGGGTCGACCCGCATTTCCGCTTCCGCGTGCCGGTGGCGGTGCATGGCGTGGATTCGAAGATCCTGAACCCGCGCGACACCTGGGCCGACAAGACGGCCTATGACGCGCAGGCGACCAAGCTGGTCGGCATGTTCCGCAAGAATTTCGAGAAGTTCGAGGCCCATGTCGGCCCCGATGTCCTCGAAGCCGCGCCCGCGCTGGCGGAAGCGGCGGAGTAGTCGTTTTCGCATCCAACATCGAAAGGCCCGCGACCTGTCGCGGGCCTTTTGCATGAAGTGGAGGACCGATGCCCGATTCCAACGGCATGCTGACGCCGGTCGAGCGCGACACCATCGCCAAGCACATGCAGGTCAAGCTCAAGGCGCAGACCTGCCCGTGGTGCGGCCAGACCAGATGGGAGATCGGCCCCGCGCTGGCCACCAATCCCGCCGTCTATGCCGACGGCTCGATCCACCTCATCGGCCCGACCGTGCCGATGGTGACGCTGATCTCGCCGTGCGGCTACATGACCTTCTTCGCCGCCAAGATGTTCGGCCTGGTGCTGCGCGATGCTAAGACCGGCGATACACCCACACCCGCGCCGGCGGCAGGTTGAACAGCACGAACGCCGCCTGACGCACCGCGACGCCGGCCGGCGGCACGACGGGAGCATGCATCCCGTAGGAGAACTGCACATAGGGCGCGCCGGGCGCGAGCCTGGCCAGCACGCCTTCGAGGAACACCTGCCGCCGTTCCATCGAATGATTCAGCAGCGGCACGCCCGAGATTGCGCCGGCGAAGGGCCCGGCCGCGCGGCCGCCGAGCGTCTTGTCGAGATCGAAGGCGTCACCCGCGATCACATGCACGCCGGCGTAGCGCGCCGCGATCAGCCTGGCGAAATTGCCGTCATATTCGACGGCCCAGATCCGTTCCGGCGCGATGCCGCGCGCGATCAGCGCCTGGGTCGCGACGCCGGTGCCAGGCCCGAGCTCCAGCACCGGCCCATCGCCGGCGGCATCGATCTCCGCCGCCATGGCGCGCGCCAATGCCTTCGACGACGGCGCGATGGCGCCGACGGCGCGAGGCTGCGCGATGAGGCGGCCGATGAAGCGAAGCGTGTCGAACATAGTTGCTTTCGACGCTCAATCTGTCATGGCCCGCGAATGCGGGGCATGACACCGAGAGGTAGAGGGCAACGCCCTCTCCCTTAATTCTTCGTCTCGCCGCCGAGGCAGCTCTTTGCCCTGGCCAGCCAGCTTTCGCTTTCGGGATGGGTGCTCGCGTCGGACAGCTTGTCGAACTCCTTCAGGAGCTCCTTCTGCTTCTTGGTCAGCTTGGCCGGGGTCTCGACCGCGACCTCGACATAGAGATCGCCGTGCATGCCGCCGCCGCGCAGCACCGGCATGCCCTTGCCGCGCATGCGGAACTGGCGGCCGGACTGCGTGCCTTCGGGGATCGTCACCCGCGTGCGCCCGCCGTCCAGCGTCGGCACGTCGAGCGTGCCGCCCAGCGCCGCGGTCACGAAGCTGACCGGCGTGCGGCAATAAAGGTCGTGGCCCTCGCGCTGGAACATCTCATGCGCCTTCACCGAGACGAAGATGTAGAGATCGCCGGCCGGCCCGCCGTTCAGCCCGGCCTGGCCCTCGCCGGAAAGCCGGATGCGGGTGCCTTCCTCGACGCCGGGCGGGATGTCGACGCTGAGCGTGCGCTCCTTCTGAATATGGCCGGTGCCCTTGCAGCCCTTGCACGGGCTCTTGATGACGCGGCCATTGCCGCGGCAGGTGGAGCAGGTGCGCTCGATGGTGAAGAAGCCCTGCTGGGCGCGCACCTTGCCGATGCCGGAACAGGTCGGGCACTGCTCGGCCTTGGTGCCGGGCTCGGCGCCCGAGCCGCCGCAGGCCTCGCAGGCCACCGCGCTCGGCACCTTGATCTCGGCGCCCCGGCCCTTGAAGGATTCTTCGAGGGAGATTTCCAGGTTATAGCGCAGATCGCCGCCGCGGTTCTGCCGCCGGCCGCGCCGCCCGCCCATGAACTCGCCGAACAGATCGTCGAACACGTCGGTGAAGGAAGAGGCGAAGTCGAAGCCGGAGGGCCCGCGCCCGCCCATGCCGTTCTCGAACGCCGCATGGCCGAAGCGGTCATAGGCGGCGCGCTTCTGATCGTCCTTCAGGACGTCATAGGCTTCGTTGATTTCCTTGAACTTGACCTCGGCGGTCGCGTCGTCGGGATTGCGGTCGGGGTGCAGCTCCATCGCCAGCTTGCGATAGCTCGCCTTCAGCTCGGTGACGGCGGCGCCCTTCTGGCAGCCCAGGACTTCGTAATAGCAGCGCTTGCTCATGACCGTCTGTGCGCACTCGCCCCTTTGTTAAAAAGAAGCCCGGCGCTTCGACACGCCGGGCTCTTTGTTACCGGGCCCGGCGATTAAGCCGAACCGTCCTTCTTGTCGTCGACCTCGGAGAACTCCGCGTCCACCACATTGTCGTCCGGCTTGTTGCCGGCGCCGTCGGCCGCGGCATCCGCCGCCGCCGCGCTCGCCTGGCCCGCCTTGTACATCGCCTCGCCGAGCTTCATCGAAGCGGTCGCCAGCGCCTGGGTCTTGGCCTGGATGGCGTCGACATCGTCGCCCTTGGAGGCTTCCTTCAGCGCGGCCATCGCGTTCTCGATCGCGGTGCGTTCTTCCGCGCCGACCTTGTCGCCATGCTCGGAAAGCGCCTTCTCGGTCGAATGGACCAGCGCGTCGGCCTGGTTCTTGGCCTCCACCGTGGCGCGGCGCTTCTTGTCGTCCGCGGCATGGCTCTCGGCTTCCTGCACCATCTTCTTGATGTCGGCTTCCGAAAGGCCGCCCGAGGCCTGGATGCGGATCTGCTGTTCCTTGTTGGTCGCCTTGTCCTTGGCGGTCACCGACACGATGCCGTTGGCGTCGATGTCGAAGGTGACTTCCACCTGCGGCACGCCGCGCGGCGCCGGCGGAATGCCCATCAGGTCGAACTGGCCGAGGATCTTGTTGTCGGCCGCCATCTCGCGCTCGCCCTGGAAGACGCGGATCGTGACGGCGGTCTGGTTGTCCTCCGCCGTCGAGAAGATCTGCGACTTCTTGGTCGGGATCGTGGTGTTGCGGTCGATCAGGCGGGTGAACACGCCGCCCAGCGTCTCGATGCCGAGGGAGAGCGGGGTCACGTCGAGCAGCAGGACGTCTTTCACTTCGCCCTTCAAGACGCCGCCCTGGATCGCGGCGCCGATGGCAACCACTTCATCCGGGTTGACGCCCTTGTGCGGCTCCTTGCCGAACAGGTTCTTGACGATCTCCTGGACCTTGGGCATGCGGGTCATGCCGCCGACCAGGATGACTTCGTCGATCTGGTTCGCGGTGACGCCGGCATCCTTCAGCGCGGCCTTCACCGGTCCGACCGTCTTCTGGATCAGATCGTCGACCAGGGCTTCCAGCTTGGCGCGGGTGATCTTGATCGTCAGATGCTTGGGGCCCGAGGCATCGGCCGTGATGAACGGCAGGTTCACCTCGGTCTGCTGCGCGGAGGACAGCTCGATCTTCGCCTTCTCGGCCGCGTCCTTCAGGCGCTGGAGCGCCAGACGGTCGGCGCGCAGATCGATGCCGTTCTCTTTCTTGAACTCGTCGGCCAGATAGCCGACCAGCCGCTGGTCGAAATCCTCGCCGCCCAGGAAGGTGTCGCCATTGGTCGACTTCACCTCGAACACGCCGTCGCCGATCTCCAGCACCGACACGTCGAACGTGCCGCCGCCCAGGTCGTAGACCGCGATGGTGCCGGACTGCTTCTTGTCGAGGCCATAGGCCAGCGCCGCGGCCGTCGGCTCGTTGATGATGCGCAGGACTTCGAGCCCCGCGATCTTGCCGGCGTCCTTGGTCGCCTGGCGCTGGGCGTCGTTGAAATAGGCCGGGACGGTGATGACCGCCTGGGTGACCTTTTCGCCCAGATGGGCCTCGGCGGTTTCCTTCATCTTCTGCAGGATGAAGGCGGAGACTTCCGAGGGGGAGTATTTCTTGCCGTCGCGGCCCTGGACCCAGGCGTCGCCATTGTCGGCCTTCACGATCTTGTACGGGACCATGCCGATGTCCTTCTGGGTCATCGGATCGTCGAACCGGCGCCCGATCAGGCGCTTGATCGCGAAAAAGGTGAATTCGGGATTGGTGACGCCCTGCCGCTTGGCGGGCTGTCCGATGAGCCGTTCGCTGTCCTGGGCGAAGGCCACGATGGAGGGCGTGGTGCGCGCGCCTTCCGCATTCTCGATGACTTTGGGGGCTGACCCCTCCATGACCGCGACGCACGAATTGGTGGTGCCGAGGTCGATGCCGATAACTTTTGCCATGTCTGTTTCCTTACCTTTGGCGGACGGGTTCCTGGCCTTCCAAAGAAGCGCCCTCCGGGCCGTCCCCTAGCATAAAAAACCACGGCAAAAGGCCGGGAAATGGCCCCTACCGCGTCATGGGGTATATAGGGTCGGCATATCGGCACGGCAAGGGCGGCCGGGGTCTGATTCGCAGCCCCGGCCCCGCGGGCCGCAAAGAGGGCCCCGCGGAAAGCCCTTCAATCCTCTCGACTTTTTGGCATAAGCGGTTGGGCAAATGGGCGGGAAAAGCGCGATGGCGGCGGCGGTGAGACGGCTTTTGACTTTGGCGGCGCTGGCCCTGCTGTGGGCCGCGCCCGCGCTGGCCCAGCCGGAGCCGGCCGAGGTGGTGACGGTCGGCGTCTACCCGACCGTGGTGGACGACCTCAACATCGCCGCCAGCACCTATGACGTCGTCGCCTATGTGTGGCTCAAATGGAAAGGCCCGGTCGATCCGACCGAGGGCCTGGAATTCGCCAATGCCAGCGAGCGGCAGAATTTCGTCCAGCAGAAGTTGTTCGCCGCCCCGCGCCAGCTCGCCGACGGCTCATTCTACCAGCTCCTGCAGATCCATGGCCGCTTCTTCCAGCCTTTCAGCCTGATCGATTTCCCGTTCGACCGGCAGGCGCTGGGCATCGTGATCGAGGACGAGATCAACGCCCATCACCGCATCGTCTACGTCCCGGACCTGAAGGATTCCGGCGTCGGCGCGAATTTGCAGATCCCCGGCTGGCGCATGCTGGGCTGGCATGCGGAGGCGGGCGTGCAGGACTATGCGACGCATTTCGGCGCCCCCGACGTGGTGGAGGGCACGCATCATCCCAGCCTGCGCTTCACCATCGCGATCGAGCGCCGTGCGAGTTTCTTCCTGTGGAAGCTGTTCCTGCCGCTGTTGATCGTGATGTTCGCCAACTGGCTGGCCTTCCTGATCAAGCCGGACCTGGTGGACGTGCGCACCGCGCTGACCGCGACGGCGCTGCTGACGCTGGTCTTCCTGCAGAAATCCTATTCCGACGATTTGCCGGAAATCGGCACGCTGGTGTTGATGGATAAGATTTATGCCGTTGCCTATCTGCTGGTGATCGCGACCCTGGCGCAGGTGGTGGCCATGGCGAGCTGGCAGAAGACATCGAACGTGCCGGACGACCGCGTGATGCGCCTGGACCGCATCAGCTTCGCGACCCACATCGCCTTCTTCGCCGCGGCGGTCGGCGTGATCGTGCTGTCGGCGGGGTAGAATTTGGCGGTGCTGCGGCTTGAGATCCCGCCGGAAAAACCAAAGGGGAGCTTTCTAGGGCTCCCCTTGGTCGATTGTCTCCCTTGCGGGCAACGGACACCCTTTCGGGGCCGCGTATGCAAGAAACATAGTATTACAGCCCTGAATTTTCAATTACGGAAATGGCTTGGGGAGCCATTGGTTTAAAATGGCCAGAATCGCGTTGAAATCGGCCTCTGGAACGAGCGGAATCCGGCCCCGGAACTGACTGAAACGACTGGGCGAGACCGTCGCGGGCTGGTTGCATACCGCCCAGGACTGAACGCCCTCGAACGTCACGGACAACCGGTGCGCCCATCTGTTGTCGTCTTGTGGGATCGTCGTTGTCGGGACGACCAAGCACGGGCCATGCAGCGTGTTCTTATAGGACACGACGATGACCGGCCGGGTCTTCCAGAACTCGGGCAACACGGCATCTTTCCAGAAGTCGCACCAGTAGAGTTGCCGAATCTTCGGTGCCGCGGTGATGCGCGGCACAAGCCATGGCGGTCTTTGTTCGTCCGGCACGGCGCGTGGCCCTATGGGCGTCGCCTCGCGTGATCCGCCAGCACATCGGCGATGCAGGCCGTCACCTTCTTCGCCGTCGGGACATGCAAGAATTCGTTCGGCCCGTGCGCGTTGGACTTCGGGCCCAGCACGCCCGTCACCACGAACTGCGTCCCCGGATATTTCTCGCCCAGCATCGCCATGAAGGGGATCGAGCCGCCTTCGCCCATGAACGCCACCGGCTGGCCGAAATGCGCCGCGCTCGCCTTCTTCAGCGACGCCGCCAGCCACGGCGCCAGCGCCGGCGCGTTCCAGCCCGTCTGGCCGGCCTCGGCGTCGAATTCGACCTCGGCGCCATAGGGCGCGTCGGCTTCCAGCCTGGCCTTGATCGCCTTGGTTGCGCGCTCGGCGTCGCAGGTCGGCGGCAGGCGGATCGACAGCTTGGCGACGGTGTAAGGCAGCAGCACATTGCCGCCGTTCTCCGGCAGCGGATAGCCGTCCATCGCCGTCACCGCGAGCTGCGGCCGCCAGGTGCGGTTCAGGATCAGCTCGGTGAGGTCGGACGCCACAGGCTTGGTCCCGCCGGCCAGCGGCAGCTTGGTATAGACCTCGTCGCCCAATATCGCGGCGGAGGCGCGCGCCTGTTCCAGCCGGTCCGGCGGCACCTGCACATAGAGCTCGTCGAGCTTCATCTGCCCGCTCGCCTCGTCCTCGATGCGGCTCAGAAGCGTGCGCGCGATGCGGAAGGATGACGGCACGATGCCGCTGGCATCGCCCGAATGCACGCCCTCGGTCAGCACACGGACGGTCAGATTGCCCATTGCGATGCCGCGCAGGCTGGTGGTCAGCCAGAGCTGGTCGTAATTGCCGCAACCGGAATCCAGGCACACCACGAGATCGGGCGTGCCGATCCGCGCGCTCAAATGATCGATATAGAACGGCAGGTCGTAGCTGCCGGATTCCTCGCACGCCTCGATGCAGATCACGCAGCGCGCGTGATCGGTCTTCTCCTCGCGCAGCTTCAGGATCGCCGCCAGCGAGGCGAACATCGCATAGCCGTCATCGGCGCCGCCGCGCCCGAACAGCCTGTCGTCCTTCAGGACCGGCGTCCACGGCCCGGTGCCCTCCGCCCAGCCCTTCATCTCCGGCTGCTTGTCGAGATGGCCGTAGAGCAGCACCGTACCCTTGGCCTCGCCCGGGATTTCCATGAAGATCAGCGGCGTGCGGCCCTTCAGGCGCACGACTTCCAGCGTGGCGCCCGCGATACCCGCCAGCTTCTTGCGCGCCCAGGCCTCGAACATCGCCACCGCGCGCTCCATATGGCCGTGCGCCTCCCACTCCGGATCGAAATGCGGCGACTTGTTGGGGATGCGGATGTAATCGGTCAGCACCGGCAGGATGTCGTCTTCCCAGATGCGTTCGATAAAGGCGGGCACGGTCATGGCAAGGCTCGCTGGAGGGCGGCCAACCATGCCGGATTTCCCGCGTCGCGTCATCGCCCCAATTCGGTCACGCCGCCGCTGTGCTATGGTTCCGCGAGGGGGCCATGGCGACCGAATTCATCCTGCTGAAGCTTTGCGCGCTCAGTCTGGCGGTGCTCTGGCTGCTCGCGATCTGGCGCGGTCTGCGCGAGATCGCCGCCGGCTTTCGCCGCCTCAGCCGGGGCGAGGGCTTCAGCTTCGATCCCTGGCTGCTTGCGCCTTTCGCGCTGGCCATGGCGCTGGTCGGAAGCTGGCTGGCAAGCCTTTGGTGGCTGCCGCACGGCTTCGTCGCCACCTTCGATCCGGCGGACGTCCTGGGCGACGCCGACCTGCTGTTCCTCGACATCTTCATCGTGGTGCGCGACTCCGCGACCTGGATCTGGGGGCCGCTCCTGGCGCTGCTGATCGCGATCCCCATCGTGCACGCCTTCCGCAATCCCGATTTCTACTGGCACCTCTATGTCGTCGGCGTGCTCGGCATCCTGGCGATGCCATTCGCGCTGGTCGCCTTCGGCACCTTCCTGGAGCGCGAGACGGTGCCGTTCCAGCGCGGCAATCCCAACTGGATCGCCGATCCGGCCAGCGCCTATGACGAATTCGGCCGCTACGGCCTGCGCCATGTCACGCCGCACTGCACAGGAACGATGATGGGCGCGCTGCGCCTGAAGACTTTCGATCCCGCGAGCTATTCGCCCGAACGCGACCGCGCCCAGCAATTGGCGCAGCTCTGGCTGAACGACACGTTCAACGCCGCGACGCTCGACATCCCCGCCGCGTTCGGCTGCCAGCTCTCGCAGATCGAGCCCAATCCGAACTATTTTCCGATGGCGCTGACGCTGGCTTTCTACCGCGCCTTCGTCAGCCTGGTGATGCTGGGCATGGTGCTGCGGCCGTTCCTGCGGCCCGGATAAACCGCTACAGCGCCGCGATCAGCGCGGCGTTGTAGATCTCGCTCATCTTGGCGCCGAGCGGAGCGATCTGCACCGATTTCTCCAGCCCGATCAGCAACGGCCCCATCATCGTCACGCCGCCGAGCTGCGACAAAAGCCGCGTCGAGATCGCCGCCGAATGGATCGCGGGCATGATCAGCACGTTCGCCGTGTCGGTCAGCCGGCAGAACGGATAGAGCAGCATCTTTTCGCGATCCAGCGCCACGTCCACCGCGATCTCGCCGTCATATTCGAAATCGACATGCCGCTCGTCCAGAATGTGCACCGCCTCGACGACGCGCTCCGACCGCTCGCTGCGCGGAAAGCCGAAGGTGGACGATGCCAAGAGCGCCACGCGCGGCGTGAAGCCGAAGCGCCGCGCCACGCCCGCCGCCTGCACCGCGATGTCGGCCAGCTCCTGCGAGGTCGGCATCTCGTGCACCGAAGTATCGGCGACGAACACCAGCCTGCCGCGCGCGAAGATCAGCATCACGCCGATCGGCCGCTCGCCCTTGGGCGGGTCGAGCACCAGGCGCACATCGTTCAGCGCCGCGGCATAGTTGCGCGTCACGCCCGTCACCATCGCGTCGGCATCGTCCTGCGCCAGCATCGCGCTCGCATAGACGTTGCGGTCGTTGGTCACCATGCGCACCGCGTCGCGATAGAGCACGCCGCGCCGCTGCAGCCGCTTGAACAGGAATTCGATATAGGGCTGGGCCTCCTGCGCCGAATGCGGCACGCGAATTTCGAGGGCATTCTCGTCCAGCCCGGCGTGGCGGATGCCGTTTTTGACGATCTCCTCGCGCCCCACCAGGATCGCCTTGCCGAGGCCGGAATTCTGGAACGCGGCGGCGGCGCGGATCACCGATTCCTCCTCGCCTTCCGCGAACACCACGCGCTTGGGATTGGCCCGCACGCTCGCCGTGATGCGCTGGAACAGGGCGGCGGAGGGATCGAGCCGCGCCGAAAGCTGGAACGAATAGGCGTCGAGATCCTTGATCTCGCGCCGCGCCACGCCGGACTTGATCGCCGCCTCCGCCACCGCGCGCGACACGCGGCTGATCAGCCGCGGATCGAACGGCACCGGGATGATGTATTCCGGCCCGTATTCGGGTCTGGCGCCTCGATAAGCCGCGGCGACCTCGTCCGGCACGTCCTCGCGCGCCAGCTCGGCCAGCGCCTCGGCGGCGGCGATCTTCATCGCCTCGTTGATGGTCCGCGCCCGCACGTCGAGTGCTCCGCGAAATATGTAGGGAAAGCCCAACACGTTGTTCACCTGGTTGGGATAGTCGCTGCGCCCCGTGGCGACGATGGCGTCGGAGCGCACCGCCTTCACCTCTTCCGGCGTGATCTCCGGATCGGGATTGGCCATGGCGAAGATGATCGGCGCCTTGCGCATCGACATCACCATCTCCTGCGTCATCGCGCCCTTGACCGAGAGGCCGAGGAACACGTCCGAGCCTTTCACCGCGTCCTCCAGCGTGCGCGCATCGGTGTCCACCGCATGGGCGGATTTCCACTGGTTCATGCCGGCGGTGCGGCCGCGCCAGACCACGCCCTTGGAATCGCACAGGATCGCATTGGCCGACGGCAGTCCCATCGACTTGAGCAATTCGAGGCAGGCGATGCCCGCCGCGCCGGCGCCGTTCACCACGACCTTGGTGTCCTCGAACTTGCGCCCCGTCAGGTGCATCGCGTTGATGATGCCGGCGGTGGAAATGATCGCGGTGCCGTGCTGGTCGTCGTGGAAGACCGGGATGTCCATCATCTCGCGCAGCCGCTCCTCGATCACGAAGCAGTCCGGCGCCTTGATGTCCTCCAAATTGATGCCGCCGAAGGACGGGCCGAGATAGCGCACCGCGCCGATGAACTGCTCGACGTCGGAGGTGTCGACTTCCAGGTCGATGGAATCCACGTCGGCGAAGCGCTTGAACAGGACCGCCTTGCCCTCCATCACCGGCTTGGACGCCAGGGCGCCCAGGTCGCCCAGCCCGAGGATCGCGGTGCCGTTGGAAATCACCGCGACCAGATTGCCCTTCGAGGTATACTCATAGGCGAGGTCGGGGTTCTCCGCGATCGCCAGCACCGGCACCGCGACGCCGGGCGAATAGGCAAGCGAAAGGTCGCGCTGCGTCGCCATCGGCTTGGTCGGCGTAATCTCGATTTTTCCCGGCTTGCCTTGGGAGTGAAAGGCCAGAGCCTCTTCCCGTGTGAAGGAGGGCTTCTTGATGTTGGGCATGCTGCTACCGTTTGGAGTGATCCACAGAATATCCCCTTTTGGCCCACCCGATATCAATGCGGCAACCGCAGCCGCCGCTGCGACATGATAAAGTCCGCGACATGAACGAACACGCGCCGGAGACTCCGCAAGAAAGTAAGGCGTCGCCCGAGGGGGCGACTCCGATGATGGCGCAGTATCTGGCGACCAAAACGGCGCATGCCGGCTATCTCCTGTTCTACCGCATGGGCGATTTCTACGAGCTGTTCTTCGACGACGCGGTGAAGGCGGCCGAGGCGCTGGACATCGCGCTCACCAAGCGCGGCAGGCACCAGGGCGAGGACATCGCGATGTGCGGCGTGCCGGTTCACGCTGCGGAAAGCTATCTGGAGAAGCTGATCCGCAAGGGTTTCCGGGTTGCGGTGTGCGAGCAGATGGAGGACCCGGCCGAAGTCAAGAAGCGCGGCGGCAAATCCGTCGTGAAGCGCGAGGTCGTGCGTCTTGTGACCCCGGGAACCCTGACCGAGGATTCGCTCCTGGAAGCGCGCGCCGCCAACATGCTGGCGGCGCTCGGCCGCGCCGGCAGCGCCTTCGCCATCGCGGCCGCCGACATTTCCGCCGGAACTTTCTGGGTCGCGCCGGTCCAGCCGGACGAGATCGCGATGGAACTCGCCCGCGTGCATCCGAGCGAACTGCTCGTGCCGGATGCGCTGCTCGCCGACGCGGCGCTGGCGCCGATCCTCAAGGCGCTCGGCCCGGCTTTGTCGCCGCTGCCGTCGATCAAATTCGATTCCGGCGCCGGCGAGCGCGCGCTGAAGGCGCATTACAAGGTGCAGAGCCTGGACGGCTTCGGCGCCTTCTCGCGCGCCGAGCTGTCCGCCGCCGGCGCGCTGATCGCCTATCTCGACCTGACGCAGAAGGGCAACCTGCCGGCGCTGCGCACGCTCGCCCGCGTGGCGCCGCGCGCCTTCATGGGGATCGACGCCGCGACGCGGCGCAATCTCGAACTGACACAGACGCTCGCCGGCGAGCGCAAGGGCAGCCTGCTCTCCGCCATCGACCGCACGGTCACCGCCGCCGGCGCGCGCGAATTGGCGGCGCGGCTCGCCGCTCCGCTGACCGACGTGAAGGCCATCGCGCAGCGCCACGACGCCGTCGCTTTCTTCGAGGGCGATTCCGAATTGCGCCGGAGCCTGCGCGAGGATCTGCGCCGCGCCCCCGACATCGCCCGGGCGCTGGCGCGCATCTCGGTCGGCCGCGGCGGGCCGCGCGATCTCGCCAATCTGCGCGACGGCATCAAATGCGCCCGCCATCTGCGCACCCGCCTGAAGCTGGACGATCCCCTGAAGCCGGCGCCCGGCGAATTGCGCGACGCCTGCCACGATCTGATCGAAGGCACGACGGGCGCCTCGCGCCTGGCCGACAAGGTCGAGACCCTCCTGATCGCCGAGCCGCCCTTCCTGGCGCGCGACGGCGGCTTCGTCGCGGCCGGCGTGCATGCGCCCTTGGACGAGGTGCGCAAGCTGCGCGACGAATCGCGCCGCGTGATCGCCGGCCTCGAAGCGCGCTACCGGACCGACAGCGGCACGCCGCAACTGCGCATCAAGCACAATGGCGTGCTCGGCTATTTCATCGAGGTGACGCCGCAGCATGCCGACAAGCTGCAATCGGGCGACAACCGCACCCTGTTCCGCCACCGCCAGACCATCGGCAGCGCCGTGCGCTTCACGACGGACGAACTGGCGTCGCTTGCCACGCGCATATCGCAAGCCGCCGACCAGGCCCTCGCGCTGGAGCGCGAATTGTTCGACCGGATGTGCGAAGAGGCCATCGCCTGCGCACCTTCCCTCAACCGCATCGCGGGCGCTCTCGCGGTTGTCGATGTCGCCTGCGCGCTGGGCGAGCTCGCGGTTGCCGGCCGGCACGTCCGTCCGAAGATCGACGACGGCCTTGCGTTCAAGATCGTGCGCGGCCGCCATCCGGTGGTCGAAGCGGCGCTGGCGCACGACCACGCCCATCCGTTCGTGCCGAACGATTGCGACCTGTCGCCCGAGGGGATCGGAAGGCTCTGGCTGGTCACCGGCCCCAACATGGCGGGCAAGTCGACCTTCCTGCGCCAGAACGCGCTGATCGCGATTCTCGCCCAGGCCGGCGCTTTCGTGCCCGCCGACGCGGCGCATATCGGCATCGTGGATCGGTTGTTCTCCAGGGTCGGCGCGGGCGACGACCTCGCCGCCGGCCGCTCGACCTTCATGGTCGAGATGGTGGAGACCGCCGCGATCCTGAACCAGGCGACGCCGAAGAGCCTCGTGATCTTGGACGAGATCGGCCGCGGCACCGCGACCTTCGACGGCCTCGCCATCGCCTGGGCGACCGCCGAGCACCTGCACGAGAAGAACCGAAGCCGCGCGCTGTTCGCCACGCACTATCACGAGATGACGGCGCTGGCCGAGCGGCTGACATCGCTCGCCTGCGTGACGATGCGGGTGCGCGAATGGAACGACAGCATCGTCTTCCTGCACGAGGTCGCGCCGGGCGCGGCGGACCGGTCTTATGGAATCCACGTCGCCAAGCTCGCCGGTCTGCCGCAAGCGGTGGTGTCGCGTGCGGAGGAGGTTTTGAAAGCGCTGGAAGACGGCCGCGAAGGCCATAAGCCGCTGGCCCGCATCGACGACCTCCCGCTTTTCGCCGCGGCCGCGCCGGCGCCCAGGCCCGACGGATTCCAGGAAGCGCTGCGCGCGATCGAGCCCGACACGTTGACGCCGAAAGAGGCGCTGGAGTTGATCTACAAGCTCAAGGCGATCAAACCGTAGACCGCGTGTCCGGGGGCATCCTGGCGGCATCCTCGCCGCCGCGGACCCAGACGATGAGGCGCGCTGCGAGCGGCGCCAGCAGGATCGCCAGGAGATAGAATAGCGGTCCCAGCACCAGCCAGAATCCGATCGCCGGCGTGGTCGCCCGCGAGGCGAGGCCGACGAGCCGTCCGAGCGGCGCGGTTCCGGTGGCGGCGATGGCGACATTGTTCAGCGCGGCCAGCACCCGCAGCGGCACGAAAGCGATGACGAAACTCGCCATATGCAGCGGCGAACGGTCCCGTACCCGTCGCGACCACGGATTGACGTAAGGGCGGGCGAAGGAGCGGATGGGATGGGCGAGCCAGTGCTGCGTCACCGTTCCGGCCGCCAGGATCGCCCAGAGCAGGCACGCTTCGATCGCGATGCCGCCCGCGACCGTGATCAGCCAGGCCTTGGCGGAGACATAGCCCGCCGCGCCCGTCGCATAGATGTTCCCCTCGCTGGCCTCCGGCCGGACGAGGGCGAGCGCGGTGGTGAACAGGTCGAGCCAGCTGGCGAAGAGATAGGCCAGGGCATAAAGGCCGAGAACCGCCACGATGCGGCGCGTTCGCTGACGGCTACTGGACAGGCCCATGGCAACCTCATATGTGAAAGTGGATTCACATTAACAGGAGAATGACGGCCTTGGTCAAGACACCGGCCTCCCCGCAGAAGCGGAAGCGCCAGCGGCGCAGCTTCCGCACCGAAGAGCGCCTCCTCGCCGCGGTTCTCGCGCTGGCCGACCGGGGCGGCCTCGATGCCTGCACCGTGCCGGCCGTCGCCGAACGGGCCGGCGTCGCGGTGGGCACGATCTACCGCCGCTATCCCGACAAGGACGCCCTCGTTGCGGCCGCGTTCCTCGATTTCGCGTCTCTGGGCGACGGAAAGCGGGAGGCGGAATACGCGGCCTTCGCCGCCAGCGCGCGGAACCTGCCCGACTTCCTGCGCCGCGTCGGCGAGGCGGCCGTTCGGGTCGCGTGCGAGCATCGCGGCCTCCTGCTCGCGATCCGCGCCTTCGCGCGGACGACGCCGGATCGCGCATGGCGCACGCGGTTCGCGCGGCAGCAGAGCCGGGGCCGCGCCACGCTGCTGAAGGCCGCCTTGGCGCGCTTCGGGCCCGAGATCGCCGGCGGCGAAGCCGCACTGCGCTTTTCGCTCGCCGCCTTGTATGGCGCGGTGGAAGTGACCTGGCTCGAGCCCCAGGCCGGCCTGTTCGCAAGCCGGCCGTCGCGATCCTCCTTCGTCGCGGCGATCGTGGAGATGCAGGCGGCCTATCTGTCGAAGCGGCCGCGCCCATAGGCAGCGCCACCCTTGAAGCCGCGCCCGTCCTGGTGTCAGCATCCGCCGCCATGAGCGAGCCCGACCGCAAGCGCAAATTCCTCGTCGTCGTGGACAAGACGCCGGAATGCCGGATCGCCGTGCGCTTCGCGGCGCGCCGCGCCCAGCACACCGGCGGCCGCGTCACGCTGCTCTGCGTCGCCCAGCCCGCCGACTTCCAGCAATGGCGCGGTGTCGAGGAGATCATGAAGGACGAGGCGCGCCAGGAAGCCGAAGGCCTGATCTACGGCGCCGCCAAGACCGTCAACGAACTGGCCGGCATCATCCCCGAACTGGTACTCGGCGAGGGCCGTCCGACCGAGGCGCTGCTGGAACTCGTCAAATCCGACAAGGACATCTCCATCCTCGTGCTGGCCTCGAGCACCGCGAAGGACGGCCCCGGCCCGCTGGTGGCGCTGTTCGCCGGCGGCGTCCAATCGATCCCCGTCACCATCGTCCCGGGCAATTTCACCGACGCGAAGATCGACGCCCTCGCTTGAAATGGTTGCATATTTGTTCTATATGCAACCTTGAGTTGATAGCGGGTTGCGGCGGTGGATTGGAAGCGGATTGGGGTGGCTCTCGCGCTGATCTCGAAAACAATTATATTGCCGAACTTCGCACAAGCCTATGATTCCGATAGGTATTTCCCAGGCCCGGTGAACGCCTACGTGGTCCGGGTGATCGACGGCGACACCTTCGAGGCGTCCGCCGACATCTGGCTGGACCAGCAGATCTCCATCCGCGTCCGCATCGCGGGCATCGACGCGCCGGAGCTGCGGGCGCGCTGCGACGCCGAGCGCAAGGGCGCCGAGGCCGCGCGGGACTATCTCGCCCGCCGCATCGAAGGCGGCGACGTGAAGCTCAGCGCCGTGCGCTACGACAAGTTCGGCGGCCGGGTCGACGCGGTGGTGGCCGATGGCGGCGGCGACATCGCGCACGCGATGATCCGCGCCCGCCTCGCCCGCGCCTATGCCGGCGGCCGCCGCGACGGCTGGTGCGGCTGAGACGCGGCGGGTCTTGCACCGGCCCGGCGCGGGGCGGATATAGGTCTCATGAACGGAAAGATCGCCGTCGGTATCGCCATCGCCGTGGTGTTCGGCGTGTTGCTGGCCGGGCTCTACACGCTCTGGAAGGGCGGCGCGGTCTCGGCCACCTGGTCGAACCGGCTGATGCGGCTGCGCGTGCTGGCGCAGTTCATCGCCATCGTCATCATCATGACGGTGCTGTATTTCAGCCATAAATAGCGGCGGGAAGAGTCCGCTTGCGCATCCTTGCGCCGGCTGATACGGCAGCGCAACATTCTGACCCAAAACTCCCACCTTGTGACCCCATGCCGAAGACATTGTACGACAAGATCTGGGATGCCCATCTGGTGCAGCAGCCGCCGGGCGAATCCGCCACGCTCTATATCGACCGCCATCTCGTGCATGAGGTGACGAGCCCGCAGGCCTTCGAAGGCCTGCGCCTCGCCCATCGCAAGGTGCGCCGGCCCGAGGCGACGCTGGCGGTGCCCGATCACAATGTCCCCACCATCGGCCGCTCGATGGGCAATACCGATCCGGAATCGCGCCTCCAGGTCGCGACGCTCGAATCCAACGCCAAGGAATTCGGCGTCGAATATCTGCCGCTGCCCGACATCCGCCAGGGCATCGTGCATATCGTGGGGCCGGAGCAGGGTTTCACGCTGCCCGGCATGACCATCGTGTGCGGCGACAGCCACACCTCGACGCATGGCGCGTTCGGCTCGCTCGCCTTCGGCATCGGCACCTCGGATGTCGAGCATGTGCTGGCGACGCAGACGCTCCTGATCGGCAAATCGAAGAACATGCGCATCACGGTCAACGGCGCGCTGCCGCTCGGCGTCACGGCGAAGGACATCGCGCTCGCGATCATCGCCCGGATCGGCACCGCCGGCGGCACCGGCTATGTCATCGAATATGCCGGCGACGCGATCCGCGGCCTGTCGATGGAAGGCCGCATGACCCTGTGCAACATGACGATCGAGGGCGGCGCCCGCGCCGGCCTCATCGCACCCGACGAGACCACGTTCAAATACGTCGCCGGCAAGCCGCGCGCGCCCAAGGCCGCCGCCTTCGAGCACGCCGTGATGTACTGGAAGACGCTGATCTCCGATCCCGACGCGGTGTTCGACGCGGAAGTGACGCTCGATGCGTCCGAGATCGTGCCGATGGTGACCTGGGGCACCTCGCCCGAACAGGCGCTGCCGGTGACCGGCCATGTCCCCGATCCCGCCGCGATCCGTGACGAGGCGCACCGCGCCAGCATCGAGCGCGCGCTCGATTACATGGGATTGATCCCGGGCGTGGCGCTGAAGGATGTGAAGGTCGACCGCGTCTTCATCGGCTCCTGCACCAACGGACGCATCGAGGATCTGCGCGCCGCCGCCGCGATCCTGAAGGGCAAGAAGATCGCCCCGCATGTCGGCGCGATGGTCGTCCCCGGCTCCGGCCTGGTGAAGGCGCAGGCGGAGGAAGAGGGCCTCGACGAGATCTTTCTCGAAGCCGGTTTCGAATGGCGCGAGCCCGGCTGTTCGATGTGCCTGGCGATGAACGCCGACAAGCTCGAGCCCGGCGAGCGCTGCGCGTCCACATCGAACCGCAACTTCGAAGGCCGCCAGGGCCGCGGCGGCCGCACCCACCTGATGAGCCCCGCGATGGCGGCGGCGGCCGCGATCGCCGGCCACCTGGCGGATGTGCGGGAGTTTCAGTAGCCGTCGCAATTTCGCATGGCTGCCGTGATTTGACCTTCAACACAGGCGCGTTCATTGTTTGCGCATGAACACGCGGCTTCCATTGCACTCATCGAGTTGCTCGTCTTGACAAGGAAGGGTGACAGAGAGGCAATGTGTCGGCTTGCTAAGCCGTAGCCGGGGTTCGCAAATCCCGCGTTGGTTCGATCCCAGCCCCTTCCGCCAGACGGAGGGTGCCGCCGAATGGCCGGCAACCGGTCCCGAACACCGGGGTAACCGCAAGGTTAAGGGTTCGATTCCTTCACCCTCCGCCAGTTTTTGTCTTCTCAACCAAATCGGTGTCATGGCCCGCGAATGCGGGCCACCCAGGTGACGCCTTACGCGACAGGTTTTACCTGGGTCCGCCGCATTCGCGGCGGATGACAATCGTTGCGTGGTCGGCAATCGACTCAGAAAAAACTCACCGGATCGACATCGACGGTGACCCGCACCTTGTTCGAGACCTTCACCGCCGCGAGCCACGCCCGCAAATAGGCCTGCACATCGACAGTGCGCTCGGCCTGCACCAAAAGCCGCTCGCGCGTCTGGCCGCGCAGCAAATGATAGAACGCCGGCGTCGGCCCCCACACTTTCACGCCCCGCGCGGCCGGCGCGGCCTTCGCCAGGGCCCGCCCCGCATCCGTCACCGCGACGCCGTCATGTCCCGACAGGATGATCGCCGCCAGCCGTCCGAAGGGCGGCGCGCCGGCGCGTTCGCGATAGAGCCGCTCCTGCTCGTAGAACGCATCGCGGTCGCCGCTCGCCAGCGCCGCCATCACCGCGTCCTTCGGATTGCGCGTCTGGATCAGGACCAGTCCCGGCTTCTCCGCCCGCCCCGCGCGCCCCGACACTTGGTGCAGCAGCTGGAACGTCCGCTCCCGTGCCCGCAGATCGCCGTCCGAGCCGCCGAGATCGGCATCGATCACGCCCACCAGCGTGAGCTGCGGAAAATGATGTCCCTTGGCGACGATCTGGGTGCCGATCAGCACATCGATCTCGCGCCGGGCCATGGCGCGGATTGCCGCCTGGGTCTCGCGCGGCCCGTGCATCGTGTCCGACGACGCGATGGCGACGCGCGCCTGCGGAAACAGCGCGGCGAATTCCTCCGCCACGCGCTCCACGCCCGGGCCGCAGGCGATCAGCGTGTGCTCCGCGCCGCATTCGGGGCATTTCAGCGGCGTCGCGATCTCATAGCCGCATTGATGGCACGCCAGCCGCTTGCGGTAGCGATGCTCCACCAGCCAGGACGAGCAGTCGCGGCAGGTCATCTTGTGGCCGCAGGCGCTGCACAAGGTCAGCGGGGCATAGCCGCGCCGGTTGAGGAACAGCATGGTCTGCTCGCCCGCCGCCAGCGCCGCCGTCACCGCCTCGCGCAGGGGCTGCGACAGCCAGCTTCCGGCCTCGGTCTTCTCCTGGCGCAGGTCGATCAGCTTCACGGTCGGCATCACCGCCGCGCCGTGCCGCGCGCCGAGCCTGCGATGCGCATAGCGCCCGCTTGTTGCGTTGACATAGCTTTCAAGCGACGGCGTCGCGCTTGCCAGCACCACGGGGCATTGCTCGAAGCGCGCCCGCACCACCGCCATGTCGCGCGCGTGATAGATGACGCCGTCTTCCTGCTTATAGGCTTGCTCATGCTCCTCATCGACGACGATGAGGCCGAGGTCCCGGAACGGCAGGAACAGCGACGACCGCGCCCCGACCACCACCCGCGCCTCGCCGTTCATCACCGCGCGATAGACCCGCGTGCGCTCCTTCGCGGAGAGATCGGAATGCCATTCCGCCGGGCGGCAGCCAAAGCGCTCGGCGAAGCGCTCCAGGAACTGCACCGTCAGCGCGATCTCCGGCAGCAGGATCAGCACCTGCCGGCCCCGCCGCAGCGCCTCGGCGACCGCCTCGAAATAGACCTCCGTCTTGCCCGAGCCGGTCACGCCGTCGAGCAGGCTGACCGCGAAGCGATGCGCCGCGACTTCGCCGCGCAAGCCCTCGGCCGCCTCGGCCTGGGGCCCGTTCAGTTCGACGGCCATAAAGGCGGGATCCGGCGCGGGAAAAGGCGGGAACTCGGGAAGCTGCGTCGGCGCCAGCGCCCCCGCCTCGATCAGCCCGCGCACCACCGCCGGCGACACGCCGGCCTCTTCCGCCAGGGTCGGCACGCTGCGCGCCAGCCCGTCTTCCGCCAATTCCAGCACGCGGGCCCGGGCCGGCGTCAGCCGCTTGGGTGTGTCGCCGCCCCGCACGAAGGCGGTGCGCATCGCCTGCGGCTCGAAGGCGCGTCCGCTGCGCAGCACCATGGCGAGGATCATGCCCGGCGGCGACAGGGTGTATTGCGCCACCCAGTCGACGAAATCGCACAGCCTGCCCGGAATCGCCGGATACCCCTCGAACGGCAGGGCCTCTTTCAGGCGGTTGTCGCCGACGCTTCCTTCCGCCGCGCCCCAAACCACGCCCATCTGCGCGCGCGGGCCCAGCGGAGCCGAAACCAGAAGGCCGCGCAGCACGTTTGTACCTCTGGGAAGTTTGTAATCGTAGGCGCCGGACAGCGGCAAAGGCAGCAACACTCCGGCCCGCGGCGCAGGCTGCAGCAACAAATCCCCGGCAGGTCTAAACGCCGCTAGTTTCATGCGGTACACTTGAGTTGGTGATTCTGCCGGGTCAACCGTAAAATGGTGCCATGAAGCTCTTCATCGACAGCGCGGACCCCAAAGAGATCGCGAAGTGGGCGCAAACCGGCCTGGTGGACGGGGTGACGACCAATCCCTCGCTCGCCGCCAAGACCGGCCTCGACTACAAGGAATCGCTGAAGGAGATTTGCGATTCGGTGCCCGGCCCGGTGAGCGCCGAAGTGCTCGCGGTCGACACCAAGGACATGATCGCCGAGGCGAAGATCTTCGCCAAGATCGCCAGCAACATCACCATCAAGGTGCCGCTGACCTGGGACGGGCTGGCCGCCTGCCGCGCGCTGCGCTCCGAAGGGCTGATGGTCAATGTCACGCTGTGCTTCTCGCCGGTGCAGGCGATGATGGCGGCGAAGGCCGGCGCCACCTTCATCTCGCCCTTCATCGGCCGTCTCGACGACGCCGGCCAGGACGGCATGGAGCTGATCCGCGAGATCCGCACCATCTTCGACAATTACGGCTACGAGACCCAGATCCTCGCCGCCTCGATCCGCGGCGTGCCGCATGTGCGCGAGAGCGCGCTCAGCGGCGCCGACGTCGCGACGCTCCCGGTTGACGTGTTCAAATCCCTCCTCAACCATCCGCTGACCGACAAGGGGCTGGCGACCTTCATCGCGGATGCGAAGAAGGCCGGCGTCAGAATCCGGGACGAATGAGCGAACAGGCGAAAACCGCACCACCGGGGCAGGCGGCGGCGGACGCGATCAAGGCCTATGTCAAGATGAACCGCGGCAAGCTCGCGGCCGATGGCGAGTTGCTGGCGTTGCTCCTGCCCGAGCGCGACGATATCGGCGAGGCGCGGGATTTCCAGCGTTTCGTGATCGACCGGCTGGCGGCGGAGAACGCGACGCTGCGCGCCGAACGCGACGGCCTGCTCGGCCTGCAGAAATCCTCGGTGCGCATGGGCGAGGGCGTGCGCCGTTTCGTGCTCGACCTGATCGATGCGAGGAGCTTCGCCGAAGCCATCGCGGTGGTGATCGCCGCCGCGCCGTCCTTCGGCGCCGACCGCGCCGCGATCTGCGTCGAAGGCGAGCCCGGCACGGCCAGGATCCGCACCGAAGGCGTGCATCTCATCCCGCCCGGCACGACCGAGGCGGTGCTGGGCCGCGACGGCACCGGCGCCATCCTCTCCGGCGGCGGCGAGCTTCTTCTCGGCGCGGGCGGCGGCGACTTCCGCAGCCTCGCGGTGTTCCGCGTCAAGATCGGCCGCGACGCGCCGGCGGCGCTGCTCGTCATCGGCGCCCTGGCGCAGGGCGCGTTCGAGGACGAGGCCATCGCCACCGATCTGCGCTTCGCGGCGCGCGCGCTCGAACGGGCCATAAGGGCATGGCTCGATCTGCCGAAGATCTGAAGACGGCCTGGCTCGCCAGCCTGGCGCATGAGCGTCGGGCGAGCGTGCACACGCTGCGCGCCTATGGCGACGACATGGCGCGGTTCCTGGATTTCCTGCACGGCCATCTCGGCGGCGGCGTGAGCGAGCGCGCGCTGGCGAAGCTTGCCCCGGCCGACATCCGCGCCTTCATCACCGTGCGCCGCGCCGAGGGCCTCGGCAGCAAGGGTGTGCAGCGCGCGATGGCCGCTTTGCGCAGCTTCTTCCGCTATCTGGCGCGCGAGAACATTTTGGAGAGCGCCGCCGCCCGCAGCATCCGCACCCCGCGCATCCGCAAGGGCCTGCCGCGGCCTTTGAGCGAACGCGACGCCGCCCGCGCGATCGAAGTCGCCGGCGAGAACGACATCGCATGGATCGCGCGCCGCGACGCCGCGCTGTTGACGCTGCTCTACGGCGCGGGCCTGCGCATCTCCGAAGCCTTGAGCCTGAGGCGCGGCGACGTGCCCCTGGCGCCGTCGCTGACCATCTTCGGCAAGGGCCGCAAGGAGCGCGTCGTGCCGATGCTCGAGTCCGTGCGCGCGGCCATCGCCGCCTATGCCGACGCGATTCCCTTCACCGGCGCGAAGGATGCGCCGCTGTTCCTTTCCCGCCGCGGCAAGCCGATGAGCCCGCGCGAGGCACAGCTCCTGATGGAACGCCTGCGCGGCGCGCTCGGTCTGTCGGAACGCGCCACGCCGCATGCGATGCGCCATTCCTTCGCGACGCATCTGTTGGCCAATGGCGGAGACCTCCGCGCCGTGCAGGAGCTCCTCGGCCACGCCTCGCTCTCGACGACGCAGACTTATACGGAGATCGACACGAAGAAGCTGATGGCGGTCTACGAGAAAGCGCATCCGCGCGGATGATAAAAACAACAGGTGTCATGAAAATAAGAGGTGTCATGGCCCGCGAATGCGGGCCACCCAGTTGACGCCAGCGCCGGTATCGAAGATTTCTGCGAGGCGTGAATTTCAACGTCGTGCCGGTGTGACCTGGGTGACCTGTAGTCGCGGGCCATGACAGAGGTGGTTTAGATCGCCTCCATCGCCTCATCGCTCCGCTGCGTGATCCGTCCGCCATCCCAGGCGCGGCCCAGGCCCCAGGCGAACAGCACCGCGCCCGCGCCCATCGCCGCCATCAGAAAATACGTCCGCCCGCCATACGCCGGATAAAGCAGCCCCGATGCATAGGTCGCCAGCCCCATCGCGACGCCGTTCGATCCGACCGCGTAGAGACTCTGCGCCGTCGCCGACAGGCGCGGCGGCACCGCTTTCAGGATGAAATACATCGCCCCCAGATGCGCCAGCGCGAAAGTCGCGCCGTGCAGGATCTGCGCAATCACGACCAGCGCGAAGGGCGGATCGAAGGCGAGGATCGTCCAGCGCACCACGCATCCCACCCCGCCCAGCAGCAGAAGCCGCGTCGCACCGATACCGCGGAACAGCCGCAGCGACACCGAAAACAGCATCGCCTCCGCCACCACGCCGAGCGGCCAGATCGCGCCGATCAGCGCCCCGCTATAGCCCAGCCTGAGCCAATGCAGTCCGCCATAGCCGTAATAGAAAGCGTGGCTCCCCTGATCGAGACTCGCGGCGCACAGGAACAGCAGGAACGGCGCCGACGCCATCAGCTCGCGCGCCTCCGCGAAGGTCGCGCGCAGCCGCACATGCAGCGCGCCGTGCGGATGATCGCGCGGCGGCGCCGGCAGGAAGCAGATCGAAACGAAGGCCAGCGCCAGCGACACCGCCAGCCATGGCGCCAGCACGATCATGCCGAAGCGCGCGATGGCGAGGCCCGACACGACATTGCTCGCGGCGTAGACCATGGAATTCCACATCCGCACGCGGCCGTAATCGAAGCCGAAGCGCTCGGCCAGCCGCATGCTGACGCTTTCCTGCAAGGGCGTTGCGGCGTTGCTGGCGACGTTCGCGGTCACCGCGACGACGAAAATCTCCAGCGGCCCGACCGCCCAGTTGAGCGCGAGGTAGCCGGCGAATTGCAGCCCGAACAGCCAGATCATCACGCCGCGCCGGTCGTCGCGCGCGTCCGCGATCATCCCGGTCAAGGGCGGCACGATCACCCGCAGCAGCATGCCGGCCGACAAAAGCGTGCCGATCTCGGCCGCGCTCAATCCTTTATAGGCGAGCCAGGCGCCGAAGAACGGGATATAGACGCCGCCGCTCAATCCCGTCGCGGCATAGGCGGCGGAAAGCCGAAGCGCGGTCGGCGATCGCAAAGACCCTTCAGGCACCAAGCTGGACAAGCCGACGCGTCGCGGCCGCCTTCAGCACGGCCCAGATCCGCTTCTCCGCATCGCGCAGGCCATGCAGTTCGACGAAGATCATCGCCTCGGTCAGGAGGCGGCGCAGCGCGTAATTGTTCTCGTTCAGCGTGGAGATGCGCAGATCCGCGTCGCGTGACGCCGCCGCCGCTTGGAGCCTGGCCTTCAATCCGGCATCGCCCACCGCGCCGGCGATCTCGCCGAACAGCGCCCGCAGGTCGCGGTTCTCCGCGAAGCGGATATCGGCGCCGCGATCGTATTCCTTGGCCGCCATCGTCAGGACGGTCGAGAGCAGGCTGACGGTGCCCTGCGCGAAGGCCGCGCCATGTTCGTTGACGCCGCCGGCGATCTTGCGCATCGACAGGTCGAGGATGGTGCCGACTTCGGGGTTCATGCGCCTTCTCCCAGCCGCTCGGCCAAGATCATGTTGTGGAAGGCCAGGCAATACCATCCCGAAAAGGCGTTGATCGGATCGATGTTGCGCCCCTGCGCGTATTCGCGCGCCGCCGAAATCCAGATCGCCGCGCCCTTCAGGCCGGCGAAAATCTCCCACCAGCGCAACGCCTGGGGCTCCGCCGTCAGCCCGCTCGCCTTCTCCCAGGCCGCGATGGCCGCGTCGCGCGCGATCATGCCGCCCGGAAAACCCGGATTGCCGCCGGCCCAGAGCGGATCGATCGCCCAGCCGAGATCTTCCAACGGATCGCCCAGATGCGCCATCTCCCAATCCAGGATCGCGCGGATCGTGCCGCTTTCGTCATAGAGGAAATTGCCGGTGCGATAATCGCCATGCACCACCGCGATCTTCTGCGCCGGCGGCGGCGGGTTGCGCTTCAGCCAGCGGATCGCGGCGCGCACGATGGGCTGCGGCTCGATCTCGTCCTCGTCGATCACCTTTTCCCAGCGCGCCACCTCGTGCATCGCGACGTCGTGGATGTCGGTCTCGCCGTCGAAGTTGGACAGGCCCATGTCGCGCGGATCGACCGCGGCGATGCGGCCGAGCACGCCGTAGAATTGCCGGCCGATCTTGTCGCGATGCACGCCATAGGGATCGGGACTCACGATCGAGCCGGTCAGGCAGTTTTCGATCTCCTCCATGATGAAGAAAGGCCGCTCCAGCGGCGCCGGATCGAGCTCCAGCGCCACCGGCGCCGGCACCGGCAGGCCCAGGGCGTGGAACGCTTCATAGGCCTGGTATTCCGTCGTGCGCTCGGTCTCGATCAGGCTGGCGGGCGGATCGCGGCGCAGGATCAGCCCGCGCTCGGCCCCGCCGCTCTTGGCGCGGAAGCGATAGGTCTCGCGTGACGCGCCGCCGGGAATCCGCGCCAGCCCCGTCACGGTCAAGTCCGGCTCGCCAAGCTTGGCGCGCAGATAGGCTTGCAGCTTGTCGGAAAGATCGTTCATGGCGCCGGATCGAAGATGCCGGTCAGCCCGTGTGGCGCGAAGGCGCCGACGACGAGTTGCTCCAGAACGCCGGTGCCGCTGGTGTCGACGTTCGGGCCGGTCAGCCTGGCCTCGACGAAGGCCTGGATGTGCTGGAACTGCGGCTCGTTTTCGTTGACCTCGGCGGTCTTGAAGGAATCGTAGCCGACCGCCAATTCGCCGTGATAGCGGCCATGGCCCCATTCGGGATGGCCGTAGCCGATGCCTGACATGTAGAAATTGAACTTCGGCGTCATCTCCGCCCGCCATTCGCCGCCGCGCGCGTCGCGCGTCTGGATCGTCGCGTGCTTGGCATGCCGCGTGCCCGGCTTGTAGTCGATGGTCGACCAGCAGGCCGCCATGTGCTCGGCCTCGCCGTCGCCGGCCGGCCCGATCACGGACGCGGTGTTCCACGGCTTGCCGGCGGCGTCGGCATTGTTGTGATAGAGCATGAAGCGGTCGGGAAAGTTCAGCGGCGACCACAGCCAATAGAATTGCGGCAGGCGCGGCGGGGCGGCGCCTTGTGGATTGGCGAGGCCAACCGGCCGCACGCCCCAGGAGCGGTCGCGGGTGCCGACGATCCTCTCGCGGCTGAGCTCGATGCGCTTGCCCCCGATCTCGATCCAGCCTTCATAGCTCCCGTTCTGCGTCAGCCGCGTATAGTCCATGAAGGTGAGCGGCCCCATGCGATAGGTGAAGCGCGGCTCCTCCACCGGCAAGGCGCGGGCGTGAAAGGTGATGTCGGCCGCGATGCCGTGATCGTTCTTGCCGACGACAAGGCGCAGCGTCTTCAACGGCTCGATCACCTGCACGGCGATGGGCCCGACGGTGGTGTCCATCCGCTCCATGGCGAGCAGCTTGGAGGCGCGCAGATTGTGCTGCACCCCGCCATCGATCACCGACAGCGCCGCGTCCATCACGTTCAGATGCGGATAGACGCCCAGCGCGGCGGCGAAGAACACGCTGCCGTCCGCCGAATAGCCGTTGAAGAAATAGCGGTCGTAGAAATTGCGGTCGGTGCCGGCTGTGGCGATGGGTTCCGGCCGCTGGTGCACCGGATAATCGTCGGCTTTGGTCAGCATGGGCGCTTCTTATTGTGGTTGGCGGGCAGAATGGCCCCCGCTTGGGCGTCCGGCAACGGCAAAAATCGAGGCTTCCCAAGGGGAAATCCTTTGTTGCAGTCTTGGGGCGACATGCGTATTTTCCGCGCCTCTTCGGGCAGCCTTCGGGCGCGCCACGGAAAGCCGCCTTAGCTCAGCCGGTAGAGCACATCATTCGTAATGATGGGGTCGCGTGTTCGAGTCACGCAGGCGGCACCAGCACTTAAGCCAAGTGCAGGATGCCTTTGTCTCCGTATTGTCTCAAGGGCCGATTGGGGGCTGAGTCGATTGGTCCCGCGCGGCGGCCCCGCACTCGCGCGCCAGCGTGCTTCTCGCACCATCGAGCCGACCAAATGCTTTCGCTTCGGCGACCTTCACGTGGTGAAGCCAGCGGCCATCCAGCGCCGGCTCGACCGGCTCGCGCACGGTTCGGCGTAGCAGCAGCACGCCGCCGCCATCCACGGCGTTTGCCAAGCCGTGCTTTGCCTGCAACGAGTGCGGAACAGCGAGAGCTATCTGCCTTATTTCAGAGCAACTATGGACCGTGGCTCATGCGATATTGCCGGAGCATTTCGGGCGCTACGTCGCGGTCGTAGCACAAGGGCGCATAGTCGCCGGGACGGCTATAGGCGCTGCGCCCGCCGCACTGCCTGCCGTTTCGCATGACATTGTAGGGACAGGCGCAGGGGCCGGGATAGGCGGCAATCGATTCGCGAATAATCGCCTGCTTGATTTCAGCGTCCGAAAGAGCGAGCGCGGGCGTGCTTTGCGCAACAATCGCCAAGATGATAGCGAGGTATCGAAGGTAGGCGCGCACGCGCGACCTCTCAGATAGCGATGACGGATAGCACTGTAGCTCTATTCGAAGTTTCCAGAGATACCCATTTCGGTTATCGCGCGCCAATTCTCATATGGATCGGCGGAGCTCGTGTATCCGATATCGTCGGCGGCGGCACTTTTCTCGATTGGAACTAGAGCTGTTCCATCCATGATTGATGAATGACCGCCCAATGCGGGTTCGGCGCCGTAAACTCTTCGCCAAACCAGGGCATCTTCTGCACGTTGAACATCGATTCGCGGATGAATTGGAGCGTGGACTTCACCGCTGGCTTGAGGAGGTCCTCTCGGCTGTAGGAGATGTAGAGCTTGCTTGGCAGGTTCATGTCGAGCGGCAAGGCGACGAATTCCGGGTCCCGCAGGACCATATAGGTCGGCATGAGGCCGATCCCTGCGCCTTCTCGAACGCAGCTTGAAAGAAAAGCGCTCTGGTTCGTGAACAGCGAGACGCGCTTGACAATGTCCTCGCCGAACCAGGATGCCCAGGTCGCGGCCCGCGTCAGGTAGATCGAAAGATCAAGCGCGCGATGAGATGCGAGTTCGTCCCGCGTCTGCGGCGTTCCGTACGCCTTCAGATAGCCACGTGACGCGAACAGCATGAAATGGACGGATGCGAGCGTCCGCGTGATGTGGCCGGCGCTCTGTGGGTCATAGTAGTGCACGCGCAGATCGAACACGTCCTGGCGCGACGCGGCCAGGTCATGGTCGAGGATGATCTTCAGTTCGATGTGGGGATAGCGGTCGAAGAAGCGCGGTAGGAACTGCGCCATCCAGAAATTGGCAATTCCGTCCGACGCGAGAATCCGGCAATCGCCCTCGACCCGCGTTTCCGCTTCCCTGGCATCCTGTCGCGCGAGGCCGATGGATTTTTGCGCGGCGAGCACATGATGCAGCATGCGCTCGCCCTGGTAGGTGATGGCGGTTCCCCGTGCGGACCGATCAAAGGCGCGCCCGCCGAGCCATTTCTCCAAGCTGTCGATCCGCTTGCTGACCGCCGACTGGGTGACGCCGAGCGCGGCCGCCGCTCGCTTGATCGAGCCCTCGCGGGCGACCGCGATGAAGTACGGCAGATCGCCCCAACGCTCTCCCGGAGGATCATCACTTTTGGAATAGGCCATTTCCCGGTTCCCGGCTTCCGAACCGCTGTAATCCGATGGCAACGTGAGGGCCAGCAACTAGAGATTGTGCCCGGGCAAAGCCCCTCGCATCGGAGTTTTCTATGAAAAACAACGCGTTCCCTGCGGCCACGCATGGGCGCCACGGCGAAGCTTTTGCCGTGGACCATCCCAAGGGCGGGAAGGCCTGGCTCCGGCCGGCGCTTCCGGCGGATATGCCGCTCTTGCACCAGCTCAATGTTTCGGAGATATCCCCCCTCGTGGGACCGGAGCGCGCGATGCGCGATGTCCAAGCCCGCAATCCCGACGCGCTGTGGGTAATCGAACGCCGCAGCGAGCCCGCCGCGCCGGTGGAGATTGTCGGCTGCTACGGCTTCCTGCCGCTCACGGACGCGGGACTGGACGCCTTGCACGCCGACACGCTGGTGCGCCGCGATCCGCCGCTCGAACTCATCGCCGAGGCAGGCACGCGGCCGGCCGCGATGTACGTGTGGACGGCAATCGCGCATGGGCTCGCGCGCGTTACACAGCCGCTTGTCACGCTGGCGCTCGCATCTTATGCCGACGTGCCGTTCTTCACCGTCAGCATGACCGAGAAAGGGATTCAGGCGGCGCGGCGGCGCGGGTTCGTGCCCGTCGACGCGCGGGCGGGCGACCGCAACGCGCTCGTCATGCTGCCGGCGCGACGCGCGAACGACGGCGAGGCGCAGGCCGGCGGGCCGGAGCCCCGGCACGACGTGATCGTCGCCTCGAACACCGAGCATCTGCACATGGAAGCCTACGTGCGGGGCGCGGTGTTCGGCGCGGAGCAGTTCAGCCCGTATCGCGAGGAATTCGACGGCAACGACTTCTCTGCGTCGCACCTTCTGGGGTTCGTCGACAACGAGCCGGTCGCCGTGCTTCGCATCCGCTATTTCTCGTCCTTTGCGAAGCTCGAACGCCTCGCCGTGCTCGCGCGCTTCCGGCGCACGAAGATCAAATACGAGATCGTGAACCGGGCCATCGATATCTGTCGCCGCAAGGGGTACACCAAGCTCTACGGGCACGCTCAGACCCGGCTCGTCCCGTTCTACGCGAAGTTCGGCTTCCGGCCCCGCGAGCGCGAGACGCGCCTCGTGTTCGCCGATCATGCCTATGTCGAGATCGAGGCGGATTTCGACGCCCACGAGAACCCGATTTCGTTGCAGACGGACCCCTACGTCATCATCCGCCCAGAAGGGGCGTGGGACCGCCCCGGCATCCTCGATCTGTCGGCCGCCCGGCCGGCGACCAACCCCGCGTAGCGGCAAGCCATGTCCGAGCTCATTTGTTTCGCGCATCTTCTCGTCGTGGATTCGCGGCTGTTCGATCTCGCGCAGCGCAAGCGGGACGAGAATGTCGCCATCACGGAGGCCGACTTGGACGAGATACGCGCCTTGCTGTCAAAAGCGTTCGGCGCCATTCAGCCCGCCGCCTATGCGCAGATGGGGAATAAAGCCCTGACGCGGAACGCTCCCTGACGCAGAGCGGCACACAACGACACCCTATGCGAACAGGTCTCGACCGGTTCCATGGAGGGGCGAATCAGGCCATGCTCGCCTGACGGTTGCAAGGCGTGAGCCGGACGGTGCCGCTCGGGGCGGGCATCGAGGATTTCCGGCGCGGCGTTCGTCGCACGGCTGAGCCCCGCGAGGGACACTCCATGTCGCTTCGAGCACTTTTCGCAAAATCGAAACTCTCCATTCGGCTCATTGCCGTTGGAGCAGCGCTCCTTCTATTGCTGCCGCTTTCCTTGGCAATGGCGGCCGATACGGCGCCGAGCCCGCTGCTCAAGGCCGGCGAGCCTGTCGATTGGCTGTTCATGTTCAAGCTGAACTCGGCCGCTTTCCCCGGATGCGGCGGCGATGCGGAGCGCGTCTGCCTCTTCGGCGGGACGGTGCAGGACTACGCCCATTTCGGGCAGCAATTCGTCTACGCGAGCAGTGCCGACCACACGCTTCAGAAAGGTACAGGCTGCGCCGGCGACAGCGTGAACGACCCGCTCGGCGCGACCTTCGACGAGATCTACAACGGCAGCTACCACTATGTCGTCTGGAACGACCAGTTCTACGACGATCCAGAGATCCCCGGATGCACCAAGTCCTGCGGCTCGCCCTGGGGCCATTCCAAGGGCATGCTTGCCTGGAACGACGACGGCGACGGCCTCGTCCTACAGGTGACGACGCCATCCTGGCCGGCGGCCGGCAGCGCCGCGCATCCGCGTCGGAATGACGGCAATACGCTCGGCTGCGTGACCGACGACAACGTGCTGGTGAGCCAGCATTTCTTCGCCCTCAAGCTCACGCATGACGACGTGGTCAAGGTGCTCCAGGCGCTCGCCAACGCGAGCGTCGTGACCCACGTGAGCGAGGCGCAGATCGTCAACAGCGGCGGGCCGTCGGACATCACGGCGCTCGTCGCGACGCTCGGCAAGAAATCGAAGGCCACGACGGTCATCAAAGCGACGCTGTCCTCCGGCGTCGTGCTGATCTCCAAGCCGTCGAACATGAACGTCCCGCCCTGGCAGCTCGTATCGGCGGAGCTCGGCAGCGTGGCCCTGCGCACGGCGACCTGGTGGGCCAATCCGCAAATCTATTCGACGACGGCATCCACGCGCATCGTCTGCTGGAGCAGCACGCTTCCGAAGCCCGGCGCGGTGGCAATTGCCACCAGCGGCTCCTGGGACGGCACGAAATTCATCCTCACGGGCGGCGCGAGCGGCGACCACAATCACGCCAAGATCGGCGTATCGACCTCTGGCGACGCGCACTATGCGATCTTCGGCGACATGAACCAGCAGGGCACGGTCAGCGACCCGGCAAAGTGCAAGAGCAGCCAGAACGGGCGCGGCGGGCTCTTCTACGTCATTGACGACGAGACGCTGTCTGCCAGCGTCGCGAGCCTGATCGCCGGCAGTACCGCGCCGACCCATCCGCCGAAGCCGAAGAACTGAGCCATGGGCAAGAACATCGTCGTCTGCTGCGACGGGACATCGAACGAATACAACTATGCCCAGACGAATGTCGTCCGGCTGTACGCGACGCTCGTCAACGATCCGGCGCGCCAAGTGACCTTCTATCACCCCGGGCTTGGAACAATGGGGCCGCCCGGCGCACTCACAAAATTCGATAACGATTGGACGCGCATGGCCGGGCTCGCGTTCGGACGCGGCATCGAGAACGACATCCGCGACGCCTACTGCTTCCTGATGCAGACTTACGAGGACGGCGATCACGTCTATCTTTTCGGGTTCAGCCGTGGCGCGTACACGGCGCGGTGCCTTTCGGCGGTCCTCTATCTCTATGGCTTGCTGCGCAAAGGCAACGAGCCGCTCGTGCCCTATGCCGTGCGGATGATCGTCGAGCTCGGCAAGACGCAAACGAACCGCGAGGGTCCGCTGGGCCTGGCGAAAGGCTTTCGGGAGACGTTCTCGCGGCCATGTCCGGTCCACTTCGTGGGCGTCTGGGATACGGTGAGTTCGGTCGGCTGGTTCAACGACCCCATGAAGCTCCCGTACACCGCCAACAGCCCTGAGATCGCGGTCGGCCGCCACGCGGTATCCATCGACGAACGGCGCGCGTTCTTCCGCGATAACCTCTGGCGGCCGGCGGCAGCGGGACCGAGCGGTCCGCAGGATGTAAAGCAGGTCTGGTTTGCCGGAAATCACAGCGATGTCGGCGGCGGATACCCGATCGAGGAATGCGGCCTGTCGCAGTTCGCGCTCGAATGGATGCTTATCGAGGCGCGCGACGCCGGACTGCTTGTCGATACGCAAAAGGTACTATGGGCTCTCGGTGAGGTATCGGGTTCGCCGTATGTGAAGGCCAACGTGGAGCAGAAAGTCCATGACGCCCTTGTCGGTTGGTGGCGCCTTGCGGAATTCGTCCCGAAGCCGCACTACGATTTTAAGACCGGGAAAATGGGGCGTCGGATGAACCTCTTTCGGCGTCGAACGATCCCGAGTGGATCGCGCGTGCACGAATCGGCCTATCTTCGCGGCCCGGGCTACGCGCAATTCATACCGAGCGACGCCATACGCGAGCCCCACGTTCCCTTTGCGTCGCAGGCATGAAATAGACCGTCTGGTGGAAGACATCGATATTTGGCGCACTGCCGCCGAAATGATCCGTCAATTCCAAGAGGACGCTGCCACGACGGCGGCGCTGCGGGCGGACGCGCTCCTCGATGGAGGAGACGTTGACGGCTTCCACGTATGGAAGCGTGTGGTCTTGGCGATCAATGACCTTCAAAAGACCCGTCCCGGCGGGGACACTCTCCACTGACGGGTGGCAGTTCCTCCGACGCATCGAGATCGCGCGCGAACCCGGAAGACCATGTCTGACAATTGTTCCACATGTGATCGTTGCTTAAAGTGATTGCGTTAATGATGCGTGGGCGCTGTGCCGATGCCGAAACTCAAAGACCGGGCGGATCGCGCTATCGACGAGGCGATAGGGCGCCGCATCAAGTTGCGCCGCGTCATCTTGAACCTTTCGCAGGAGGCGGTCGCGAAGGAGCTTGGGATAACGTTCCAGCAATTGCAGAAGTACGAGAACGGCAGCAATCGGCTGGTCGCCAGCCGCTTATATCGGCTGGCGTTCGTCCTCAAGACATCGGCGGAATATTTCTTTGCCGATTTAGACCTTCCACAGGACGCCGCGTTCGAGCGCGACGATTCGGCAGTATTGGATGAGCGCACATCGCGGTTGAGCATCAAGCTGATGCGCGCTTTTGCCCGGATTCACGACCCGCGCATACGACGGAGCTTGGTCAATCTGGTCGACGAGATGGCCAAAAGCGAGACAGACGCGTCTGATCTGGACGAGGGGTAAGGAAAAAGCACGAAGCGCCGTAGTCTGCGCGCCGCAGCGTTTCGGCGGGCGTGATCATAACGGCTGCCCAGCGGCTTCCGCCGGATTGCCGCAGCCTGCGCCGGATCGTGCGATCTCGCCATGCCGTCGTCCAATCATCGCCGTCGGACGGAAGAATTGCGGATGATCGCCACCGCCCGGCCCTTCGGATCGGTCGCTTTCGAGTTGGCTCAAGGCATCGCCCACCATGATCGTCACGGCCGGTCGGGTTCTGCCGCCGCCGTGTGGCCCGTACCGGTCGGTAGGGAAGCTCGTCGTGGCCGGGCCTTTCCCACGTCATGTCGTGGCTTTGCGGCTCCGCAGGTCCGTGATGGTAGCGTAGGTGCGCCAGTCCGATCCGTGCAAGCTGCCTCGCCAGCGCGCCATGGCACGCCGCTTCTGGGCGGCCAGCTTGCCGAACGTGTGGCTGACCGTAGTAAATCTTTGTCGCACTTCGGATTCCCGTATCTGCGGCGAGAGGTGGCCATAGGTGCGGCTCACCGTATCGGTGTTGCTGTGGCCCAATTGCTCGGCCACGACGGGCAGAGGTGTCCCGGCCTGTATGAGCTGGCTGGCGTAGGTGTGGCGCAGGCCATGAAAGGTGAATGCTCCGGGCAGATCGGCTGCACGCACGGCGGCTTTGAACATGTGGCGGTGGAGCGAGTACCAGGGTGAGCCGTCGCTCCGTACGAGCAGGAAGTCGTCGGGCCGCCTATCCTTGGCGAGCGCGAGGAAGAACGCCATGCCCTCGTCCGGCAGGAACACAAAACGCGGCCGGTACCGCTTCACGGGGGTGATGTACACGCCATAACCGTCGCGGCCGACATGGCAGGCTTGTATCCGCAACAATTCCGTAGCCCGGCAGCCGGTATAGAGCGCGGCGAGGACGAGCTGCTGCAAGTCGCTGCGGCATTCCTTCAGCAGGGCGCGGCATTCGGCCCGGTTCAGGTGCAGAATGCGCGGGCATACGACATTGGGAAGGCGCCGCAAGACACGCCAACTCCGGTCGTTGTCGATCTTGCCGTTCTCCCAAGCCATCCGGAGCGCGACGCGCAGTCTACCTATGAGCGTGTTGACGGTGCCCTTGCGCTTGCGCAGCGCATCTTCGTCCGCGATGGAGCGCCGAGGCTGAAGCTCCTGGTTGCCGCGCTTGGGCGGCGTTTCCAACACATCGAGCGCGAAGGCCCGCAGGCGTTCGCCGTTGAACTCGTCGGCGGCCAGCGTGCCCAGCCGCGGCAGCAGGTGAAAGTTGATCAGCCCACGAGCGTCTGGAAGTAACTCTTGGCGGCGGCGATGCGCTTCCATTCGAGATATTCGTTGAGCGCATGGCCCACGGTGTACGTGCTGCCGACCGGGACATAGTCGAGCTCTTCCTTGATACCGATTGGAAGCGCGTCGCTCAGACCGAACGTCTCGTCACAGGCGCGGAACCAGTCCGCCGCCTTCCGCGCAGCCTGCTCATATGAGAGATATATTTCCCCGTCCGCTATTCGTTGATCGTCGGTGCGGCCCAGGCGCAGTTGTCGGTATTTGCCGTCGCGGCTCCGCGCTCGGGCGACCCAGTACGTCGTCCGTTTGCTGCGGCGGAGATATCCGAGGTGACGCCCATAGCAGAGAAGGGACCAGTACGGTTCGTCGCGCTTTGCCAGTTTCCGGCGAACGATTCGAACGCTCAAATCGGGGCGCGTGAGGCGTGTCCAGGTCATCAAAGAAACCCTCCCTATGAAGGATTAGAACACCCAAAATTGCTCGAAGCTGCCGACACTTGACCGGGCGCCGCAGTCTTAGCCGTCGGCGCGGGTCGTCGTGCGCGTAACCCTCAGTCATTGCCACCTTCGGTTAGGTTGGGCCAAACTAGCGCTCGCCTGAAGGCTCAACCTTGAGGCTCGCGAGCCTCCCTAACGGGAGACCCGCGATGAGGCTCTTATCGAAGAAGCAAGTGCGAGAGAAGGTTCTGTATTCCCCGGCTCATATCGCCCGCCTTGAGGCGGCGGGGTCGTTCCCTAAGCGGATACGGCTCGGCCAAGGACGGGTCGGGTGGCTGGAGCAGGAGATAGAGGATTGGATCGCGTCACGCGTGGCAGAACGCGATAGAACCACGCCCTCCACGTAGAGGGAGCGTGCGAGGAAGGGTGATTTGCCTTCCTCGCATGTGGCGTCTCAGGCGTCGATGCGGAAGGGCGGAAGGCCCGCGCGCCCCCAAGGCTCGGCAAGCAATCCCGCCATCGGTACGGCAAGGCCGCGCTGCGACGCCGCCTTGAACAGAAACAGGGGATGCTCGCCGTCGAGCTTGGCGAGGATGTCCGCGAGGCGGGCAGGGTCCGTCGTGATGGTGAGGACGAGCAGGTTCGGGACGTTCCAGTACCGCTTGGGATGCCCGCCTTCGATGGCTTGGCGGTAGAGGGCGAGCTTGGCGAGATAGGAAGTCTGGCCTGTGCCCGCGCGGGAGACCGGCATCGTCCCGCGATCAGCTTCGAGCGCGAAGAAGCGATATGTCTTCCGTCCGTCCACCTGATATTCGAGGCCGAAGATCGCGTCCGGGATCATCGCGCCGCCGGGCATCGTGAGCTTGAACGGCACGGCCGCCGCCTGCATCTCAGCCGGAGCCTTCGCGAGTATCTCGCCCCACGGGATGAACCGCGGGCCGGTACGGTTTCGCGTGGCAAGCTCGATGGAGGCGAGGCACTCGCAGATCATAAGACCGTGCTGGAACTGTCGGTGCGCGTGGTTCGCAAGGTATGTACGGGCGTCGTCCTCGCATCCGGCGCATTCGTTGAGTGCGCGCCGTCCGCGCTCGCCAAGCTCATGGACGGCCGGCACATGCCGCGCGTCGGCGAACTCCCACTGCTGGGGCGGCCGGTCCAGGTATCCCTCGTGGAAGAGGTCGCCGAGACGTTCCTTGAACCGCGTCTCGGACGCGCCGCCGACGAATGCATGAATGTACGTCGAGCGGAGATAGCGGTACTGGCTGAGGAGCCGGAAGATCGCGATGTCCCGCTCGGTGAGCTCGATGCGCTTGCCGGTGCGGGTGCGCTTCATGCGTGAGCGGCGGTGCTGCATCGCGCCTTGATAGCCTCGCGCGACACCGCGCAAAACGTGAAAGCATGTTCGCCTATGAGCTGATGCGATGTCCCATGAGACGCGACGCGCAATCGGATTTCATCGCGCTCGAAACAATTTGTGATGGTTGCTCATCGCGGTGCGGACGAACGCGCGACCGCACATCGCTCCTCATGCCGGACGGATACAGCCCCCTCGCGGACCTATAGCTCGCCTGTCCTCAACCAAGGAGGACAGCATGCAAACCATCGAATTGTTCTGCGGCACGAAATCGTTCAGCAACGTCGCGAAGAATCACGGGCACGCGACGTTCACCCTCGATATCGAGCCCTCGTTCTCGCCGGACCTTATCGCGGATATCAAGAAGGTGCGGGCGTCGTTCCTGCCGCGGCATCCGGTGATCCTGTGGGCGTCGCCGCCGTGCCAGGCGTTCAGCGTGGCCGCGCTGCGGTTCAACTGGAACCGGGACCGGACGCCGAAGCATCCGCGCGTCATCGAGGCGCAGAAGGTCGTCCGGAAGACGCTCGCGCTCATCCGCGCGGTGAACCCGGACTGGTGGTTCATCGAGAACCCGCGCGGGATGCTCCGCCACATGCCGTTCATGCGGGGCTACCGGCGGCAGACCGTCTCGTACTGCCAGTACGGCGCGACCGTCCAGAAGCCGACCGACATCTGGACGAACGCGCACTGGTGGCGGCCGAGGCCCATATGCGCCGCCGGCGCCCCCTGCCATGAGGCAGCGAGAAGGGGCGAGCGGCGCATGGGCACGCAAGGGATGAAGAACGCCCGGGAGCGGTCCCGCATCCCCGCCGGGCTGTTCGAGGACATCCTGGCGCAGCTCGCGGCGCGGTACGAGCGGCCCGCATGAACAGCTAGCCTCGGCTTTCGCCGGCACAGGGCGGAGCGGCGACGCTCCGCCCTTTATTTTGAGCGATGCGCGAGGCGATACGCCTGGGGATACAAAGGGCGATACCGCATCCCCCTCCGCATCTTTGCTGGTGGCGGAATATCACTGTGCGGACAGTCTCTTGTGCCATCCTCTGAGCCCACCTCATTCCAGACTTCAGGGCCTTCGCCCCCTCTTCTCCCCCTCAAAGAGGGGGATGCGGCCGTGCTCATCGCCCGAATACCGTTCACTTGGGGGGAACATCATGCAGCTCAAGATACAGCGCTCGCAGCGCGTGGGCGGCCTTGCGAGCAGTACCGTCTTCTTCTGCCTCGACGTGCGGGCGGATTACTCCGCCCAGGAAGCCGCCGATGTCCAGCGATACCGCCTCGGCGGCCAGCTCGTGTACGCGAGCCGCGCCGCCAGGAAGCACGCGGACAATGCCCGCGCGCGCGTCGAGACCACCAGGGGCGCAGGCGGCTGGACCGAGGTGAGCGGTATCGCGCGCGGTTTCGGCTCGCTCGCGCTCGCCAAGCTCCAACTGAACATCACCGTGGCGAGCCTCGGACGCGGGCACCATATCGAGTGCAAGGACCTCGAAGAGCTCCTTGAAGCCGAGGACGAGCTGCGGAGCGCGTGCAAGAACGTGACGCGGTATTTCGAGGTGGCGTCCACCTTCAACGGGGCGGAGGTCGTCATAGAGTACGAGAAGGGAGAGGAGCGCGTGAGCGTGGCCCTTAATGCCGCCCCGATCCTCGCGCTCCCGCCTCCTGCCAAGGCGCAGGCCGACGCCTACGACAGCTCTGACGTGTCCGACCCCCTCGGCATCGGCGCTGCCTGGACCCGCTTCGAGGAGCGCGCGATCGGCTGGTGCGCCGAGCGCGGGTGGGTGCTCGGCCCCGCCAAGGTCCGCGTCCTGTCCGTCGCCGCCGGCATCCTCGTCCTCTACGTCCTGTACCGCATCCTCTGATGGACGACTTCACCCCGTCCGTCTTCACCCCGTTCCTGCGCCGCTTCACGGACGAGCGGGCGCGGGACACGGCGGACATCGCGGCCTTGTATGCCCGCGTCTCGAAGATGCACGCCGATTCGGTATTCACGGGCGAGGACGGCCGCGAGCTCATCGCCGGCCTCGTGCGGCGCAAGTACGAGCATCTGGCGTCCGCCTCGGTCCTGCCCGCCTTCGACCGCGCCCTCGATGCCATCCTCAAGCTCGAAACCCCGATATTCGAGCTGCCCGCGCCGGACTTCCGCCACCTCACCCTCAAAGAGGCCACGGACTTCCGGCGCTTCCTCCGAGCTAAGGAGTATTTCCACGCCCACGAGCAGGAGCTCGTTGTCCGCGTCGTGTATTTCCTCGGGATCGGCCTGCAGATGCTTGCCGAGGAGCTTCCCCGCGCCGCCCTCGCGTCCCCCTTCTCGGTCCCGCTCATCACGACGCTCCGGGAGCCGAAGCTCTATATGCAGAAGGTCATCAACGAGCTCGGGGACGACCAGTATCAGAGCGTCGGGCTGTTCGCGGAGATTTCCCAGCGCATCTATCTGAATACCTGCGAAGCCTCGGGCATTGTCGATCCGCAGAAGCCGAACAAGCGGTTCATCACCGCGCACGACGCCGACCTCTCGCCCGAGGAGACGGCGCGGGCGTATTTTGGCGGGACGCCCTTCCTGGACCTCTTTCTCGCGCCCGTCCCGCTCCGCTTCGAAATGGAGGACCGCTTCAGCCATATGCACGTCCTCGGCGGCTCGGGCGCGGGCAAGACGACCCTTCTCCAGAACCTCATCCTCAACGACCTCCATTCGGACGATCCGCCGTCCCTCGTGATCGTGGACAGCCAGGGCGACCTCATCAGCAAGCTCTCGCGCCTCGACCTCTTCGATCCCGATACCGGCCCCCTTGCGGATCGCTTCGTCCTCATCACTCCCAAGGACATAGAGCATCCGCCCGCCATCAACATCTTCGACGTGAACCAGGCGCGGCTTGCCGAGTATGACGAAGCCGCCAAGGAGCAGGTCGTGGCGGGCGTCATCCAAACGTTCGATTATCTGTTCGCGGGCCTCCTCGGGGCGGACCTCACCGCCAAGCAGGGCGTGTTCTTCCGGTTCGTCGCGCGGCTCATGCTCGCCTTGCCCGAGACCCTCGGCCGTACCGCCACCATCCTCGACATGCTCTCCCTCATGGACGACGCCGCCCCCTATGAGAAGGCCATAGCGAAGCTGCCGCCCATCCAGCGGCAGTTCTTCGAGCGGGACTTCAAATCAAAGACCTTCCAGCAGACCAAGGAGCAGATCAGATACCGCCTCAATGCCATCCTTGAAAATCCGACCCTCGCACGGCTCTTCACCGCGCCCGAGACCAAGCTCGATATCTTCGAGACGCTCAACAAGGGCGGCATCATCCTCGTGGACACCGCCAAGGACTTCCTCAAGGGCGCGAGCGGGCACTTCGGCCGCATCATGATCTCGCTCGTGCTCCAAGCGGTCCTCGAACGCGCTGCCGTATCCGAGCACCGCCGCAAGCCCACCTTCCTCATCGTTGACGAAGCCGCCGCGTACTTCGACAGCAACATCGACGACTTCCTCACCGAAGCGCGCAAGTACAAGTGCGGCTGCGTCTTCGCGCACCAGTTCCTCGACCAGGCGACCTCATCGCTTCGCGCCTCGCTCGCCGCTAATACTTCCATCAAGTTGGCCGCCGGCGTCTCGACGAGCGACGCCCGTGCGCTCGCCCCCGATATGCGCACCACTGCCGATTTCATCCTCGCCCAGCCGCGGCTCCACTTCGCCGCGTACTTTCGCGGTGCGACTCCAAATGCGGTTTCGGTGCAGGTGCGGCTGGGAATTCTTGAGGCCCATCCCACCATGACGACTGCTGCGTACGAGTTACTTAGACAGCAAAATCGACTGATGCTTTGCATGCCCGAACTTACCAATAAGATGGCCAACAAGCCCTCCCAAAGCCAACTTGAGGAATCGGATTCAGATGAGAGCCATCAGGCCGCTTTTGATCCGACCAAGGCTTCTGACGAGTGGTAAGGCCTTGCCTATAGCTGCGTCGCGTTGATACTTGCCATATTATACAGTCCGTGTACTGTGTAATTGCTTTGTGAGTGGATCGGAGCGCCGGAATGATCAGGCGCTCCCCACACTCAGGAGGCCATAATGTTTTTTGCCCGACTGTCCACCAACGGTGTACTAGCGTTAGTCACCGTCGCTCTGCTGATCAGCTCCGGCATCAATCTGCACGACAGCTTCGAGATCGCGCATCTGAACCGCTCCTGCGGAGCCGCTCAGATTCGAGCCGCGCATTAGCAGCAGCATTTTGCACCCGCCTTGATGGTGGGTGCAATTTTGATAGTATTTGTCTTTCTAGACCAAATATAACCTTGCAATGCATAAAGATTTCGAGTGATTTTCGCCAAGTCAGGTTTCAGTTCTGCTGGGGGGCAGCATGCTGATCGATGCGATGAAAAACGTCTGGTGGCAAAGAATTGCCGACCAGTCCGGTCTCACAACAGCATGCAACTTTGAGACTTATAGGCAGATTTCCAAAGTTACGTCAGAGCCTGCTACGCACATCCTAATATGGACGCTTTACGGTTCACCGCTAAACGTCCCCCAACGAGGTGGTTGGCCTCTTACGCCTCAAGATCGATTTTTCCGAGATCAGATATCTCGGAAGAAAATCCGAGTCGCAATTTTCTCAAATCCCCGTCAGGCACGGCGCTATGCAAATATCTGCGACGCCATCAAGAGCGGGCGACCTATACGGCGTTTGGATGCCGGGCTCAAAAATCGTAGCGATGTGCGCGAACGCGTCATCCAATTCGAAACGGCATGTAATGCAAGCGGCAAGCTCTACTACTCATCGACCGATTTGATCGCAAAAGTCATTCCTCATCATTTTAAGAAGCTGAGTGTTGCGTTCGTGGCTGACGATGCGGCTCAGACGTATTGCATTAGCAGTTCGTTTGCTGCGTCCCGTCAGGGCGGCGCAGAAGATATTCGAGATGTTTCCTTTTTTGCGCTGTCCGATGGCGATCATCCGCACGCAGATGGCAGGCGTCACTATTACATGCTCCTGTCACAGCTTTTGGGGGGAGAAGGCAGCTGGTACTCGGATAATCCTCGGGATATCGCCAACCGCACCGGCGGCTGGCTGCGACATATTATTACGTTCCCGCTTCAGTATATCGGTTCATTGTGGCATCGTTACCTAACGGTCATACGAGAGAACAAGGGCGTCGAACGTGTCCTTAAACTTGGTGGTCTCGTAGTCTTTCAACTATTCGTCGTTGTTAGCATTATCGGCTTTCTCGTGCGCTTCGCTAGCGTCGCGCAAAAGGTTGATCAAGTTTGCCAACGGCTTTTTGGAACCTGAAATCGAGCCCTCAGGAGAAAATGGTATGAGCGAGATTTTGCATCTTAACCTGGAGCTCACGTCTCAATGCAATCAACGATGCGTATACTGTTTCAATGAGTCCGGTCCGAAGTCGCCCCATAGCGTCCTGAATCTTCAAACGTGGCGCCAGGTGGCTGAGGCATTTTGTGGCTTTGGCCTCCAAAGCGTGCACTTCACTGGTGGCGAACCTTTGATGAAGCGAGACATTTCGCAGTTCTTAAAGGAGGCGCAGCGGTTAGGACTCCAAACAAGCGTACTAAGCAATGGGTTCAGAATTCCAGATGCGATTAAGCAAGACCCCGACACATGGTCGGCCTTGTCTGTCGTGCAAATCAGCTTGGATAGCGCAAGGTCATTGAAACACAATTTGCGCCGTGGTCTGAAGGATGCGTGGAACGATGCTATCTCCGCGATCCGCGCGTTGCGTAGAGCGCAGATTCCCTGTGAAGTTAGCTTAACCCTGTCACAGGAGAATCTCGAAGACCTTCTGCCGCTCACGAAATTCTGTGCGCGCAACAACTTGAAACTCATTGTCCGCGCCTTGCAGCCGATCGGCCGCGGAATGGCTTCAGGTCTAAAGGCCGTTCCGATCGATAAACTTGAGAATGAGTTGGACAAGCTGAGGTCGCTTTATCCAGGAATCCTGACGTCAGATCGATTCATGTATGTGCCGACGTCGCCGCTTCACGATAGAAACGCGGCTTTGGCGGGTGTCCTCACGGTCCTTCCTAACGGGCGCTTTCGCGGAAGTGTTTTCGAAACCAAAGGCACTCGGGCGCAGATCGGATCGGTCCAGGAATTACTGGCAGCCTAGCGACCATTCAATCTCGCAACATGGAGGCGATTATGACGAGATATGGCACGCTTGCTGCATTCATTGTTCTCGGTCTTGTTGCCGTCGCGATCTATTTGCTTGAATTTCAACCGACACAAAATGACTCGTCTGACTTCAAAGTTGGCGTCCTCTTTCCATTTACAGGCGACGCAGCCTCCTACGGTGCCAAGGGGCGTCGAGGCGTCGATTTGGCCATCAGCGACTTCAATCGCACTATGGAGTGCGAAAGAAGAATGAGCGCGGTCTATGAAGATTCAGCTGCGCTACCGGAGACTGGTCTAGCCTCCTTTCAAAAGCTCATCGCGAGCGATCACACACCTGCTGTCGTCGGCGATATTGTGAGTTCAGTGACGTTGGCTGCGGCGCCGGTCGCCAACAGGTCTCAAACGGTACTGCTTGCTCCCACTGCCTCTGCGCCCGCGATTACGCAGGCGGGCCCTTACGTATATAGAATTTGGCCCAGCGACCTCGAAGAGGGCAAAGCCATCGCGAACTACGCGGTATCGCATGGTTATGCGCGCGCCGCCATTCTATACATGAATAATGACTACGGCACCGCCATTCAAAACATCTTCACCAAAGTGTTTGCAACTGGTGGCCGAAAAGTTGTGTCGGCCCAGTCGTACCTTCAGACCGATCAAGATTTTCGGTCTGCTCTGACCAGCTTAGCAAACGGCAATCCGGATGTTCTTTATGTTGCCGGCTACTATGCCGACAGCGCGGCCATCGTCCGGCAAGCTCGGGCTCTCGGACTCAAGATGCCGATCCTCGGCGCTACCGCAATCGAAGATCCTCAATTCCTGGCTCAAGCTGGTCCTGCAGCCGAAGGGATCGTATATCCTTTAGCGACGGGTTTCGATGCGACGTCCACAGACCCGCATGTTGCGGCTTTCGTAAGCGAGTTCCGCACCAGGTACCATCAAACGCCAGGATGGGTTGAAGCTCAGGTATATGACGCTGTGGCGGTGCTTTGCAAAGTATCCTCACGCATACACGGCCCACTAACCGGCGCTGCGATTAAAGGCGGGCTTGACGATTTTGGTACGCTTCACGGTGTGACCGGCGACATAACGTTCGATGCGAACGGCGACGTGATAAAGCCCGTACGGCTTCGGATCATTAAGGGCGGAAAGTTCACCAACTTGGAGCACTAGGCGGTGCAATCCCTCCTGAATGCGGTTTCCTACTTCGCCGTTGTGCTGTTGGTCTCAATTCCGTTCTTTTTTCAATATCGGTTGTTTCGTTTTTTTGATCTTTCGCTCGGTGTCGTCTTCCTTGTCGGCGCATATGCTTTCTTAGAGGGCAGCAATGCGCTGTGGCCCGAATGGATCGCAATCGCTGTTGCGGTGGTTGCCGCCGCGACTTGCGGTGGTCTGATCTATCTAAGTCTGTTCAGGACGTTGGTGAATTTGAGGTCGGCGGCTCTCGGCCTGACGCTCTGCGCCTTCGGAGTCTATATTTTAGGGGTGAATATCGTCGCAATGGCATTCGGCGACGAGCTGGTGAGATCAAACGACGTTATGTTTTCGGGCTCAGTCGTCGCGAACGGGGGAGTCTTATCGAATGCTCAGCTCACCGAGATTATTTTGGCGGTGAGCTCAATCCTGATAGTTTGGAGCTTTCTGAAGTTCAGCAAAGCCGGCCGCACAGTACGGGCTTTTGCAGATAACCCAGCGCTGGCCGCTGATATCGGGCTCGCAGGGGAATTGCCGACACTGCTGGTTGTAGTCGGCGGGGCCGGATTGATGGGTTTGGTCGGTCTGCTCCTGGCCGCCGACATAGGAGTGCGGCCCACTACAGCGTTCGTCTATCTCTTGCCCGGATTGGCAGCGGTCCTCGCCTTTGGCACCAAGAACATATTTGGCGTTGTTGTGGGAAGTGCGATCGTTGCGAGTATCGCAGAGATAACTGCGGTCGCTCTTGGTCAGCAGTGGCGAGACTTTGCGATCTACACGGCGGTCGCCGTTATGCTCACGATCCACGCCAGACTGAGGCAGAGATAATGGACGCCTATCTTTTTCACTTGGTCGTCGAAGCATGCATACTCTCGATGCTGGCGGCGTCGCTCAATTTCATGGCAGGATACGGTCGGCTGGTATCTCTGGGCCAAATGACTTTCTATGCAATTGGTGCATATTCTATAGCAATATTGGTGCCCGCCACGCAGTTGGGATATTTTCTGGCTGTTCCTGCTGGAATTCTATTTGCAGTTCTCGTCGCCGTTATCGCGGCGATCGGAACGGCTCGCTTGAAAAACGACGAGTTCGCAATTGCGACGTTTGCACTTCAGATTGCGTTTTGGACGCTGCTGATGAATTGGCAAAGTCTTACAGATGGTCCGCTGGGAATCGGCAACATTCCGCCAATTTCAATCGGTGCCATCGCTCTCGATACGCCCATCAGCTTCCTGCCTGTGGCCATCGCACTTCTGATAGTCGTCCTTATGTTGGTGTTCCGCACTACTCGAAGGCCGTTCGGCTTTCTTCTCCACATGTTTCGAGACGACGAGGACCTCGCGCAGAATTTTGGGCGCGACACCCGGAAAGTCCGTATATCTTTGTGGACGCTCTCGGCGCTTATCGCGGCGGCCGCTGGAATGTGCCAGGCAAGCTACGTCGGCTACATCAACCCAGCATCATTTTCGACATTGGAAAGCACAATCCTGCTTGCGGTGGTGATACTGGGAGGCGCCGGAACTTTCTGGGGCCCGGTATTTGGTGGTTTTGCCATGACGCTCCTCCCTGAGGCTTTTCGGTATATCGGTCTGCCATCTGCCCAGGCGGCGAATATCAGACAGATGCTATTGGGGGCAGTTTTGATCTTTGCCGCCTTTCGCATGCTTCCAAAAGCGACTGGCGGCTCTCGGCTGGCCCTAGGCACGCGCAATGGATGAGCTCGTTTGCGCTCAAATCAGCGTCGAATTCATGGGACTTGCGGTCCTGCGAAATGTCTCGTTCGAAATTGCTCCCGGCTCGATCGTCGGTCTCATCGGGCCGAACGGGTCCGGCAAGACTACGTTGCTCAACACGATTTCAGGTCATGTTAAGCCCAAAACGGGTGTTGTGCGGTTTGGGCAAAAACTGACGGGGAAGCCGAGAGATCGTTTAGCCCAGCTAGGTATCTTTAGATCATTCCAAGACGCTCGCTTGTTCGAGAGCATGACCGGAGAAGAGAACGTTGTGGCGTCGCTTCAACCAAGTCTGAACGAAGGAGTGTGGACAACGATATTTGCACCGTCGCGGAATGAGAAAATCGCTCTGGAACGGAACATTCTGCTCAGGAGCATCCTCGACAGATTAGGCGTTGGAGAGGAAAGAAGCCGACCCGTGGTGGAGCTGTCGTATGGCATGCGAAAGCGAATTCTTCTCGCTCAGGCGCTTGCCGCTCGGCCGGTAGTATCGCTCTTGGACGAACCGTTGGCTGGAGTCGATCCTAAAACGCGACCACGCATGATCTCTGCTATCCAGCAACTCCGTACTGAGCAATCGATCGTCATTTGGGTGGAGCATGACTTCGAGGCCATCTGTTCGGTGGCCGACAGGCTGCTTGTATTGGATCGCGGAGAGTTGGTTGCCGACGGCAATCCTCAAGAGGTCATCGCGAGCCCGATCGTTCGCGACCTATATTTTCGGCCCGTATGATGAGCACAAACGCCCTATCGGTAACTGACCTCGATGTGTGGCTTGGACCTCGGCCCGTCCTTAAGAATATTAGCCTCCATGCTGAGGCTTCGGAGATAGTTGCGCTTTTTGGACATAATGGCGCGGGAAAGTCTACGCTGCTCCGAAGCATCATTGGTGCGACGCGGATCGCCGCTGGGCGGATTGCTCTCGGCTTTGGCACATGGACTGCAAGCCCCCATGCCCTTGCGAAGCTCGGGGTATCCTTTCTGCCCCAATCGCAGAAGCTATTTCCTAGCATGACAGTGAGAGACAATTTGCTCGTGTACGCCGACGCTGTCGGTCTCGACAGGCAGGCATTCAAAGACCGGTACCGCGACCTTGCTCGACATTTTGTTGTGTTGAATGAAGCCGAAAGCAGATACGCTGGCAAATTATCGGGCGGGCAAATCCAACAAGTCGCTATTGCGAGGGCGCTTTTGTCCAATCCGCGTCTGCTCCTACTCGATGAGCCGACCGTTGGTTTATCTCCTCAGGCGCGAAGCCAGGTACTAACCAACCTTCTCGGTCGGGCTAAGGAGATCGGAGCCACAATATTGATTGCCGAGCACAGAATAGAAGAGACGCTTGCCATTGCGTCCCGTGCTTATGTCCTGCGACAAGGCGAAATCGTATTGTCTGGAGATCCTGCCGCTCTGCTGGCTGACGAGCGTCTGCTCCAATCGATCGTCATGTAGGGCCAGCCGCACTACGAGTTTCACAAGTGCTGGTATACTGCTGAAACAATATGGCTGATTTTGTTTCAAAGGCGGTAAGGAAGTCAACCGCATTCATTCGACTAGTATTCCCCAGTGGCGGAGAAGATCTCCGCATGGCTTATTCACTGTATGATGAGCGCGGACGCCGGAAGTACCTCGTGCCGATGGAGCGCAGGGCGTTCCTCCAGTCCGCGCTTAACGTGGGCGGCGAAACTGCGAGCTTTTGTGCTGTGATGGTCTTCTGCGGTACGCGCATCTCGGAAGGGCTGGAGATTACGCCCGAGCGTATCGATGACGCCAACTGCGCCATCAACGTGCGTACCTTGAAGCGCCGGGCTTTCGTCATCCGCGCTGTACCCGTGCCGCGCAAACTCCTTACCTTCCTCGACTGCGTCCACCACTACCGAGCGGCCCAGCTTGATCCCGCTAAGGCCGGCGAGCGGCTTTGGAAGTTTAGCCGGACGACTGCTTGGCGGCGCATTAAGTTCGTTATGCGACGCGCGGCGCATCCCGAGTTCGTGTCTAAGCCCAAGTCGTTGCGACATGCGTTCGGCGCTGAGGCGTGCATGAACGTGCCACTTCCTATGGTGCAGAAATGGCTGGGCCACGCGAAGCTTGAGACGACGGCGATTTATACCACGCTAATAGGGCGGGAGGAGCGGGCGGTCGCTCGCAAAACTTGGAAACGTATTGGGAAGCTTCTTTAGTGCGTAAATTGGTGGGCCAGGAGCATTGTCGAGATCGCGCTAGACGCTCAGGGAGCTATCGCAGCAGCCCGCTGAAATTCCATCCTCGCGGCACCAAAGTCAGCGAACTTGGTGCCCCAGATATGCTTGGTACCTCTGCGATGCTTTCAAAAAGTAGGCTCGGCCTTCAGCCACAAAGCCATCTAGTTTGTGCTTCATTGCATACGCCGAGAGGTCACTGATCTTGTTTATGAAACCTCTGCCGTTGAAATTTAGAGAGGTATTACATAAGACGCCGAAACCAGTGCGAGCCTTGAACGCAACAAGTAGGTCATACAATTTTGCGTTGGTCACCGATGACACTGTCTGAATGCGAGCAGTTCCATTCACATGGGTAACTGCGGCAAGCGCCTCAGTTCTTGCGCGGTGCGTGAAGAGCATAAACGGGCTTGCTTGATTGCATCCAAACCATCGCATCGCTTCCTCCTCCAAACAAACAGGAGCAATCGGGCGAAATTGCTCGCGCTGTTTAATCTCATTAAGTCGTACCCTAGTGCTTTCTTGAAATGGCGCAGCAAGAATCGAGCGATTACCAAGAGCGCGTGGGCCTATTTCATATCGGCCGCTCACCCAACCAAGAATTAGATCGTTGGCTAGCATGTCAGCGATTAACTCGGCATTTGCTTCACATATATCATATTGATCCGATTCAAATGAGCCGCCCATATCAAACTGAAGGCCTGCATAAACGCTCCACTCAATTTTTGGATTTCCTGTAAAGTGGAATTGGGCGTCAATCGCTGTCCCGATAGCCGAACCCGAATCATTGGCAACAGGAGGTACGAAGACGTCGGGGAAAAAGCCCGTCTCCATCCATTTGGTATTCCAATCGCAATTCAGGCCACAGCCGCCCGCGATGATCAACGGCATTCTCTTTTGCATGTTCGCTTTCGCGAATCGAAAAAAAATATCGAAGATCTTATCGCTGAAAATCCCTGCGAAATTACGAAATTCAGGGTCATCAACGCCTACATTGTAGTAGGGCGCATCCTTTAAGTCGTCGTACATACTAAGTCGGACATGCGGAGAAACCAACAGAAAGTCCATCAACTTCTTCTCTTCCGCATTGGGTGTGCGTCGGTTTGAAAACGAAGCCAAGGCCATGAGCTTTCCAGCGTCCGAGAAGCGCGAGAAAGGCGCATCCTTCGGAAAGGTTGGGTCTGCTAAGCCATAAATTGAGGTGTAGCGATTTCCGGGCTCGTTCAGGACATCGGCAAGCAGTGTGATATTCAACTCGGAATCGATCTCGTAGAACGCGCCAATAGCACCTTCCCATATCAACGCGTAGCAAGGCGTCCCTTTCGGCAGGTTTGACATACCGAACGCGCAAAGCAAGTGAGATCGCTCGTGGGAGGACGAAAAATAGCGGACTGGCTTCCCAAAGAGGCGCTGCTGGCCAGCCATAACGCCCCCCTTCGAGAGGCCACGATAACCGACGTGAGCATCTCCATATGAGTACTCATAGTCGTCGCGCGGCCACCAACCGCCTGTGCAAATGACATCGGGTAGGTCATCCAGTTCGCCGAGCATACCGAATACGTCACGACCGGATATCGGCGAGTACCGATAATTTGAGTTCTTTTCGGCCTCGATCGAGACCACCAAATGGCCATCTTGCAGGAACACGATAGCGCCATCGTGGCCGGGGTTGTAAGAGAGAATCTTCAAGTTACTAGCGACTCCGCCTGTCCTAAGAGAAGTGTGGTGGCAATCTGGTGCTTCGGTCCTTGCTGCATAGAGCAAGCCGAGTTATACGGCATAAAGCGCACTAGTATCACTAAGAATTCGTGGACAAACACACTCGACAGCCTTCGCTCAACGGCAATGGATTCGGATGCAACAGGAGCTCTACGGCCCCGAGCACCATCAACAACGCTCGGAGTTCATCAGAAGGCTGGTCCAGCGTCGCTTCGAACAGCCCCTCGCGGATGATCGGCTTCAGAATTCCATACCTAAAACAATCGTGCAGTATTGGCACGACCTCAATCAATTGCCCCGCGACGTGGAGGATTGCATCGGCACCTGGTCGCGCTGGAATACCCGTGGTTTTGAGCATCGAATTTTCGACGAGCGCGCGGCTCAAGATTTCATCAGTGAATCGTTGGGTACCCGGTACAGGTGCGCCTTTGAGCGCTGTTACCACCCGGCAATGCAAGCCGACTACTTCCGGCTTTGCTACCTGCTAGTTGAAGGCGGCTGTTACGTCGATGCGGATGACGTCTGCATCAGTACAGAGATAAGCTGGTTATTCGAGGACGGCCGCCTCAAGCTCCAACCCCTCTGCTACGACGTCGCTTCTGGGGCAATGGTGAAGCCATCCGTATTTCTTTGTGTTGATGCTTATGACCCGAGCTGGATTTTCTATTTTAATAACAATCCGCTTATAGCGAGGCCGCGCCATCCAATCATCGAGCGAGCGCTCAGTCAGGCAACAGCTCTTCTCGATCTCGCGAATGACGGCGAGCTCCCTGAGATTCAGGCAACGACCGGGCCAGGGCTTCTTTCGAAATCGATTTTCGGCCTTGGCATGGATCGAGAGAGCAATATTACAAATGACGTAGTCATACTACGAGATTGGGAAGTTGTTGCCCTCTCGCGATGGCCCTTGAGCTATCGGGACGACGCGCGAAACTGGCGCTTGTCCAACCAAGTAAGTTTTTTTAAGTGAAGCGATGACTTCCTTATGAACCTCTCGAAACCGTTGCGCTCAGCATCGCGCTACCTTCATATCCTGTTCTCGCAATTCCGATCATGTCTTCCGCGGCAACGATCCATCACGTTCTCGGGGACGTCTGACGGTCAGCGCGCGGGCGTTGGTCCGATTATTGTCATCAACTTAGACAGGCAAAAGGGCCGTTGGCTTGATATACTGCGCGAACTTGATGGCATCACAGATGCTATCCGCAAGCCACTTTCGGAACGTGTTGTCCGAAGCTCGGCGTGTGACGCCCAACTCGATCTCTCTGAATTCCATGCCAACGCCGAGGTCGGCTCGGTTTACACCCTCGCCGATCAGCTGTTTGTGGAGCCGCAGCCTCATGCGGCCCCAGATACATTCGATCTGACGCGACCAATTAAGATGAGCCAGGCGGAGATCGCCGTCGCATGCTCGCACATCGCCATCTGGAGGGCGATCGCGAAGTCGAATGCTACATATACCCTCGTGCTTGAAGACGACGTCTGGTTCGAGCGCGGCTTTGGACGGGTTCTCGATCAGGCGTGGCGCGAGATGGAAGTCGCAGATGTAGGTAGCCCAAAGTTCGACATCTTATATGTTTCATACGAAGAGGTGCGCCACGGTGCACCAAAGGAACTACTTTCAAGAACTGTATTTCGACCTGAGCGCGGTCTTTGGTTTTTGTCTGGCTATGTTCTATCAAGAAACGGGGCTCAGAAGCTGCTCGAATTGCTTCCGAGCCGTGGCCCGATTGATCTCTGGATCAATCACAAGTTCCATGAACTGGAAGTTCGAGCGTTGCGGCGTTCGGTGGTCAACCAACGGCGCGATCTACACTCAACAAATTCATATTCGATCCTGCCGGCGCTGAGCCGAATTGGCGTTCTCGATAATGGCGACGCGGCACTGTTTCATCGACGGCCAACCCATACTCCGGTTTTCGTTTTCGGCCCTCCGAACTCCGGGCTGTCATCGTTGGCGATGGCGCTCTCTATGTTGGGTTATCGCTGTTGCAGTGATTTTGATCGTATTCCGAAAAACGAATGGGATAGCCTACTGGCAGGCCGCTCCAATCGCGTTTTCAATGCCTACGTAAATGTAGGCTCGCTTCGTTCACAAATACCGCTTCTTATCCAGCGCTATCCAAACGCTAAATACGTTCTCATCGACGATGCAGGTTGTGTTGATCAGGACGATTGCTCCGCTTTACTCACGTTGGAAGGAGCCGATGTGCTTCATCTGCTGCGCGCACAGGTGGGCCTTTGGCGACCACTTTGCGAGCATTTGAAGGTCGCGCCACCCGTTGCGCAGTACCCGATTATTCGGGATCTTGGACAGCGAAGACATCAGCTAGCGCCGTCTTCTGAGAGATTGGCTCCTGCAAGGTGGCTTCGGCACGACTCGTCGCCGTGGATCGCGAAGTCACGCGCAGGATGGACGGGAATTCGTGAGAGCGCATTCGATGGACAGGAAGTATCATCTTCTTCGCGGGAAGAGTTCGAAGACGATTTCGCTGAAGTTCGTTCCTCTCGATGGCTGCTGCGAAACGATACGTTTTCTGGAAACCTTGGGCTTTTTCGTCCAGCTAATGTGACACCGGCTCCTAATGGGGGCCTGTCACTTGCTGTCATGCAGGAATCGTTAGGCGTTCGGAATTTCAGCGCCGCCGCGATAACGAGCCGCGACAGCTTTCTATTCGGGCGTTTCGAGATAACGCTCCGAGCCACGAATGTTCCAGGCTTAGTTACCGGGTTCTTTCTTCACCGCGACTCGCCACGGCAGGAAATTGATATCGAAATACTAGGGAACCAGCCAGACCGGCTACTCGTAAACGTTTTCTATAACCCGGGCACTGATGGTGCGCGGTTCGACTACGGCTATCGGGGAACGCCGGCAACGATTAAGCTAGGATTTGACGCTTCAAAGGCATTACATAAATTCGCGATCGAATGGAGCCCCTGCGAGATCAGGTGGTTCGTCGACGGAAAACCGGTTCACTGTCGCCCCACTTGGGGGCCGACCCCAATTCCGCATTTGCCAATGGCGCTGCATGTAAATACGTGGCCATCCCGCTCGCGGCGGCTCGCCGGCCGGCTAGCTATAGGCGCACTACCGGATTCAGCGCTTCTGCGTCGGATTGTTGTCGCTAGATATGGCGTGGCGGACTGAGTTCGACAAAACTCTCTCGTCCACGTGTGCGCCATTTGAAACAAAATCAGCCATATTGTTTCAATCTGGGGGGGAACACATGACGCGGCAAACCGGAACGCTCCGGCTCGGGGGCGCGCTTCTGGCCGTCCTCCTCGGCGGATGCGCAGGGCTCACCGGCATTACGAACTGGAAGGAGGTCGCCGTCCCGTCGAGGCTCTCGAAGGAACGCACCTTCCGGACGGCGACGGTCGCCCTCGCCCAGGTCGGGAGCGTCTCGTTCTCGGACGCGGGGGCCGGAACGATCTCCGGCCAGTGCGCGCAGAGCGTGGACGCCTCGATCATCGTCTCCGAGGAGGGCGGCAAGACGACGATCACCATCAAGTCGAAGATCAACGTCGCGGACAACATGATGGAGATCGACACCGGCAAGCGCGAGAAGTGCCTGAGCGACCTCCAGTCCGCCCTGTCTCGCGCGGGAGCCTAGCCGTGAGCGCGCTCTCCGAAACCGACTGGGCAGCCACGTTCCGGCTCAACGCCGTCCGCGTCGCCGCCGCGACGGTCGTCATGGCTGTGGTGGTACTCATTCTCGTCATCGCAGGCGCGCATCCGCGCGGCGAAAGCCCGCTCGGCTTTATCTTTATGCCCGTTGTCTTCCTCACCGTGGGAAGCGGCATGTACTGGCTCTTCCGAGCGCTTGGGAAGATCGGCATCCCGATCATGGACGCTGTCGCAGGCTTCATGAAGCTCGTCATTGTCATCTTCGTCGTCATCGGCGATCCGCTGGTCTGGTTCGTCCGCCGCTTCTATCCCGCGCTCGTGCCGGTCGAGCGGTTCGGCTTCGTGAACTTCGTTCCCTTCATCCTGGTGCAGCGCGCACCGGCTGACGCCTGAAAGGAGATCGCATGTCCTGGGCTAACCTCGGCACCTATCGCGGCTGGCACATCTACTGGAATACCGAGAATCACAAGATGTACACGAAGACGGACGGCATCTTCCCCAACCAGCACGACTTCTACGAGCGGCCCCATGACCGCGCGACGGCCTATGCCGTCGCGCGGCGGTGGATAGACGAGCGGCGATGACCGGCGCGGCGGCTCGCGCATCGACGCGAAGGGCAGGCGGATGACGCTCTCCCACGCCGCGGGATGTATCGCGGGCGCGCTCGTGCTCGCGGCCGCCGTCCCGTACGTTCGCGCGATCCTTCGCCGCGAGACGAAGCCGCACCGGCTGAGCTGGGTCGTCTGGGCGTTCGTGTCGGTCATAACAGCGGCGACGTACCGCGCGTCAGGCGGCGCGGACGCGGCGCTCGTCGCGGACGCGCTCGCCTGCACTACCTCCGCCGTCGCGTTGCTCTCGCTGCGCTATGGCGTGGCCGGCTCTTCATGGGTGGACGGGGTGTGCGCTGCCGGCGCGGCGGCAAGCCTCGTGCCCTGGCTCGCCTTTCATGACGCGCCGCGCGCGCTCTATCTGGATATCCTCGTGGACCTCTTCGCGCTCGTCCCGACGCTGCGCAAGGCATGGCGTTCTCCCGAAAGCGAAAATCGCGCGGGGTGGGCGCTTTCCGCGGCCGGCATGTCCGTAAATCTCATCGCGGTCGCAGACTGGTCTCTACGCATAAGCGCGTATCCGCTGTACTGCCTCGTCGCGACGGGCTCCGTCGCGCTCGTGCTTCAGATCAGAACGCCGGCTCGCGCGGCCCTCCCTCTCCGGCAGACTGCGTTGCGCCGCTTCCTGTGGGGCCGTTCCCCGGCCATCCTGCGCGAGCAGCGGGATGTGTGAGCGCTTGCCGCGCCTGGAGGAGGGCGTTCTCCCGCCATTCCCGAGCGCGAAGGCGCTCGCGCTCGAAGACCGGGACGCCGTGGAGCGCATCACCCGGCGTTTCCCGCCCTATTCGGATTTCAATTTCCTTAATCTCTATTCGTGGGACGCGGGCGAGCGCGTCAGGCTGTCGAGCCTCAATGGCAATCTCGTCATCAGGTTCGCCGACTACCTGACCGACGAGCCGTTCTACATGTTCCTCGGCCCGCATCGCCCCGATGAGACCGCCGCAACGCTTTTGGCGCAGGCCGCCGCCGAAGGCATCGAGCCGCGCCTGCGGCTCATCCCCGAAGCCGTGGCTAAGGAGCTCGATCCCGCGCGCTTCGAGGTCCGCAACAGTTCAGATCAGGACGACTACATCGTATGTCTCGCCTCTATCGCGGCCTGCGAGGGACGCGCGTGGCACCGGCAGCGCACCGCAATCCGGCATTTCGAGGCGGCGCACGGCTCCGCCCGGTTCGAGGCGCTCGACCTCGGCGACGATGCCGTGCGCGCCGACCTGCTCGCGCTATGCGCGCGCTGGTGCGACCGGCGGCGGCATGCGAGGGACGAGGCCGCGGACTATGACCGCGACGCGCTCGGCCGCTGCCTCGCAAGCTTCTCCCGGCACCTCTCGGCGTTCGGGCTCTACGTCGGGGACGAGCTCGCGGCGTTCTCGCTCACCGAGGACCTCGGCGACGGATACGCGATCCACCACTTCGAGAAGGCCGCGCATTGGAGCTACGCGGGCATCGTCCCGTTCTTCGATCGCGGCGTCGCGCGCCTCCTTCTTGCGCGCGGCTTCCGTTATCTCAATCTGGAGGAAGACTTAGGGCTCCTCGGGCTGCGGCAAGCCAAGCGCGCGCGCCGGCCCGTTTCGTATCTGCGAAAGTTCGAGGTCGTCCGGGCTCGCGGGCCGGGAACGCCGCCGCTCGCGTGAGGATGCCATGCAGCGCGCGCCGTTCCCGTTTCTCGCCGGCCTCGTCCTCGCCGTCGCCATGGCGACGCCCGCCGGCGCCGGCTGGCTCGCCGCGACGGCGACCGTCGCCACTGACTACCGGTTCCGCGGCGTCTCGCAGAGCGACGGTCATCCGGTGGCGCAGCTCACGCTCGAAGCCGACCTTGGCGGAGATCTCGCCGCCGGCGCGTTCGTTTCGCCCGTGGACTTCGACGACGGCAGCACCTCCTTCGAGACCGACCTCTACCTGATGAAGGGCTTTTCCATCGGCCGCACCGACCTCTCGCTCGCCGCCATCTACTACGCGTATCCCGACCATCGCCTGCGGGCCGGCGAAAGCCGGTACAGCGCGGCCGAGATCACGCTCGACGCAAGCCGAAGCTGGGGGCCGGCAACCGCTCATGCCTCGCTCGCATGGTCCCCCGCATATACAAGCGGCAAGGGAGAGGAGCTCTACGCAAGCGCCGGCCTCTCGCTCCGCCTCGCGCGAGAGGTCGTGGCGGACGCGAACGCCGGCTATCAGTGGACGGCGCGCATCGACCGCTTCACCCCCGCGAGCTCCGGCTACGAGCACTGGGACGCGGGCCTCCGGGCGGATTGGAATCCGTTTGCGGCGGACCTCCGCATCTTCGGAACGAGCCTCTCGGGGCCCGCATGCGCGGCGACACAGGGCGACGCGCGATGGTGCGGGACGACGGTTGTTCTTTCCGTTTCCTATGATCTGGCATCGCTCGCGCGGTAGCCGCCTGCGGTTCGGTCGAACCTCACGAGCAGGCGGAGTGTCCGCGCCACTCGCAACTACCACCCCCTAGAGGCTGGACTCTCGCTCTATCTGTTCTCTAAATGCTCTCACCGCCTTTGAGCAGGAGTTGGCCGTGTATGTGGCGTCTTTCAAAGCTGAGCAAAAGAAACCGGCCCCGCAGGGCCGGTTAGGTCAGGACTGATCGGTTCTCATCGCCAGATAGGCTAGGTGCTCGAACGCGTCCTGCGCCTTGCTCGCCGCTGTGAAGATCGCCTTGGGGTCGCGCTTCAGGACGGTGAGCCAGGACGAGACGTAGGCGGCATGATCCGGGCGGGGCTCGCTTTCGATCCCGAGCGCAGAGCACGCGAAGGCTGCTCCGATCTCGGCCACCAGCTCTTCCATGGCGTATCCGTCGTCTCCGAAGCGTTTGCCCATCGTGCGGGCGAGGCGGTGCGGCGCGCCCGTCCAGTGGGTGAGCTCGTGGAGGAGGACGCCGTAGTAGCTTTCGAGCGGCGAGCGGGTGTCCGTGCCGACGAACCAGGACCGGAGCGGCATCTCTATGTTGTCGAGATCGCGCCGGTAGCGGGCTTCTTGGAAGCCGTGCTCTATCCGGGCGCCTATGGCCCCGATGAATGCCTCGGCCTCCTGGTGCGCATGGAAAGCATTTGGCCGCTCGGGCGGAGCGGCCGCGAAGCCGTCCACCTGCGCCGCATTGAAGACGTGCGAGGCTCGCGCGACGTGCCGGAGACGGTTCTCGGTGTGGTCCTCGGGTTCGGTCGTCTCCTCCTCGATGCGCTTGTAGAAGACGATGAGGGTGCCGCGCTCGCCTTTGCGGACTTGGGCGCCGAGGTCTTGCCATTGCTTGTAGCTCGCCCATTCGCTCGTCGGATAGCTGCGATCCATTGCTTCTATCCAGAGCGCGAGCACATTCACGCCCCGATATAAGGCATCCGTGTTAGCGTTTCTCGGAGGGAGAAGGCCGGGCGCATGCCAGGGCCGTCTCGCTTCAATCGCGCCGGCTTCGACGGCGGCGACGATCTTGTCCGTGATGGATTGATAGAGGTCTTTCTGGTGGGAAGGTACATCGTGCTGCATTACTGCTCCTGCGCATGGGGAGCGTCGGACCATTCCGGCGCTCCGGGATGCGCGGGAGACGGTGAAGTGAGCGAAGCAGAGCGCAGCCCTCGCTATGGCCCGGCGCCGAAATACGTGAGCGCGCAAGCTGCGGCGCAGAACAGGGCCGCCGCCGAACGCTCGCCGACCCAAATCTGTTTGGGCTTAGGAAGACGGGGCCTGAGCACGCTCAAACAGTCAGCAACGGCAACAGCGACTTCATCCCGCGTGCGCGCCCCTTTGAGATATCGCGAGCTCGAAATCTCGGCGCGTGTGTAGCACCACACCCGGACATTTCTAATCTCCGCACACTTCATCACCGCGAGGTACAATCGACGTATCCGTTGGGAGCGCCGGACAGCTATGTCGTCGTGCCGCTCCATCGCGAGAACCTTTGGTCGATGCTTGTCGAGCAGCGACTCGATGCGGCTGAGCGCGATGGCGTTCTTATCTCGGCGGATGTCTACCGTTCCCCAATCGAGGAGTGAGAGGGTGTCCTCGAAGAGAGCCCACCCGAAACCTCGCGACGATGGATGCAAACCAAGAACAATCGTCCTCTTTGGCATCATTCGAGCGTGCTAGAACCTCCGATGCGGCTGATAACATCGGCAATGTGTGAAACCGCCGACTCTCGGTTCTGGCTTCCCGCCAGCTCCACCTTCAGCTTCCGGGCGCGTGCCAGCACGTCGCGCTCGATGAATTCGGTGAGATTGGGAAACAAATCGTGCAGGGACGCATCGAACAGGATGCAGCACGCAAGCGCCGTTCCGAGCGCCGGCCGCTTGAGGCCGAGCTCCACGTCCGAGTACGCGCGCTGCGACGCATACCCCACAAGCGTCGCTACCTCTCGCTGCGTGAGGTGAGCGGACTTTCTGAATTTGCGTAAGCGGAGGGAATTCATACGGCGCGGTAGGTCCATTCTCTCAATCGCGAGCGATACTGCTATGCCCGGAATTATCGCCGTAGGAGATATTGATTTTCTAAAGCGCAGTTCAAAAAAAGCTAAAGCCACCCGTGAGGGTGGCTTTAGCTTCTCCATTCATCGCTTCGATCCGACAGAGTTCTTTGCTGGTAATTCCCGAGAACGAACGCCAATAGGCGTTGCCCACGGGGTGCCCTAAAGCGAGTGAATGGGTCTTCGACCTTAGCGCTCCTGACTACAATTTTGTGATGCTGTGTTTCCTTTCTACCTCAGTGTTTCTGCCAATACATCCCGCACCCGCTTGCTTTTTGTCGAAGTTAGTCCGTTCGCACGCGCTGGTTCGATCCCTAGCGCGCGCACTAACATTCACGCCCCAAGCATCTGCCCGTCTTGCCAATATGATGGCCTAGATGGTTGGTTTTCTTGGGGTCCGCTGTCGAGGATAGGGTTTTGCAATCGCCGTTCTTGCCACCTGTTGCCCGCCGGTTGCCCAACATTCGCTGTACGGGCCGTCCGGGGGTTCGCGAGCTCGATTGCCGTCCGCAGCGCGGACGGCGCCACATGCGCGTAGCGCATCGTCGTGGTGATGCTCGCATGCCCAAGCAGGGCCTGCACGATGTTGAGAGGCGTGCCGTTCATCGAGAGGTGCGTCGCGAACGTGTGGCGCAACACATGCCAACCGATCTTGCGGAGCCCTGCACGGCGGCATGCTTCGGCAAGGGCCGCACTCACCTTTTTGTGGGTGAAGGGCTGTCCGCTCTCGTCCAAGAAGACGTAGCCCTCGGCTTGCTTGCGGGCGCCCAGCGCTTCGAAGAGGTCTATGTCGAGGGGGACGTGGCGTTCCCGGTTGCCTTTCGGTGTGCCCAGGGACTTAGTGATGTCGGACTGCGAATGGCGGATCGCCACACTGTTATTGTGCCAGTCGATTGACGTCCATTGCAGGCCCTTGATTTCACCTTGGCGCATTCCCGTTCGAAGGGCGGCGAGGATCATCTCCCGAATGACGCCGCTGGAATGCCGCAAGAGCAGCTCGCACTCCTCCGGCGTGAGGTAATCGGTGCGGGGCGAAGGGCACTTCAGCCATACGATCTTCGGCGGCGTGCCTTTGATGTCGAGCCATTCGTATGCCGTGTGGAGGCACTTCCGAAGCATCGTGAGGTGGTTATTGATCGTTTTGTGCGACTTTCCCTCCCGAACGAGTTTTGCCTTGAACTGCTCCACATCGCGCACTCCTATTGCGGAGATCGTCATGCGCCCGAAGAACGGCACCAGTGAGGCCGCGAAGGTATACCTCTTTATGCTTTGCTCTGACGGCTTGTTGTTGGGGACGACGTACTCCTCGAACCACTTTGGCACGAATGCCGCGAAGCTTAGCTGTTCCGCCAGTCGCTTCTTTCCGGCGATATCCTCGCCTTGAGCGAGGCGGTGCCTGAGCACGGCTTCGTATGCGTTCGCGCCGGCGCGCGTGTTTTCCGGACTTCGGATTCGATATCGCTTGTGATCGAAGCGAAAATCGACCCACCACGACTTTCGGATAAGTCGTGCTGACATTATGTTTTGTCTAGCCGATGGATTCGACACGCCGCTGCGCCAGGTATGCGGCGAGGTCGCTCTTGGCGAAACGCACGCAGCGTCCCACCTTGAAGAACGGCACCCGCCGCTCTTGTTGCAGACGCCGCATGCCTGACGCGGAAACGCCGAGCAGCTTTGCTGCTTCGGCGACCGTCAACAGCTCGATCGAGCCCGTCGGCTGTTTGTCAAAGAACCTGCCCGGATCGGGCGACGCCATTTTATCACGGCTAGGACTGGTCCCGCGAATCTATGCCGCGTCGTCCTCGCTTCGGGCGAGTTGCGCGTTGATGTCATCGAGGCGTTCGCCGATGCGGATGAGCTCGTTCGACGATATGTCGATGACATCGTGGATGTCGATGAGATGAGGCTCCAGCGCGCCGGTAAGAAGCGGAATGAGAACCTGCTCGCACAGTTCACGGAATTTTTGGGTATTCATATGGCGCCAGTGTGCGGCCGCGACGCTTCGGATTCTATGCCCTGAAATATCGCCCAGCGCGATGGACGAGATATTTCCGTGCATATTCGTCGGCACGTGCATGCGCCACACTGCAACGGATGAACTCCACTGGGATCTCATACTTCGCCCGCACCAACCACCGGAACTCCAACGTCCCCTTCGGCATCAAGCAGGCGGACCGCCTCTCGCACCTATACATCATCGGCAAGACAGGCACCGGCAAGTCCACGCTCATCGAGACCTTGGCGAAGCAAGACCTGGAAGCGGGGCGCGGCTTCGCCCTCATCGATCCCCATGGAGACCTCGTGGAGAGGGTCTCCGAGTATGCGCGCGATGAAGACCGCGTCGCATACCTCAATGCGCCAGATGGCGCGTGTCCCTTCGGCTATAACCCGCTGCGCCGCGTGCGGGACGATAAGATACCCTTGGCCGTCTCGGGCTTCATCGAGACGCTACGGAAGCTCTGGCCGGACGCCTGGGGCGTGCGCATGGAGCATGTGCTCCGTAACACCCTCTATGCCCTCTTGGAGCAGGACGACGCCCGCCTGCCGGACATCCTCAAGCTCTATTCCAACGAGACCTATAGGAAGGGCATCGCGCGGAAGATCAGGAACGAGACCGTCCGCCGGTTCTGGCGGCACGAGTTCGAGCAGTACCACTACCGCCAGAAGGCGGATGCCGTGGCCCCTATCCAGAACAAGCTCGGGGCCTTGCTTTCAGACCCCACGCTCTATCGCATCCTTGTTGAGCCGAAGATCGATCTGAAGTTTCGTTCCATGATGGACGAGGGGAAGGTGCTTCTGGTGAACGTCTCGAAGGGACGGCTCGGGGCCGATAGCTCCCTTATGCTCGGCGCCCTTGTCGTCTCGACGCTTTCGCTCGCCGCGCTCTCCCGCGCCGATAGCGATGCGCGCCGCCCCTTCTTCGTCTATGTGGACGAATTCCAGTCCTTCACCACCCTCATGCTCGCCACCATGCTCCCGGAGCTTCGGAAGTACGGCGTGGGGATGACCCTAGCGAACCAGCACCTCCACCAGCTCGATCCGGCCATCCGCTCGGCCGTGCTCGGCAATGCAGGGACGCTCATATCGTTCAGGGTGGGGGCCGAGGACGCGCCGTATCTGGCCCGCGAATTCCAGCCGACGTTCGACGAACCGGACCTACTTAACCTGCCGAACCACTCGATCTATCTGAAGCTGATGATCGATGGGGCACCGGGGAGGGGGTTTAGCGCGGCTGCAACGACGAAGGCGCTTCTGACGACCGCCCGACCGGCTGCAACAACTCGCTGAACTTCAAGTTCGAGAGATACGGCGCGTAGATTTTGTCCAGCGACGCGACGAGGCGACCGTGAATCCTGTCGCTCTCTCGCGGTGTTCCCTCCGCGTTGTCGCGCAACAAGCTGATAAACTCGATGACGATATGCTGGGCGGTATTCTCGCGCACGCCCTCGTCCGATTTCATGTCGCGCCACGTCTTCGCGGTCGTCTTGAGGACGACGCACAAATCCTTCTGGGACTTGAACAGCAACTCCATGTGCTCGGCGAGCTCGGGGGCCAGCTTGAACCGCGGCTGGCTAGGGCCGAATTCCTGCGCCAACGCGTCCTGCGCCTGCTGTACGACGCTCAGATGCTTTTGTTTCGCCAACTGCAACCTACCAGATATTGTGTTCATCTTGCGCCACGATACAATAATTTATTCCAGAATCTTTAACAAGATACTAATAGGCGCCACAAGGCTCTATCAGAATCTATTCCCTATACAGTCTACGTGATTTCTTGTGGGTGCTATTGGTTCCCTGTGTTATTGTAGTTGCAACGGTAGATGCCTTCTCTCCGATGTCTCCGAATCAGCCAACGACGCGAGGTCTTGGTGAACAGGGCGAGGAACTAGCAAAAATGAGGTGGGCCTCGCGATCGCCATCGCGAGGCCCTTCTCCAGCACATCGAGGTCAGAGACATGCTGAAGAATCCCTATGTGGTGCCCAATCTCCTGGTCGTGAACTTGCGCTACGCGGCCGATACCGCACATGCGGGTGGCTTGGCTCATGGTCTCGCGGTCGCAGCCCTAGCGTTCATGCAGACGGGCGAGGTCGCCTATGCGCTCTGGCTCGCCTCGCTGGGAGTCTTGTTCGCGACGGCCTTGCTCCGGGCGATATACGACGCATGGCGCGAGACTGTGCGCGAGTTCGCGGAGCCGCCGGTTGCTCCGGCGGTCCGCCGTAGGCGCACCGTAAAGCCGCCGACGCCCCCGCCGCCGAAAAGAAAGAGCAGGAAGGCCAAGGCGAGCCGCCGCTAAGCGTGGCTCCGCCAAGGCCGCCGATAAGCTGCTCGCAGCTTAGCACCCCCTTGGCAAAATCGAACAGCGCCGCAGAGGCGTCACCGCGAGCGTGCATTGTCAATTTCCGGCGAGGCATCTGACTTTGCATTCCCATTTCCCGATGGCCTCTCGCATCTCCGGCATGAAGTCATACCGCTGGTAGACGCCCACGATGCCGCCAAAGCTTCCAGAGACATGATTGAGCAGGCGTTCTATCACCGGCAACGCCACGCCTTCGGCCGCGAGGCCCGAGGCGAACGTCCGCCGCAGGTCATGGAGCGTCCAGCCTGAGACGCCGGCGCGCTTCGCGAGCTTGGGCGAGCATTTGGAGAAGCCGTTGAAGGGCGTCGCGAGGCCGAGGGCCGGAAAGTAGCAGGCGTCGGGATCGGCGGGAGGGCGGCCGAGGATGCTTTTCGCAAACGTCCCGAGCGGCACGACATGCTCGCGGCCGTTCTTCGCGAGCCACGCCGGGATGGTGATAACGTCATCGCCCACCATGCTCCCGGTGAGGCTCGTGATCTCGCCGCGCCGCTGTCCGGTGAGGATGAGGAGCTTCACGATGCGGCCGAAGGTGTCTTCCTCGCATGCGCGCCAGACCTTCTTGAGCTCGTCGTCCGTGAGGATACGGGCGCGGGCGACGTATGAGTGCGGGGCGCGCATGCGCTCCATGGGGCTCCTGTCCAGATAGTGCTTGCGGTGCGCCCAGCGGATGAACGCGCGGACCACCACGAACGCCCGCTGCTGCTCGGCGGGCGTCTCGCAGAGGCGGCCGAGGCTCTTTTGAAGGTCGTGCGGGGACACGTCCGCGAGCTTCGTCTCACCGTACTTGAAGTGACGCTTGAGGACATAGCCGTAGTTCTCGTGGGTGCGCCACTTGCACTCGCGCTTGACCTCCGAGAGGTATTCGTCGAGCGCGACCGTCCAGGCGACAGGCTTCGGCTTGTCCTTGCCGAGCGTGTACTCGGCAAGCCGCCGCTTGGCCTCTATGCGGGCGTCGTGCAGGCTCACGACGCCGACGCGACCCAAGGTCTCTCTTTGTCGGCGCGGGCCGTGCGTGAGGACGAAGCTCTTGGTGCCGCCTTCGCTCACGCGGACGCCGAAGCCCGGGATGAGGTCATCGGGGAAAATGACGGCGCCCTCGGAGGGCGCCTTGAGGGAACGGATGGTCGGATCGGTCAGTCGCATTTGTCTCGCCATTGTCTCGCGCGAGGGCCGCGATGCGGCGATCACGCATGATGCGCCGCGATACTCCGCCCGACCGGAATAGCAACGGCTCCAATGGCTTAGGTGCAGGTATGAGACGCTATGCGCCGCAATCAAATCTGCTTCGTAATGATGGGGTCGCGTGTTCGAGTCACGCAGGCGGCACCATTTTTTCTCGGCGCTACGCGCGGCGGCGCGGATCGTGAAAACGCCGTTGCTCCGGTGAAACGGTTCACGCACCGGTTGCCGAAGAAAACATTACGAGACCCCTTCCTTTTCGAAATGTTTTGTGGGACGCTGTAAGCGGATGGGGCGCGTTGTTTCCAACGCGTGGGGATTTTTGTGAAAAACTATCGCGTGCTGTGGCCGCTTGCGGCCGTGGGCATAGTTTTGCTCATTCTGCTGCTGTCCTATTGCACCCTCATTCGGCATCCGACGCCTCCCGAAAAGAGCGCCGTGCCGCTTTCGCTGGATGGCGGTCAGCTTCTGGCGCTCAACGATGCCGTCGTCACCGGTTTCGCCGGCACCGCGATCCGGACCGCGGAGCTGGCGTCCGCTCCGACCGGGCCGCAGGCCATCGAACAGACCTTTATCGATGTCGGCGGTCCCGCGGCCCGCTTCCTCAATGCGCGCGAACCGCGCCAGGTGTGGAACGGGACCATGTGGGTCGCGCCGCAGACCCGCGCGATCCCCGCCGCGCAAATCGGACAGGTCTTCGGTGTCGCGATCGACGACGCGTCCCATCCCAATGTCTATCTCGCGGCGACATCCGTGTACGGATTGAACCTGGTCGCGCGGCCCGAACGCGACGACGATGACGACGACAAGGACAAAGCCAAGGACGATGACGACGACGCGGTGCCGCATCGCCTCCACACCGGCGGTCCCGACGCGGCGTGGATGGCCGGCCAGTTCGGCCCCGGCGGCGGCCCCACGAGCATCTGGCGGGTCGACGGCCGCGGCGGTCAGGTCACCTTGTTCGCGACGCTCGATGGCGGCGGCCCGGCGGCGCTCGGCAACCTCGCTTACGATTCGGTGCACCGTCAGCTCTTCGTCTCCGATCTGTCGACGGGCCTGATCCACCGGCTCGATCTGGCCGGGCGCGACCTTGGCCGTTTCGACCACGGCGCCGACGGCCGCCGCGCCGCCGGCCTCGACGCGGTCGCCCACGATTCGTCGGGCGGCGTGCGCATGACCGACGCCGCGTTCGATCCGCAGAAGCCCGCCAGTTGGGGCTTCGCGCCCGCCGCGCGCCGCGTCTGGGGTTTGGCGGTGCATGCGAGCCGGCTCTATTACGCCACCGCCGACGGCCATGTCTGGTCGGTCGGCCTCAAGGACGACGGCGACTTCGCCGACGACGCGCGCAAGGAGATCGATCTTCCGGCCGGCGATCCGCCGGTCTCCGACATCGTGTTCAGCCATGAAGGCGCGATGATCGTGGCCGAGCGCGCCGTGATCGGCACGCATTTCGACTACAGCCCGCTGCCGCCGGCCGGTGTCGCCCATGTCTATCGCTTCTGGCCCGAAAAGCCGGACGATCCGAACACCGCCAGCGCTTGGTACCAGCAGCCCGAGGAATATGCGGTGGGCTATGCGAACGGCAACCGTGCCAGCGGCGGCGGCGTCGATCTCGGCTATGGCTACCGGATCGACGACAAGGGCGTCGTCAGCTTCGATATCGACGGCTGCGAGGACGCGATCCTCTTCACCGGCGACGATTTGCGCAGCTTCCACAAGACGGCGGACGGCTTCGCGCCCGACGGCGCGCTCCGGCTCAGCGGCCTGCAGATCAGCCCGGCGCGGCCGGTGCGCGGCTTCAACACGCCGCCGTCGATCAGCTATTTCGTCAATTACCTCGGCCAGATGGACAGCCGCGACCACCGCGGCGCCATCGGCGGGGTGCGCGTCTATCGGCTGCCCTGCACCGGCGCGTGCCCCATCCCGCGCGGCGAGGATTTCGCGGTCAACAGCGCTCCGCCGGCCCCGCCCGGTGCGCCGCCGCCGCCTCCGCCGCCGCCAAACCCGGCCGGCTGCACCGGCGCGGATTGCACGCCGCCCTGCACCGGTCCCGATTGCGGACCGCCCTGCACGGGACCCGATTGCGGGCCGCCTTGCACCGGACCCGATTGCACCGGCCCGAAGATCTGCATGGCGGTCCAGGGACGCGCGGTTTGCGATCCCGCCTCCGGCGGCTGGGTCTACAAGCTGACCGCGACCGATCCGCTCGGCCTCGGCATCGATATGGTGAGCGCCTATTCGCGCGTGCCGGGCGTGACGGTGTCGAACGGTCCGCAGATTTCGCTCAATCCGCCGCCGGGCGTGATCCAGCTCAGCGGCGCCTCGCCGGGACAGGTCGTGACGGTCGATATCTGCGGCTTCAACAGCGCCGATCCGAACTACAAGGCCGGCAAGCCTTATGATTGCTGCCGCCAGACGCTGCATGTGCGCGTGCCGCGCGGCGTGTGCAAGCCGAACGAAGGGGCTGCACAATGACCGGCTGGATGAAAGCGCTCCTGATCGCCGGCGGCACGGCCGCCGGCGCCGCCGTCATCGCCGCCGCGGTCTATTTCGGCCTGCCTTATCTTCAGCAGAAGGCACCGCCCGCGGCCCACGCCCCGGTGACATCGTCGACTTCGCCCGACTTCACCAAGACCGCCTATCAGGTGGATTCGAGCGGCAATCTGGTTCTCGATTCGAACGGCAATCCCGTTCCCTTCACGGGTTCGGTCCATGTCGGCGACGAGGTCGAATATGTGCTGACATATAAGGTGCCCACCACGGGCGCGACCGGGCCTGTCACCATCACCGACACGCTGAGCGCCAACCAGACCTATGTCGACCCCTCCATCCAGGCGCCGCCGGGATGGACCTACCCGACGAGCCCGGGTTATCCCGGCAACGCCGAAACCTACAGCAATCCCGGCATGGGGCCGGGCACCGGCTTCACGATGACCGTGGTGCCGATCGGCCCGGCCGTCGGTCTGGCCGGCAATTCCACCGGCGACGGCTTCCAGCCGATTCCGGTCGCCGCCGCCGGACATATCTACAGCGTGTGGCACCACATGCCCAATCCTCAGCCCGGTTCTTACGCGGGCGTGATGTGCTGGAACGCGTCCGATCTCAGCCCCTGCGTCGGCTATTCGAAGCTGATCAGCGCGGCCGGAGGCGGCAATATGATCACGCCCCATTGGCCGCATGCCGTGGTCGTGGGCACCAAGTTCTATTTCCCGGCCAGCCGCGAGCAGGCCAACAACACGACCGCCGATCTCGGCATCGGCTGCTGGGACACCGTGACCGAGGCGGCGTGTCCCTTTATCACGCTCCCCGGCAGCCCGACGTTCCCGTTCGTCTGGTCGTCGATCACGACGAGCCAGTATGGCGCCCACTCCACCAGCTATCTGGCCGGCGTGGTGACCGATCCGGCGCAGCCGACGCATCTGATCGTCAACGTGAACAACCAGCTCTATTGCATCGATGCGACGACGTCGGCGCCCTGTGCGGCTTGGGCGAGTTCGCCGCCGCTGGCCGGCGCCACGATGGCCGGCCAGTTTCGCGACATGATCGCGGAAGACTCCGGAGGCAGTCCGCGGGTGTTTGTCGAATACAATGGCGGCACGGCGTCGGCCCGCATTGCTTGCCGCGTTCTGGCGACGGGTGCGAACTGTCCGGGATGGGCCTTGGTCGGCGGATCGTCGGAAACCGTTCTGCCGCTCAAGACCGGAAACTACATGACGATATCGCCTGTTCCGGACGCCGGTCCGGGCTGGCTCGCGGTCTGCGCGCACCAGGCGCTGCAGGGTCCGCCGGCGTGCCTGAAGACGGCCGATGGGACGACCTATACGATGCCGGCGATCTTCGGCACGGCCGCCGGACCGTTCAACGGGACGGACAATAATTATGCGCCGGGCGGCAACGGCCGCTATGTGATCGCGGCGTTCCGTATCCCGGGCACACGGCAGGTTCTCTATCCCTATTATATCTCGCGGACGCAGCCCTTCTGTTTCGACTTCGCGACCTCGGCACCTTGCGCCGGCTTCAACGCCGCCTGGAATTCCGACAACGTCACGCCAAATTCCACGCTCGGCGCCGCCCGCGACTACGGCTACGCCGCCGATCCGACCGATCCCGAGCACTGCCTGCTGGGCCTCGGCGACCACGAGATTCTCTGGCGCTTCCGCCGTGACGGCGCGATGGGGCGCGGCGTGTGCAGCCAGCAGCACATGCAGCAGACGTTCAACATCGACGATCAGTTCTGCGCCAAGAAGCCGAAAGAGGCCAACTGGACGAATGTGGAGATCGTCGGGCGTCCACCGGAGCTCGTCGGCGGCACGATCACGATCACCAACTCCGCCGGCACGGTGGTGCAGACCATCGCGGTGACGAGCGCCAATTCCTATCCCGTCAATCTCGCGGCGACCGGAACGGACGCCACGCTCACGGTCGCCTTCACGCCGAATTACGGCACCAACACCCCGCCGACGGCCGCTTACCAGGTCAAGCTCGACTACACCGCCGATGTCGATCCGCAGATCTGCTACAAGGTGAAAGTCCTGGATTGCACCGAGGGCGCGCCGCAGATCGACGCCAGCAACCACGCCGTCTACACCGACGCGCTCGGCACCAAGGCCGCCGATGTCAATCTCGGCAAGGTCGTGGGCGGCCATTGCGGCCCGCCGCCCTGCCTGCTCGACCTGCAATCGTCGATCACGGTGAATCCGGACGGCACCGGAACGCTCGCGATCACCGGATCGGGGCCACCCGGATTCAATCCGACGATCCTCAACGTCCATACGACCACGGCCGGTGTCGGCATCGCGCCGCCGACGCGCACCGTGCCGCCGGGGCCGATCAACACGACCTTCGTCCTTACCGGCATCACGCCGGGCCAGAGTGTCGACATCCAGATCGACGCGGTCGATCCGGGCGCCGGCACCAACGGCAGCGACAAATGCTGCTCTTCCACGATCACCGTCATCGTGCCGCGCGACGACCATCATCATCACACCGATGTCGCAATCCAGAAGAGCGCCACGTCCGAAGGCCAGGGACCGGCCAATGGCAGCGGCTATATCTATACGCTGGCCGTATCCAACATCAGCGATCCGGTTCCCGGCAGCGCCATCGTCGTCACCGACGTGGTGCCCGCGGGCTTGAGCTTCGCCAGCGCGACCGGCACGAGCTGGAACTGCCAGGGACCGTTCCCCATCGCGGCCGGCGGCACGCTCACCTGCACCTATACCGGCGGGGGAATGATCGCGACGGGGCAGAACCTGCCGCCGATCACCATTGTCTCGACCAATGCGATCCCCGGCGCGCAGCTTCCGCAGGTGACGAACTGCGCCCGCATCGCCCTGGTGCCGGCAGCCGGACTGACCGACTACAATCCGTCGAACGACCAGAGCTGCGTCACCGGCGGAACGCAGGCCGGGACGCAGGACGATCTTGGCATCCACAAGACCGTCGCGACCCACGGCCATGGTCCCGACATTCTGGGCTACACCTACACGCTGGCGGTCACCAATCTCGGCGCGCCGGTCAACGGCCAGAACACGGTGACGGTCACCGATGTCGTCCCCGCCGGGATCAGCTTCGCCAGCGCCACCGGCACGAACTGGAACTGCCCCGGTCCCTTCCCCATCGCGGCCGGCGGCACGCTCACCTGCACCTATGCCGGCAGCGGCGCGCTGACGACCGGACAGCCCCTGCCGACCATCGCCGTGACCACCGGCAGTTTCGTGGCGGGCGCGGTGGCTCCGCCGATCACCAACTGCGCCGATGTGGCGTTCGCGGCGGGCAGCGGCCTCACCGACGGCAATGCATCGAACAACCATAGCTGCGCCAGCACCGGAACGGTGACGGTCATCAAGGTGGTCAAGCCCGCCCAGGGCCATGATGTTTCGACGGCGGAGTTCTATGCCAACGTGTCCTGCGCCCTGCCGGACGGAACCACCACCGCCTCGGGTTACGCCCTCAGCCCGGCCGACAACTACACGCAGGTGGTTTCGAACGTGCCCGCGAGCTCGGTCTGCACGATCTCCGAGACGACGCCGCTGCCCGCGACCGACGATCCGGCGAACTGCCATTGGGACACGACCTATCCCGACGGGCAGCAGGCGACCGTGACGGCCGGCAACGTCACCGCGCATATCGTCAACACCGAAACCTGCGGCACCAAGGGCGCGGAAGCCGTCCCCACCACCACCGTCACGATCGCGAAGGCGGTGGTGATCGACGGAAAGATCAGCCATGCGCCGCACGAGGCGTTCCCGATCCGGGCAAGCTGCGTCCAGCCGGACGGCAAGACGGTGAGCCTGAACTACACCGCGTCCGCGGCGCTGGGCTTCGACTCGGTCAAGCAGACCGTGCCGGCGGGGACCAAGTGCACGGTCCGCGAGCCTCCACCGCCGCCGCCGCCGGGCCGCCGCCTATGCCATTGGGAGACGACCTATCAGTTCAACGGCAAGCCGGTGCGCGCCTTCCCGGTGACGCTCGGCGGGCGCGCGGGCAACGTCATCGCGGTGCGCAACGAGCTTGTCTGCGAGGACCAGCCGACCGACGAATCCTGCGCCGGCACCGGCCATTGGAACGGCCGGCGCTGCGTGACGTGCGAGCGGGGCGAGACCTGGGACGACGCGAAACGGATCTGCACCGTGCCGCGCCTGATATGCCACGCCCCCATGGTCCTCAACGACGAGGGCACGGCGTGCGAATGCCCGGAAGGAACGACGCTGAAGAACGGCACCTGCCGCAAGCGCGGCTCGTTCCTCGACGACGTGCTCGGCCACACCCATTTCGGGATCGGCGGCGGCACGGGCGGGCATCGCGGCGGCGGCGACACCCAGCCGCCCGGAAAATAGCGCGCCGGGCGGTTCGGTCAGACGCGTTCGAGCAGCGCGACGGTGCCCTGGCCGCCATCGGCGCAGACCGAGACGATGCCGCGCGTGCCCGGCGGCATCGCCGTCATCTCCTTGGCCGCCTGGCTCAGGATGCGCGCCCCGGTCGCGGCGAAAGGATGGCCCAGCGCCAGCGAGCCGCCATGCGGATTGACGCGCTGCCAGGGAAACGCGCCGAGGTCGGCATCGACGCCCGCTCTGGTCCGGCGATAGTCGCCATCGGACGCCGCGCGGATATTCGCGATCACCTGCGCCGCGAACGCCTCATGGATGTTCCAGGAGCCGATATCCTCGAAGACCAGGCCGTGGCGCGCCAACAGCCGCGGGATCGCCCGCGCCGGCGACATCAGGATGCCTTCCGCCTCGTGGCGGAAATCCATCGCCGCCAGTTCCCAATCGACCAGCTTGACGCTCGGCGCGACGCCGAGCCGCGCGATGCCGTCGCGGTCGCCGACCCACAGCGACGCCGCGCCGTCGGTCAGGGGCGAGGAATTGCCGGCCGTCAGCGTGCCGTCCGCCGCGAAGGCCGGTTTCAGCCTGGCGAGCGCTTCGACCGAAGTGTCGCGCCGCGGGATCGCATCGCGTTCGACCCCGTCGAACGGCACGATCAGGTCGTCGAAGAAGCCGCTGTCCATCCCGTCGATGGCGCCCTGATGGCTTCTCAGCGCACGCTCGTCCTGGTCGGCGCGCGCGATGGAAAAGTATTTCACCGTGTCTTCGGTGTGTTCGCCCTGGCTGCGGCCGCTCTGCTTGTTCACCCAGCCGTGGATCGGCAGGTCGAAATCGCCGGCGGTCAGATGCGCCAGCATCGCGGCCGCGCCCGCGGGGTCCTTGCGGAACGTCGCCAGGATCGCATCGGCCTTCGCCATGGCGAGCGCGATGGGCACATGGCTCATCGTCTCCACGCCGCCGATGAGCGCCAGATGCGTGCCGCCGCGTCCGATCATCCCGGCCGCCTCGACCGCCGCCATGAAACTGGTCGAGCAGGCGAGCACGGTGGAGAAGGCCGGGATGCTCGGGTCCAGTCCCGCCTCGAACACCAGTTCGCGCGCGATGTTCGATACGGTGGGATCGGGGATGACCTGGCCCCAGGTCAAAAAGTCCGGCCGCGCCTTCGCCGCCATGGCCGATGCCACCGCGGACGACAGCGCGAGCGCGGAATGCTTGGCGAAAACGCCGCCGGCCTTCACGAAGGGGGTACGCAGGCCGGGGGCCAGGAAGATATCCGTCATCGCCGTTCCTTTGGTTCCGCGAGCGTCAAGCGGGCCGAAGCCTACGCGCAAATGCCCCGTCCCCGTCAGCCCCCGCCGTCATGGACGGTTCGGGCCGCCATGGTCCGCGGCTCAGGACGGGAACCGGTCGGAGAACATCGGCAGGCCGCCGACCGACTCCGCTCTTGTGGCTTCGTCCTGCAGCACGTCCCAATGCTCGGCGAGCTTGCCGTCTTCGATGCGCACGACGTCGGCGGCGATCCACGACGCCGGCCGGCCATGGCCGGAGAACCGGCCATGCGCGATGACGTAATCGCCCTCCGCCACGATCAACTGGTTCTCGTAGCGCAGCGTGGCGGGCTGGCCGCGCACGAGGTCGAACAGCCCGTCGCGCCCCGGCGCGATATGGGCGCTGTGCTGGATGTAGCGGTCCGACCAGAACCGCGCCGCGCCGGCGTAGTCGCGCTTGTTGAACAGCGTGTCGAAGGCCGCGAGCACGAGTGCCTTGTTGGCTTCGGCCCCGTCCGAAGCCGACGCGAGGCACGAGGGAAACGGCAGCCGCTCGGCCGGCGAAAGCCGGGCATCGTCCTGCAGCCGCGCGGTGAGGAACCGGTCGGCTTGCGCCACGAAAAGCTCGGGATATTGATAGAACGATCCGTGGTTGGAATCCGGATACAGCACGAGCTGCGCGTTCGGCAGGGTCTGCTGCAGGACGAAGGAATTCTTCGTCGGGATGATCACGTCGTCGCTGCCTTGCACGATCAGCGTCGGCTGGCGGATGTTCTTCAGATAGTCGAGGACGCCTTCGCCCGGCGCGGTGTATTTGCCGACCGCCTGGCGCTGCGCCGCGCCGGCCGCTTCGCTCACTTCGGGATCGCGATCCTTCCGCCGCAGCTTGCGCTCCAGGAAGGCGAGACCGGCCGCCCGGCCGGAGGCGGAGGGCGAGAAATGGACCGCGAGCCACAGATGCTCGGGCGGATCGTAGCGTCCGGCGAATATCTCCGCCGATTTGCTGGCCGACATGTCCGCGCCGCGCGGACCGGTGCCGACCAGGATGAGCCGGCGCACCAGGTCGGGCGCCTGGGCGGTGATCTCCTGGGCGACCATGCCGCCGATGGAGAAGCCGAGCACGTCCACTTCGGCGAGCCCGAGCGCCCCGATGAAGGCGATCGCGTTCCTGCCCATCTCCGGAAAGCTGGCCGGCACCGCGCCCGAACTGCTCGACACGCCGGCATTGTCGAACAGGATCACCTCGCGATTGCGCGCCAGGCCGTCGGTCACCGCCGGATCCCAGTAATCCATCGTGCCCGTGAAATGCTGGTTGAACACCAGCGGCACGCCGCCCGGCTTGCCGAAGCGGCGATAGGCGAAGCGGATGCCGTTGGTCTCGACGAACCTGGTCGGCGCCGTCTGATGGGTGTGCTCGCTCATGCGGTTCTCCGGTCGTGGCCTGCGTTCTCGCGACAGGATGGTTCTGCCATGATCGTCCGCCGCCGGATTTGATCGTCCCGGCACCAATTGGACGTTCCCGCCGCGTCTTGCGTGGCCGCTGTCCCGCCGGGCCGAACTGGTCTATGGTTGTTCGATGGCTCGCGAGACCGCCTATATCGTGCAAGCTTTCGTCGCCGGCCGCGGGGCGGGGCTGAAGGCCGAGAAGGCCGTGCCCTGCAAATCGGCCGATGCGGCGCGCCGCATGGCCGAACGCATGGCGGCCTCCAAGCTCGGTGTCGTCGCGTTCTCGACCACGGGCGACGCCGAGACCGGCGACTATGACGAGCAGCCGACGATTCTCTTCCAGGCGGGCCGCCTCTCGGCCCAATTCGAGGAATGACGGTACCTTCGCGTTGTCGCGAAATCTTTCACTTGGAACCTTAATCCAAAGCGCGCGTTTTCGGTTCGCGCGGTGGCTGCGGCGCTTTTTGTCATCCTGGATGCGTTCATGGCCGTCGTTCTCATCGTCGAAGACGAAGTATTCACGCGCGAAATCGCCGAGATGATGATCCGCGACTGGGGCCACCAGACCCTGTCGGCAGGCGACATCGACGAGGCGCTGTTTTACCTGCGCTCGGCCCGGCACATCGACGCGCTGTTCACCGACATCTATCTGCGGTCGGCGATCCTCGGCGGCTGCGATCTGGCGCGCGAGGCGGTCAAGCTGCGGCCGTCGCTGCGCGTCCTCTACACCACCGGCAATTTCGTCACCGAGAAGATGAAGGCGCTGTTCGTCGACGGCATGGGCTGCCTGAGCAAGCCCTATACCGAACAGCAGCTCCACGGCTCATTCGCGAACCTGCTCGCGGTCTGACGCCGCGAAGCGACGAGGGACCATGCCCGTATCCGACATTGCCGCGAGCGACATCGTGGAGACCGTGCCGAGCGCGCTGCTCGTGCTCGACCGCAACCTCAACATTACCTCGGCCAACCGCGCCTTCTACCAGACCTTCCGCACCAGCGCCGAAGAGACCGAGGGCTGCCTCATCTACGATCTCGGCAACCGCCAATGGGACATCCCCGCGCTGCGCACCTTGCTGGAGAGCGTGATCCCCCATCGCGCCTCGGTCGAGGGGTTCGAGGTCGAGCACGATTTCCCGACCATCGGCCGGCGCACCATGCTGGTCAATGCGCGCAAGATCTACCGACCGGGCGAGCATGACGGCTTCATCCTGCTCGCCATCGAGGATGTCAGTGAGGAGCGCGCGGCGCGCAAGGAAAGCAACCGCAACTGGCAATTGACGCAAAGCATCGTCGATACGATCCGCGATCCCCTGGTCGTGCTCGAAACCGACATGACGATCGTGACGGCGAGCAAGGCGTTCCTGACCATGTTCGGCATCACCCAGGCCGAGGCGCATGGCAGGCGCATTTCCGAGCTCGGCCAGCATCAATGGGACGTGCCGGCGCTGCGCCATCTGATGGACAAGGTGCTTCCGGAGAACAAGCCGATCGAGAATTTCGAGATCGAGGACGATTTCCCCGGCCTCGGCCTGCGCGTCTTCAACCTCAACGCCCGCAAGATCTCGCAGCCGGGAAACCACGCGCACCGCATGCTGCTGGTGTTCGAGGACATCACCGACCGCAAGCAGCGCGAGCGCGACGCCCAGATGCTCACCAACGAAATCTCCCACCGCATCAAGAACAATCTGCAGATCGTCGTCGGCCTGATCTCCTACGAGGCCAAATGGACGGCGGCGCCGTGCCTGCCGGGCTATATGGCGATGCAGGCGCGCATCGGCGCCATCGCCCAGCTCTACGACCTGATTTCCCAGTCGAGCCGCGGCCGCACCGTCGCCATCGACGCCTATCTGACCGAGATCGCCAAGGCGATGGCCGCGAGCCTGGGCGCGGATTCGGGGATCGCGATAAAGGTGAAGGCCGAGGCGCTGCAGATCGATCCGGACCGCGCCGTGCCCTTCGGGCTTCTGGTCAACGAGCTGGCGACCAACGCGATCAAGCACGCCTTTCCCGGCGGATCGGGGCAGGTCCTGCTGACGGTCGAACGGATCGGCGACGAGATCGAGCTGACGGTCGCCGATGACGGCGTCGGCATGAAGGACAAGGTGGTGGCGAAACTCCCGGAGAAGCGCGGCGCCGACTACGTCGCCATCTTCGTGCGCCAGTTGCACGGACGTCTCACCGTGTCGGGTCCGGGACAGCCCGGAACCGCGATCAAGATAAGCCTCCCGCTGCTTCTGCTCCCCTCCGGCGGCGCCGAACCCATCGCGGCATAGCCGCGCCTCAGGTCGCGGCGGTCGCCAGCAGGCCGATGGCGACCGAAGGGGCCGTCGTCTCGGGCTTTTCGCTTTCGCGCGCCGCGGGCCTCGGCGCGTGCCGCACCGATCCGTCGAGATGCGCACCGCGCTCGACCGTCAGGATGTCGTGAAAAAGCTCGCCCTCGACGCGCGCGCCGGCGCTGAGAACCGTGGTGCGCGATTGCAGGATGCCGCTGGCGCGTCCGCGAATCGTCAGCGCGTCGGCGACGATCTCGCCCTCGACCGAGGCGTTGTCGCCGATCACGATCTTGCGGCCGCGCACATTGCCCTCGACGCGGCCGTCGATCTGGATGTCGCCTTCGGACGTCATCGTGCCTTGCACGATGAGATCCGCGCCGATGAGCGACGGCGTCCCCACCGCTGGATTCGGTTGCTTCATAGCCATGTGCCCAAGCTCGCGCCTTCCACCCGAGACTAATGAAGTTGGAGCGGCCGCGCATGGGGATTCCGGCATCCTGCGTCACTGTCGCTTCACACGCCGACGCCAAACTACGTTTTGCAGCCTGTTTAAACGGCAATCCCGGCGCGGCGGCCGGGCCGGTGCCCGCGCTTCAATGCGCCGAAGACGCCAGCAATTCCGCCAGATAATCCTTCCACAGCGCCGCCCAGGTGTGCGTGCCATGGCCATGCGTCTGGTCGCTGATGGGGATCAACACAAAATGGGCATGCGCGATGTCCTTGACCTCGCGCTCCGCGATGCCGAGTTCCGGCGGATTGATGAAATCGTCCGCCGAGTTTACCCACATCACCGGCGCCTTGATCGTTCCCAGCTTCGCCTCGGGGTTGTAGTCGCGCGAGGAATCGACCTGATAGAGGAAATCGTTGGCGTCCAGGCTCGCGAGATCCTTGCCGATGACATCGGCGAGATAGGCGTCGGCCGCGTCGCGCGTCGGATAGGCCTTCTGCGCCACCAGCGGTGCGGTGCCGGCAATGACCAGGAAATCGGCCGCGGTGCGCAATCCCGCCAGCGGCTGGCTCTTGTAATCGCCGCCCTCCCAGGCCGGATCGTTCCTGATCGCGTCGATGATCATCTTGCGCCACAGCCGGTTGCGTCCCGCGATCTCGACCGGCAGGCAGGCGAGCGGCATCAGCGCGTCCATGAAATCGGGATAGGCCTCGCCCCACACGAAACTGTGCATGCAGCCCATCGAGGTGCCCAGCACCAGGCGCAGATGGTTCACATGCAGGCCCTTGGTCAGCAGCAGATAGTCCGCCTTCACCATGTCGTCGTAGTCGTAATGCGGAAACCGCGCGTGCAATCCGTCGCTCGGCTTGGACGATTTGCCGTGCCCGATGCCGTCGCGCAGCACGATGAAATATTTCGCCGGATCGAGCAGCCCGCCCGGCGCGAACAGAATATTGGCGAATTGCGGCCGCAGGAACTGGGTTCCGTCGCCGCCGGTGCCGTGCAGGATCAAGACCGCATTGGTCACGCGCCCCTTGGCGTCGCGCTTCGGCGTGCCGAGCGTCCGGTAGTGCAGGCGCAGATCCTTCAGCGTCTCGCCGGAGGCGAAGGCGAAATCATGCGCGATGAAATCGCCTTCGCGGGGCGCAAGGCTCGGCGGCGCATCCGCCGCGCGGGCGGGGACGGCCAGGAGAAGCGCCAGCGCGAGACCGGCCATCAGACGCGACATCGGTGATGCTCCTTCAACGGCGGAAGCGCAGGTTCAATCCCTGCTTCGCCCAGTTCGCCTCGACAGTGTCGAGATCGTGCACGCCGGCCGGATTGGCCTTGGACGGCGAATTGCCCAGATAGGGCGCGCGCTCGCGCCGCCACACGCCGAGCAGCCGGCGCAGTTCCGGCAAGGGCTCGGCGGCGTCGTCGACCCGGATGCTGAGATCGGGGAAGTCCTCCGTCGTCACCATCACCATGGCCGCCGATTGCCGCCCGCGCCGGTCGCCGCCTGCCGCCTCGCCGGTCTCGAGCGCGGCCAGCATCCGCTCGGGCAGGGGCGCGGACGGATCGGCCTTGAAGCCGTCCAGCGTCGCCCGCGCCACCTTGTCGTTGCTCAGCATGTTGCCGGCGATGCTGACGAAGGGCTCGCCCAGATGGCCCGCCCATTCGACGCAATGCCGGCCGGTCCACCCCGCGAAGCGGCCCTGGGCATCGACGGCGTGAATCTGCCGGACCTCGCGGCCTTCGTCACCCGCGACGGCGGCTTCGATGGCGAGCTTGGGCGACAGCCCGCGCGCCAGCCCGTCCAGGACGACGGGCGCCAGATAGCGGTTGGTGAGCGACTGGGTGCCGACCGCCCCGATGCCGGCGCGCACGAACGGCACGAAGGAGCCGCTGGCGAACGCCCTGGTCGCGACGGCGGCGCCGAACGCGCCGGTCTTCGCATCGAAGGCGACGATGGACCAGGTCATGGAAAATACCCCGCAACGAACGGCCAGAGCCTAGTCGCCGAAGCGCGGCGGAGCAATTTTACAGCGTCATCCCATTGGGGCGCGCCCGGCCGGAAATCGGTGCTAAGAAGACCGGAAAGAAGCGGGAGGAACGGATGAACGGCGCCGAAAGCCTGGTGCGCACGCTGGTGGCGTCGGGCGTCGAGGTCTGCTTCGCCAATCCCGGCACCTCGGAGATGCATTTCGTCGCCGCGCTCGACCGGGTGGACGGCATCCGCGCCGTGCTCGGCCTGTTCGAAGGCACCGTCACCGGCATGGCCGACGGCTATGGCCGCGTAGCGGAGAAGCCGGCCAGCACCCTGCTGCATCTGGGTCCGGGCCTGGCCAACGGCCTCGCCAACCTGCACAACGCCCGCCGCGCCGCGACGCCCATCGTGAACATCGTCGGCGACCACGCGACCTATCACGCGCAATATGACGCGCCGCTCGCCTCCGACATCATCGGCTTCGCGCGGCCTGTCTCGGCCTGGGTCCAATCCTCGCCGAGCGCGCTGACCGTCGCGGCCGACGGCGCCCGCGCGGTGCAGGCGGCGCTGTCGCCGCCCGGCCAGATCGCGACGCTCATCCTGCCCGCCGACACCGCCTGGAACGAAGCCGAAGGCGAAGCGCCCGCGCTGCCACGTCCGCTGCCGTCCGCGGTGTCGGACGAAGCGATCTATCGCGCGGTCGCCGCGCTGAAGAACGGCAAGCGCACGACGATCCTGATCCGTGGTCACGCCCTGAAGGCGCGCGGCCTCGCCGCCGCCGGCCGCATCGCCGCCGGGAGCGGCGCGCGCCTGGCCTGCGACACCTTCACCGCGCGGCTGCAGCGCGGCGCCGGCCGCGTCGCGCTGGCGCGCATTCCCTATTTCGCCGAGCAGATCGTCGAGTTCTTCGCCGATACCGAGCAGCTCGTCCTGGTCGGCGCCAAGCCGCCGGTCTCCTTCTTCGCCTATCCCGGCAAGCCGAGCTGGGGCTTGGCCGAAGGCTGCGTCATCCACTATCTCGCCCATGCCAATGAAGACGGCACCCAGGCGCTCGAAGCCCTCGCCGAAGCCCTGGGCGCGCCGGCCGCGCCGGCCCATGTCGCGCCGCTCAAGCGGCCCGACAGCATCGCCGACAAATTCGACCAATTCACCATCGGCCAGGTCATCGCCCGCCATCTGCCCGAGGGCGCGATCATCTCCGACGAAGGCGCCACCTCCGGCGCCGGCACCGCGCTCGCCACCGCCACGGCCGCGCCGCACGACATTCTCAGCTTGACCGGCGGCTCCATCGGCCAGGGCCTTCCCGTCGCGACCGGCGCGGCGGTCGGGGCGCCGGGCTCCAAGGTCGTCTGCATCCATGGCGATGGCGGGGCGATGTACACGCTCCAGGCCCTGTGGACGCAAGCGAGAGAAAAACTCGACGTCACGACGGTGATCTTCGCCAACCGGTCCTATGCGATCCTGAACATCGAGCTGGCCCGCGTCGGCGCCGGCAATCCGGGGCCCAAGGCGCTTTCCATGCTGGACCTGCACAATCCGGAGCTCGACTGGACCAAGCTCGCCAGCGGCATGGGCGTCGAGGCCTCGCGCGCCACGAACATCCGCGATTTCGAAAGCCAGTTCGAATCCGCGATGCGCGGCAAGGGGCCCAGGCTGATCGAAGCCATCCTCGGTTAGCGGCCGTCCCTCCCGGCGGGTGGTCTCGACAACCCCGCACCCCCGGCGCAATCCTAGCGCCATGAGCGATGCTCCCGCCGTCCTCTCCAAGGCGCCCGCCGCGCCGGCCCTGCCGTTCGAGCAGCTCCTGTTCGTGCGCTCGCCCTTGGGCACGTTCGGCACGACGCTCGTCGTCTTCGTCGGCCTGTTCGCGAGCTTCCTGCTCGCCGCCTCGGCGCAGGGCGTCGCCGCGATCCATCGCGTGGGCGAGCGGATCGCGTTTTCCGGCGCCGCCTGGCCGGCCTTCGTGCTGTCGCTGCTCTGCGCCACCGCGCTCGGGGCGCAGCGTTTTGCCCGGCTGGCGGAGGCCGGCGACACCGCCGACTACGCCAGGATCCTGACCGGCGGCATGGCGAGCGCGCTGGACGTCACCTCGGTGGCGCCGCGCGAGGCGCGCCTCGGGCGCGCCACGCTGATCGGCGTCGCGATCGGCCTGGTCGTGAGCAGCCTCATCCGGCTCAGCGAAGTCCGCGACGGCCATTTCGTCGCGACCCTGCCGATGGCGTGGTTCGCCGTCGTGACGACCTTCATGATCGTGATGTTCACCCGGGGCGTCGAACAGACCCGCGCCGGCAATCGCGGCTATGCCCGCACGCTCAACGCCGAACTGAAGATCGACCTGCTGCGCATCGACCAGCTTTCCGTGCTCGGCCGCTCGGCGGCGCGCACCGCGCTGATCTGGTTCGTGATCTCCGCCGTCGGCTGCCTGTTCTTCGTCGGCGGCGACCTGAACTGGCTGACGATCCTCCTGACCGCCGCCTGCGCCGCGATGGGCCTGGGCATGTTCGTGAGCATCGTGAGCCGCATTCACCGCCAGATCGTGGCCGCCAAACGGGCCGAACTCGAACGCATCCGGTGCCGGATCGACGACCTGCGCGATGCCTTGCACGAAGACGCCTTCGCCTCCGCCAAGCTGCATGGGCTGCTGGCGTACGAAAAGCGCATTTCCGACGCCCCGGAATGGCCGTTCGACCAGACCACGGCGGTGCGCGTCGTCGCATCGGCGCTGATCCTGACGGTGCCGTGGTTCGGCCAGGCCGTCGCGGCCTATCTGGTGGAGCATCTCGGCCATATCGCGGGCTAGATCGGACGATTGGGGGAAGCCATGAGCGATATTGCTGTCGTCGTTGCCGGGGCTGGTGGCCGCATGGGCCATCAGATTCTGCGCGCCGTTTCCGAAGCGCCCGGCATGACCGTGACCGGTGCGCTGGAGGCGCAAGGCCATCCCGATCTCGGCCAGGATGCCGGGACCCAGGCGGGGCTCAGGCCGCTGGGCATTCCCTTGACCGACGATCCGCTGCCGCTCCTGGCCAAGGCGCAGGCGCTGATCGATTTCACGATCCCGCGCGTCTCGGTTGAACTGGCGGCGCTGTCGGCGCAGGCGCGCATCGTCCATGTGATCGGCACGACGGGATGCTCGGCGCAGGACGACGCGAAGATCCGCGCTGCTTCGCGCCATGCGGTGATCGTCAAGTCGGGCAATATGAGTCTCGGCGTCAACCTTCTCGCCAAGCTGGTCGCCGAGGCCGCGAGGGCACTTCCGGCCTATGACATCGAGATCGTGGAGATGCACCACCGCCGCAAGGTCGACGCGCCGAGCGGCACGGCGCTGATGCTCGGCGAAGCGGCGGCGCAGGCGCGGGGGATTTCGCTGGCGGAGAATTCGGATCGCGGCCGCGACGGCCAGACCGGGGCGCGCAAGGACGACGTCATCGGCTTCGCCAGCCTGCGCGGCGGCACGGTGATCGGCGAGCACCAGGTGATCCTGGCCGGCCCGAACGAGCGGATCGTGCTCGGCCACATCGCCGAGGATCGCGCCATGTTCGCGTCGGGCGCCGTGGCGGCGGCCCGGTGGGGCCAGGGCAGGAAGCCCGGCCTCTATGCGATGGCGGACGTGCTCGCCGCCGACTGACGCTTAGCTTGGCGCGCCGCCTCGACCGCGAGCATCGCGCGCTTGCGCTCGACGCCCCAATGATAGCCGGTCAGCGCCCCGGTGCTGCCGAGCACCCGGTGGCATGGGATGATCCAGGAGATCGGATTGCGCCCGACCGCGGCGCCGACCGCGCGCGACGCGGTGCTCTTTCCGACATGCGCCGCGATGGCGCCGTAGCTCGACATCCGGCCCTCGGGGATCGCCAGCAGCGCCGCCCACACCTTGATCTGCCACGGCGTGCCCAGCAGGTGCAGGCGCAGATCGCCTCTCTTGTTCGCGCCGAAAATCTCCGCCGCATATTTCGCCGTGCGCTCGGGCGCTTTCGCATAGGCGGCGCGCGGCCAGCGCGCCTGCATGTCGGCGAGCATCTTCGCCTCCTCGCCCTCGTCGCCGAAGGCGAGGCCGCAGAGGCCCTTTGCCGTCGCCATCACGAGCGCGACCCCGAAGGGGCACGGATGAAAGCCGTAATCGATGACCAAGCCGTCGCCGCCCTTGGCATATTCGCCCGGCGTCATCGCCTCGATCTTCAGGCAGAGATCGTGCAGCCGCGACGGACCGGAGAGTCCCGCGTCGAGCGCGGTGTCGAGCAGGCTCTTGCCGTCGACCAGATTGGCCCTGGCGTGATCGAGCGTCAGATGGCCGACGAAATTCTTCGGGCTGACCCCGACATAGCGGGTGAACAGGCGCTGGAAATGGAACGGCGACAGGCCGACCGCGCCGGCGGCGTCCTCCAGCGACGGGTGGTCGAGATAGTTGGCGGCGAGGAAGCGGATGGCGCGGCCCATGCGGCGCCAATTCGCGTCGTTCTCGTCGAAGGAGATCACGTTGCTCATGGGCGGAAGATGGCCCCGGCGCCGGCCGATTGCGACCCGTTTCTTGCGCGCCGTCAGCGCGGTTCCACCATGACCTTGCACTGGGTGGTGCGCTTTTTCAGGCCCTCGAAGGCCTTGGGCATGTCCGCGAGCGCCACCGTGTCGCTGATCATGGCGTGCGGCGGCGCCTGGCCGCCGTCCAGCATGTCCAGCGCCGCCTGGTACTCGCCCATGTTGAAGAAGGCGGAGGTCAGGATGCGCGCCTCCTTGGACACCGCCGCGAAGGGCACGAAACTGTCCAGCGCCGTGCACAGTCCCATCATCACGATGATGCCGCGCGGCCGCACATAGTCCAGCGCCTGGGCGATGGCGCCGGGCCGTCCGACGCATTCGAACACGATGTCGGGCGCGCCGCCCAGCGCCGCCGTCACCTTCGCCTTGGCGTCGTCCTTCACCGTCACGAAGGAGGTCGCGCCGAGGGTGTGGGCGAGATCGGTTTGCAGGTCGTTGAGGTCGCACACCGAGACCTTGGCGGCGCCGAGCCGGCGCGCCCAGAAGGCGACGCCGAGCCCGATCGGCCCCGCGCCCATCACCAGCACGCGGGCGCCCGCCGTCAGCCCCGACAGCGCCACGCCGTGCAGCGCCACCGCCAGCGGCTCGACCAGCGCGCCGTCGGCCAGCGAGGTCGTGCCCGGCAGGACGCGGCACTGTCCGGCGCTGGCGACCGCCAACTCGGCATAGCCGCCGCCTTGCAGCATGAATTTGTGGCACCAGGCCGTCTCGCCCGCGAGGCAGGCGGGGCAGCGGCCGCAGCCGCGCAGCGGCGCCACCGCGACCCGATCGCCTTTGCGCAGGCCTTCGACGTCCTTGCCGGTCTCGAGGATCTCGCCGGCGAATTCATGGCCGAGCACCGTGCCGGCGGCGATGCCGAAGGCGGGTTCCTCGGTCATGTGCAGATCGCTGCCGCAGATGCCGCAGCGCCCGACCCGGATCAGCACCTCGTCGGCGGCGGGCTTGGGATCGGCGACGTTCTCGACCGCAAGCGGCTGATGCAGGGCATGGAAGACGGCGGCTTTCATGATGGGCCTTTCAAGGGTTGTCGTCTTGGGTTGCTTCACCCATCAACCTCAAATGTCATGGCCCGCGAATGCGGGCCACCCAGGTGATCTCAGTCCAAGTCCTTCAAATCCGAGCCGGACAGCACGTCGCTCACATCGAGCCCAATTTGATTTCAACTGGGTGGTCCGCATTCGCGGGCCATGACATCCCCGTTTTTGATTCAACCCAAATCAAATCCGCCGCGCAAGAAAAAGGGCGGCCCGAAGCCGCCCTTTTCCCTTATCGAACGATCGCGTTTCGCTGTGCGACGCTTATTCCGCCGCGAGCAGCGAGGCGCCGAGCTTGGTGCCGCCGTTGAGCTGGATCAGGTATTTGATGCCTTCCTCGGCGATGGCGTCGCCGACCATGCGGTCGCCTTCGGCATAGAGCTCGGCCATGTCGATATAGGCGGCATAGACCGGCTTGGTGCGCTCGGTGATGATGCCGGCCTTCAGCAGCGTCTTGATCAGCACGCGGAAGATGTTGGTGGCGTCGGCCATCTCCTCGCGGATCGCCGCGTCGGTGATCGCTTCCATGAAGGCCTGCTGACACCACACGGGGTCGAGGCCGACCTCGCGATAGATCCACGCCTTCTGGTCCGGCGAGCCCAGATTGTAGAGCAGCACCTGGAACACCTGCGCCGCCCAGTCCTCGATCAGCTCGTGCTCGGACTTCGACAGATGCGGGATGGTGCGGTCGGCCCAGATCTTGCCGAATTTGTGATGGAACGCCTCGTCGGTCATGACCATCTGCATCAGGTGGCGCATGAGCGGATCGCGCGCTTCCTTGAAGAACGTGGCGAAGGCGCCCATGGCGAGGCCTTCGACCAGCATCTGCATGCCGACGATTTTCTTCCACACCAGCGGCGAGGACACCATGTCGTTGAGCAGGTTGCCCAGCGCCGGTCCCACCTGGCACGGCGCGCCCCAACGGGTCTGGATGTATTTGGAGAACGCGGTGACATGGCGCGCTTCCTCACGCGTCTGGTTGGCGGCGTATTCCTGGGCGCCGGGATCGCGCAGGATGTGGCAGAGCGAGGCGGACAGCGACAGCGCGCCCTGCTCGCCATGCAGGATCGAGGACAGCGACCACAGCGTGTCGAGATTGGCGAGCTTGATCTTCTGCTTCTCGTCCAGCTTGTCGCCGATCGCGGTCTTCAGATCGCCATTGAGCTGCGGATTGACGAGATAGTCGTTCTCCAGGTCGAAGGGCGCCGAGAAGTCGATGTACTTCTTGTCGAGCGGATCCCAGAAATGGTCGTGGGTGGCGCTGATGATCTTGTCGAACGCGCCGGAGCGCTCGCCATAGCGCTTGGTGTCCAGCATCGCCGGAAAATCGTTCGGATCGACCGCGTTATAGGCGGGGTCCTTGGTGATGTTGTCCATGTGCCGCACTCCCTCATTCCGTCTGGGTTATTGCCCTTGATGGAAGGATACGCCGCTGCGCTTCCAGCGCAAGAAAAAATGACGGCGCCGTCAAGAAATTGAACGGATATTATAAACAACACGATAACAACGACTTATATGGCGGTCCGGGTCGAAATCAGGCGGCGGCCGGGCCGGCGATGCGCCCAGGGTGGCGGATCGCGCGCCGCGCCGGTTAAGCGATCGCGGCGCCGTCGGTTGCGGTGCCGCGAATCTTCCGCGATGACACGTGTTAGGATTCGTTCTTCGCCATACCAAGGTCCGGCATGAATTTTCAGGGCAGACCGCTCGCCATCTGGGCGCTTCCCGGCCTCGTGCTTGCCGCCACGCTGTTCCTGCTCGGCAGCGACGCCGGCGCGGTGGCCTCGCGGCTGCGCGGCGTGCTGTTCGATTCCTATCAGCGGGCCCAGCCGCGGCTCTATCAGGATACGTTGCCGCGCACCGGCTTCGCGGTGCGCATCCTCGATGCCGACGGCCCCAGTCTGAGGCGCTTCGGCAAATGGCCCTGGCCGCACGGCGTGCTCGCCAAGCTGGTCGGCGAATTGAAGGCGCAAGGCGCCGTCCTGGCGGTTCTCGGCTTTCCGCTGGACACGCCCGATCCGGCCTCGCCGAAGAACCTGGTCTCGCTGGTGCCGGCGGGAACGCAGAGCGACGCGTTGCGCGCCGCGCTGGCGCAGATGCCCTCGCCCGACGCCGCGCTGGCCCAGGCGATGACGACGCTGCCGACCGTGACCGGCCTCATGCTGCAGGACGAGGCCGGCGCCCGCGCGCCCAAGTTCAACGCGACGCTGCGGTTCATCGGCGCCAAGAACCCGTTCGGCCACGCGCCGAATTTTCCGGCGGCGTCCGGCGCGGTCCAGGAGATCGAGCATGCGAGCCAGGGCGACGGTGCGCTGAACCTGGAGGCCGATGCCGACGGCACGATGCGGCGGCTGCCGCTGGTGTTCCGCCTGAACGGCGTGGCGGTACCGGCGCTGACGGCGGAAATCCTGCGCGTCGTCCAGAACAAGAAGTACCTGTCGTTCCGCGGCGACGACGGCGACATCGGTCTGTTCGGCTCGCAGCCCGGCGTCGCGGCGGTCGAGACGCCCAATGGCGAAGTGGCGACGGCGGCCGACGGATCGATCTGGATCGCCTATGCCGGCGAGAACCAGGCGCGCAACGTCTCCGCCGCGGCGCTGGATGGCGGCACGCTCGCCCCCGGCCGGCTGGCGCACGCCATCGTCGTTCTCGCTCCGCCGGGGGACAGTTTCGCGACGCCCAGCGGCCTGCGCGGCACCGCCGCGATCTATGCCGAGGGCCTGGAGAACATCCTGACCGGCACGCCGCTGCGCCGGCCGGCCTCGGCCATCGAGGCGGAGCTGGTCTGCCTTGCCATCTTCGGCCTGGCGGCGATCATCCTGTTCGCGCGCTTCGGGCTCGTCTGGTCGGGACTCTTCACGGCCGCCAGCATCCTGGGCGCCTTCTTCATATCGTGGCGGCTCTATTCGGCGGATCGCACTTTGTTCGATGCCCTGGGGCCCGGCATCGCGTTGGCGCTTACCTATGCGACGGCGACCATCGTGCGCGGCGCCGGCGTGGCGAGCGCGCGGGCCCGCGTCCGCAGCGCCTTCGCCGAGTCGCTGCCGCCCGCGGTGATCGAGCAGATCGCGCGCCGCCCCGAACTGCTGAGGCTCGAAGGCACCAGCCGCACCGTCACCTATCTGCACTGCGGCGTGCGCGAATTCGGCGGCCTGGCCGATTCCTTCAAGGACGATCCGGCCGCCTTTACCCGGCTGATGCAGCGCGTGCTGGTGCCGCTGATGGACGTCGCCCTGGCGCGCGGCGGCACCATCGACCGGCTGACCGCCGATGGATTCTCCGCCTTCTGGAACGCGCCGCTCGACGATCCGGAGCACGCGATCCACGCCTGCGAGGCGGCGAACGCGATGATGGAAGCCATCGCCAAGAGCAACGAGGTCATCACCCATGAGCGGCGGAACGACGGCGTCGCCTTCGCGCCAGTGGAGATCGGCATCGGCCTCTCGACCAGCCAGGCGATCGCCGGCGGCTTCTCGGCGCATGGCCGCACCGCCTATTCGATCACCGGCGATTGCGCGGTCGAGGCCGAGCGCATCCAGGAATTGTCGGCGGGGTACGGCCCCGCCGTGATCGTCGCCGAGGTCACGCGCAAGGCGGCCGAGCGCGGTTTCGCCTTCCTGGAAGTCGACTACATCGCGGCCGGCGCGCATGACGCGCCGATGAAGCTCTACGCCATGCTCGGCAGTCCCGTGATGCGCGCCAGTCCGAAATTCCGCGCCTTGCTGACCTTCCACGAGCACATCTTCCAATCGCTGCGCACCCAGCAATGGGACAAGGCGCGCGAGCTGATCGAGCAGTGCCGGAAGCTTTCCGGCGCCAGCCAGAAGCTCTACGACCTGCATCTGGCGCGCATCGCCTATTTCCAGGACAACCCGCCCGGCGAAGCCTGGGACGGCGCGTTCCGGCCGATTCTCAAGTGACTCACCTCCCCGCAAGGGGGGGTGATTAGTTAGAACGTCGCCTCGCCATAATGCGCCGCATCCGCGCCGCTCAGCTTCGCCCACATTTGATCGCCCCAGGAGAAATGCCACCATTCGTCGGGATGGCCGGCGAAATCCTCTTCCGCCATGACCCAGTGCAACAGGCGCCGGTTGGCGCGGGCCTCCTCGTCGGAGAAGGACATTGCATCGGCGCGCAGGTTTTCGAACCGGTCGCGATGGGCCAGCGCCGTCGCATCGTCGAAGATCGAACCCATCCACAGCGCCTCGCCGTCCTTCCAGCGGATCGTGAGATCGACCGCCGCCCCCGTCGCATGCGGCGCCGGCGAATCGGCGTCGCCGCTCGGCGCCGCCCAATAGCGCTCGACTTCCCGCGTCAGCGCCGCGCCGGCAAGCGACGGATCGCGCCGCCGGATCTCCGCCGGCATCCACACATCGTGGAAATAAGCCTGCACCGCTCTCGGCCGCCAGGCATCGAACAGGAAGAGTTCGAGCCCCGCATCGCCCAGCCGCGCGTCGATCCGCGCCAGCTTCTCGCCCACCGCGCGGCGGACCAGAAGGTCGGGGATGGCGCCGTCGATCCGGCGCCAATAGGGCGGGTTGCGGGTCGAATGGTAGTAGTTCTCCCCGGCGATGCCGAAATCGCGGACATCCGCTAGCCCTTCCGAGAAATGCACGTTGGACCGCGCGATCGGCTGGGCGCGAAAGCCTTCCTTGCGCGCCCGCGCTTCCGACAGCGCGCCGATCGGGCGCGTACGAAATTCCTCCAGGCGCCCGAAGACCGACATTCGAAAAATCCCGGAACTGACGTTAGACTATAGCCATGACCACCGACCCGTCCGAACATTTTCCCGCCGATTACCGCCAGGGCCGCCACGCTTTCGTCCACGCCTGCGAGCAGGCCGGCATCGACGTCGTCAGCCGCGTCCATCCCGGCGTCGAGGGCCGCGACGGCAAGCCATTGTTCCTCGACACCGCCATGATCGGGCCGCGCGAGGCGACCAAGGCGCTGCTGCTGATTTCCGCCACGCATGGCGTGGAGGGCTATTTCGGTTCCGGCGTGCAGACCGGGCTGATGCGCGAGGGGCTGGCGCGCCGCGCGCCGGCGGACACCAAGATCGTTCTCCTCCACGCGCTCAACCCCTACGGCTTTTCCTGGGACCGCCGCGTCAACGAGGACAATGCCGACATCAACCGCAACTGCGTCGACTTCGCCCATCCGCCGGCCAACGAGCCCTATGACGAGCTCGCCGCCGCGATCTCCCCGCGCGACATCTCCGACGCGGCGATGAAGACCGCCAACGCCAGGCTCGTCGAATTTCTCAAGAGCCACGGCGTCTTCGCGCTGCAGGAGGCGATCTCCAAGGGCCAGTACAAATATCCCGACGGCGTCTATTACGGCGGCGCGAAGGAGAGCTGGTCGATCAAGATGCTGAAGGACGTGTTCGTCGAGACGCTGGCGCATGTGAAGAAACTGACCGTGATCGATTTCCACACCGGCCTCGGCGAATTCGGCGCCGGCGAGATGATCACCGAGGATCTGCCCGGCAGCCCGGCCTACAGGCGCGCCACGGCGATGTGGGGCAAGCGCGTCGCCTCCAGCGAGGCGGGCGAATCGGTCTCCGCGCCGCTCTCCGGCACGATCGACAAGGCGGTGGCGAAATGGCTGAAGGCGGTGGAGCTGACCTTCGCGGCGCTGGAGGTCGGCACGCGCGACACCCGCGCGGTGTTCAACGCGCTGCGCAAGGACAATTGGCTGCACTGCTTCGCGCCGGGCCGCTTCCGGCACAAGGATGCGCCGGCGATCCGCCAGGAATTGCGCGACGCCTTCTATCCCGACACGGCGGAGTGGAAGCGCAGGGTGTGGGGCCATGCCGGCGAGGCGGTCGCCGCAGCGCTCCAGGCGCTCGGCTGATGGCCGCGCCGGACGGGATCGAGGCCAATCCGAATTTCACCGTGGCCGGAAGGCTGAAGAGCGTGCGCCACGCGCTGGCCGGCATCGTCGTCATGCTGCGCACCCAGCACAATGCCTGGCTTCACCTGGCCGCGACGCTGGCCGTGGTCGTTGCGGGAACCGTCCTGAAGATCGATGCCGATGACTGGCGCTGGCTCCTGGTCGCCATCGTGCTGGTCTGGGTGTCGGAGGGCATGAACACCGCCTTCGAGCATCTGTGCGACGTGGTCTCGCCGGATTTCCACGCCTCGGTGAAGGTCTCCAAGGACATCGCGGCCGGCGCGGTCCTGATCACGGCCATCGGGGCGGTCGTTCTGGGGCTGATGATCTTCCTGCCTTATCTGGTCCGCTGAGGCCGCGTTTGCGGCGGGCGGGCCGCCTGAGCTATAGAGGCCGGCGCAGGCACCCGTAGCTCAGCTGGATAGAGTGTCGCCCTCCGAAGGCGAAGGTCACAGGTTCGAATCCTGTCGGGTGCGCCATTTTTTTGGCGGGCGGGCAAAGCAGCCGCCACGCCAACCCTGCTTTGCCCGCCCGCCTTGTTGTCCATCGCGTATCGATGGCTATTCGCCGTCATAAGGGCCGGAGAAGGTCAGCCGGAGCGCCCCGCCGCCGCGGCATTCGCGCCGGGCGAAGCGGAGCGCGGCCTCGCGCTGGAAAAAGGTGCCGCAGACCATTCCGTCGGCCCGGCGGGCGCACCACCGCCCGATCCGGTTGCGGAATATTTGAAACACCGTCTCGCCGCCCTCGCTCATGACGGCCGCCGCGCGATCAGGAGCAGATGCGTCGCGTGGTCGATGAACCGCGCGTCCCGGCAATAGCTTTTCTCCAGGCGGTCGAGTTCGCGGACGAAGCCGTCCTCGGCGCGGGCCGGCGCGTTCCAGCGTGGATCGTCCGCGAAGCGTCCGTGGAAAAGATCCAGCCCCGCCAGATCCTCGATCTTGAGGTGCGGCGACACCAGGCCGGCCAGTTCCGACGAACCGAACAGATGCGACGGCAGCGTGATGCGGCGGCCGTCATCGAGCTCGGCGTCCAGCCGGTCGGCATCGTTGTCCTGCCGGAACCGGCGGGCGTGCTCCATCGCGTCGACATAGAGCGTCGGCGTGCTGCCGGCGGCGCGCACTGAACTGATGAAGACGCCCGACGTCACGCGGCCGATCTCGGCCATGATGGCGGGCAATTGCGCGGCCGGCAGGTGATTGAGAACGCCGCACAGGCACAGGACGATATCGACGCTGCCGTCGACCTCGGGAAGCGGCCGCAGGATATCGCCGACCTCGAAATTCAGCGCGACGCCCGGAAGGCCGGCCAGATCGGCCGACAGCTCCCGCGCCCGTCGCACCTGGGCATCGGCGATGTCGAAGCCGCGCGCCACGATGTCATCGAAGCCGATCGCGCGTGCCCGCGTCACCATGCGGCGCAGCCAGGTGCCCGGGCCGCATCCCAGGTCCAGGACGCGCAGCGAACGCTTGCCGGTGGCGCGCAGGGCGCAGAGCTTGGAAAAGAGGACCTCCCAGATTCGGCCATCGCCATAGGCGTATTGGCCGGCGAAGGCGTAGAGCTTCCTGGCATCGCCGTCGGCATAGGCAAGGTAGTTGTCGCCGGCCTGGTTGTAGGCCGCCGCGATGGCGCGACCGCCGTGCGGTTGCGAAGGGATGATCGCGATACGACGTCTGGCGCTGGCACCCAATTTCTTCTCCATCTTGAAGCCGCCGTCCCGATCGCAGGACCGGGCCGTTCGCCTTCGAAGATGGGCCCGGCCTCATAAGGCTTCGAGCCGGATTGGCCCCGCCCGGCATAAAGCCGGCATCAAGGTCGCGCGGCCGCCACTTCGCGGTTCTGGACGGTCCCTTGCGCTGATATGCTGGCCGGCGCGTCCGCACAGGCCAGGCCATGATCGTCCATCCCACCGGCAAGTTCGACAACCGCGCCAGGCGCTACGACCATATCGAGGCGCGGCCGCTGGCGGCGGCGATGGGGGCCGAGATTCGCGGCGTGCGGATCGGCAAACTCTCCGACGCGCAATTCGCCGAGATTCGCGACGCGCTGTTCCGCCACAAGATGATCTATTTCCGCGACCAGGACATGCGCCATGCCGACCAGGAGGCGTTCAGCCTGCGTTTCGGGCCCTTCGCGGAAGACGCCTATACCAAGGGCATCGCGGGCCATGCGAACGTCCAGCCGCTGATCAAGGAAGCCGACACGCGGACCGGCATGGTGTTCGGCTCGGGCTGGCACACCGATTCGCCGTTCCTGGAGAAGCCGCCGGCGATCAGCATGCTCTACGGCGTCGACATTCCGCCCTTTGGCGGCGACACGATCTGGGCCAATGCCGTGCTCGCCTATGCGATGCTGAGCGGGACGATGCAGCGGATGCTGGCGCCGCTGCGGGTGCACATGTCGATGGCGCGCGTGCTCGAATCGGCGCAGACCTACGGCAAGGTCGACGCTTCGCCGGTCGGCCGGCTCGCCGCGACGCGCGGCACCGGCGCGCTGCCCGACGATGTCGTGCGCAAGGTCCAGGGCGCGATGCACCCGCTGGTGCGCACCCATCCGGTCAGCGGCGAGAAATCGCTCTTTTGCGACGGCTCCTACGCGGTCGGGATCGAAGGCCTGACCGAGCCCGAGGCGGAGGCGCTGCTGCGCTTCCTGGCCGCGCACATGACGCAGCCCGCCTTCACCTGCCGGCTGCGCTGGGAGCCGAAGACCTTCGCGCTGTGGGACAACCGGATCTGCATCCACCAGGCCTTCAACGATTACGACGGCTATCGCCGCGAGCTCTATCGCACCACGGTCGCCGGCGAAGTTCCGCGCTAGCGCAATTTCGCCTTGGCGCGGCTATGGCGCGTCGGTGACGGTGATCACGCCCTGCGCGATCATGTCGTCGAGGAAGGACTGGGTGTCGGCGCCGCACTGGAGCGCGTCGACCACGAAGGCTTTCTGCAGAGCCTCGACCAGCGACGGCAGGCTGCGCGGCACGTCCAGCAGCGCCCAGATCGCGGTCCCCACGGGATCGAATTCGAGATAGGCCCAGGTAACCGTATCAAAAAGCAAGACCTCACCCTGTATTTCGGCGGCGATGACGTCGCGGGATCGTGCATAGACGAGAGTACTGGCCATGTCGGACGGCTCCGTTGCCTTTATGATATGCCGGCTATTTTCGAACGACAACGAACGGTTGCAGCCTTCCCTGGTGCTGCCTTGTCGTTTATTCAATCGGCATGGGTTTTTCAGGACCGGTTCCCGGCATCCCGGACGCGGTGATCCGGGTCGTCAACGCGCTGTCGGCCACGCTTGACGGCGCCGAGCCCGCCGGACCCCAGGCCCAGGCCAGGGCCGGCGCGCTGTTGCTGGTGTCTCCCGGCATCGGGCGCTTCCTGGTGCGTGGCGGCTTGACCATCGACCTGGCGGCGGACCCCGGTGCCGATCCCGGCGCGGTTTCGCTGGTGCTGCACGGCTCCGCCCGCGGCGCGCTGATCCATCAGCGCGGCGAGCTGCCCCTGCATGCCGCCACGCTCGTTCCGCCGGGCGGCGACGCGGCCTGCGCGATCTGCGGACCGTCGGGCGCGGGCAAGTCGACCCTGGCCGCCGAGCTCAGCCGTCGGGGATGGACGCTGGTCGCCGACGACACCACCCGCGTCACCTGGACCGCAGCGGGCCCGCTCGCCTGGCCGAGCCGCGACAGCATCAAGCTGTGGCGCGATGCCTGCGAGGCCAAGGGGATCGAGGTGGCCCGGTTGGAACAAGTGTGCGCCGGGTTGGACAAGCACTATTTGCGCGTGCCCGCGCGCGATGAGCCCGCCAGGCTCGCCGCCGTATTCGAGCTGCTGATCGATGGCGCGGACGACGTGTTTTTCGCGGCCAACAAGGAGAAAATGGCGCTTCTCACCCGCCACACCTATCGCCAGGCGCAGATCCGGCCGCTCGGCCGCATCGCGGACTATGTGCGTATCGTGGCGAATGTCGCCGGCGCGTGCCGCTTTCAGGGTCTAGGCGGCGCCCGCATCCGTCCGGTGACGGTGCTGGCCGATGCCGTCGAAAGCGCTATGGTCTGAAATGTCCGCGCTCGCCGGGATTTGGAATTTCGACGGCAGGCCCGGCGCGGCCCGCGACTGCGCGCGGATGCTGGCCGCGCAATCGATCTATGGGCCGCATGACGTGTCCCAATGGGACGACGGATCGCTGGCGCTCGGCCGAAGGCTTTTCCGCACCCTGCCGGAAGACATCCACGACGCCCAGCCGCTCGCCGGCGGCGGCGGACGCTTTACGCTCATCGCCGATCTCAGGCTCGACAACCGCGACGACCTGATCGGCGCGCTGCGGATACCGGACGCCGCCCGGCGGGCGGACAGCGTGATCCTCATGGCGGCGTGGGAGCGCTGGGGCGAGGGCTGTGTCGACCGGCTGGTGGGCGATTATGCCTTTGCGCTGTGGGACGCGGGCGAGCGTCGCCTGGTCCTGGCGCGCGATCCGCTCGGCATGCGGCCGCTGCATTATCACCGCGGACGGGATTTCTTCGCCCTCGCCTCCATGCCGAAGGGCCTGCACACACTGGCCGATGTTCCGCGCGCCCCTGACGAGGAGCGCGCCGCCGAGTTTCTCGCGCTGCTTCCGGAATACGGCTCCAAGAGCTTCTTCAAGGATGTGGAGCGCGTGGAAGCCGGACATCTGGCCGTGGTCACGCCGAACGGGATCGCCGCGCGCCGGCACTGGGAGCCGCAGCGCCGGACGCTGAAGCTGGCGCGCGCCGAGGACTATGCCGAAGCGCTGCGGCATCACCTGGATCAGGCCGTGCGCGCGCAATTGCGAGGCGCGGACGGCACGGTGGGCGCGCATCTGAGCTCCGGCTTCGACAGTTCGGCGGTGGCGGCGACCGCGGCGCGATTGCTGGCGCCGGCCGGCGGCAAGGTGGTCGCCTTCACCTCGGTTCCGCGCGAAGGCTATGACGGTCCGTCGCCGCGCGGCCGCTTGGGCGACGAAGGCCCGATCGCGGCGAAGACCGCGGCGCTGTACCCGAACATGGAGCATGTGCCGATCCGCACCGGGGATCGCACGCCGCTCGACAATCTCGATCGCAATTTCCACATATATGAGCGGCCCGTGCTCAATCTGTGCAATGCGATCTGGGTCGATGCCATCAACGACGCCGCGCGCGCGCGCAAGCTCACGGTGCTGCTGACGGGTCAGATGGGAAATATGAGCATCAGCTATGGCGGCGAAACGCTGCTGCCGCAATTGATCCGCGGCGGCCGATGGCTCAAATGGCTGCGCGAAGGCGTCGGTGTCGTGCGCAAGGGCCATCTGCGCTGGCGCGGCATGCTGAACGCCACGTTCGGCCCCTATACCCCGCTGCTGCTTTGGGTCTGGGCCAATCGCGTGTTCGAGAACAGGAAGGTCGGGATCAGTGCCTATTCGGCGATCCGGCCGGCACGATTGGCGCAGCTCGACATCGCGGGCCGGGCGCGCGCGAACGCGGTCGATCTCGCCTATCGCCCGCGCAAGGACGGTTTCGAGACCCGGCTCTGGGTGATGCGCCGGGTGGACCTTGGAAATTACAACAAAGGAACGCTCGGCGGCTGGGGTCTCGATCAGCGCGACCCGACCGCGGACCGGCGTCTGATCGAATTCTGCCTGTCGGTTCCGGAGGATCAGGTTCTGGTGAACGGCGAGACCAAGGCGTTGGCGCGGCGGGCCTTCGCCGACCGCCTGCCGCCCGAAGTGGTCGCCATGCGGGGCAAGGGCTATCAGGCAGTCGACTGGCATGAGGGGCTGACCGCCGGGCGCGCCGGGGTCCGCGAGGAAATCGCGCGGCTGGAAGCGTGCGGCTCCGCCGCCGAAGCGCTCGACCTGCCGCGCCTGAGCGCCCTGGCGGAAAATTGGCCCGAGGGCGGATGGGAGACCGACGATCGCGTGCTGACCTACCGCACGGCGCTGCTGCGGGCGCTTTCGACGGGCCATTTCCTGAGACGGGCCGGCGGGAGCAACGCCTGAAGCGCGAAAGTTCCCTTCTAAGGCCCAGCCAGCCGGTATTCTAAAGATGTGCAGTAGCGGCTTTCGCGCCGCGACAACTTCTGTTATTCTGTCATTATATTGTTGGATGTAAATTAAGTTCTTCCAGGGTTTTGGGGGTAATATGAGCGAGCGTAAACAACACGATACCACGCATGGCGAGCAGTCCGCCCCGGCGGCACCTGCCCGCGCAGCGTGGCAGCGCCCGAAACTACACCGGCTCGACGCCCGCGAGGCGAAGCTCGGCGGCAGTACGCAACAGGACGTGCTCAGCAGCCAGTCCTGATCGCCGGCGCCTTCGCGCGCCGCCGAGATTCTGGATAGCGTGAGCCTCTTCGCTTGTGGCGTTATTGGTCGCCACGGCTGTGTTTCGACACATATCGAAATAGTCGCGCGGTTCGGCGCCGTTCGGGCCGCGCCATCGGCACGACGCCTTCGGATATGTCGGTTGCCCGCGCCACCGGTTTTTGGACCAAAGGCTCCGGACGGCGACGCCGTCCGGAGCTTGAACTGCAGCGCGCCCTCAATGCAGCGGGATCGTGCCCGGCAAGGTGTTGGTCGTGTTCGCGTCTATTTTGTTGTCGCCATAAGATGAGACCGTGCCGCCGGCCCCCAGCACGCTCGTGGCGTTGCCGGTGATGGTGGAATTGCCGACGCGGATGGTGCCGCCCAGGGCCAGCAGGCCATAGCCGCCGCTGTTGGTGATGGCCGTATGATCGACCATCACGTTCACCGGCGTCGTGCCGGTCGCCAGGACGCCGACATAGCCGCCGGAACTGACGCTGTCGGTGATCGTCGCATTGATCCCGGCCCCCGTCGTCGCGGTCGTATCGGCATAGAATCCGTTTGTATTGGCTTCCATCCTGACGCGGTCGAGCACCACATTGGCGCTGCCGCCGGCCGGCAGCACGATTCCGATCGCCGCCCCCGTCGCCGTGCCGCCGCTGCCACTGCCATTGTCGGCGATGATGGTATCGGCGACATAGAGCGAAGCCGCCGTGGCGGGCGCGAACCTGATGCCGTAGCCGACCGTGCTGCCGGCGGCGTTGTTTCCCCGTATCTTGCAGTGTTCGACATGCAGGACGGCGCCCTGGATGAAGTTGATGCCGTTGGTGCCGGCGGCGATGCCTTCAATGTCGAGGCCGGTCAGGTAAACGATCGCGCCCGCGGCATTGACGGTGATGCCCGGCGTGCTGGGATTGGTGATGCCGCCCTCGGTGAAGTCGCAGACGAGCGCGATCGACTTGGTGATGGTCACCGAGCCGAACCCGCCCGGATCGAGGCAGTTGATCTCGCCATTGACCGCGGTCTTGGAGATCGCGCCGGCGAAGGTCTTGCACGGCGCCGTGCGGCTGCACGGATTGGCGTCGTCGCCGACGCCCGAAACCCAGGTACGCGTCGCTTGCGCGTTCGCCGGCGCGGCGAACAGCAAGGCGAGGAGCAGCGCCGCGAAGACTCCGGCGTATCGGTTGAGATGCGTCATGAACACTCTCCCTCCAAAGACGCACGACCATCGTGCGTCAAATTTAGAAATCTTATTATTTGGAGTGATCCAAGAATTCAGAATCACCCCCAAAATGATCCAAAGAATTCACTGCCGTCATTACTAGCACGAGACCGTCGCGGACGCCAGCAAAGACGGCCGGCAAGGCTGGGACGCGGTTCGATTCCGCGTGCGAAGACTGCTAGCGTCGCGTTCCCCGCTTGGAATGTTCGCAGATGCGTTTTGTCAGCCTGATCGCCGCGGCCTTGCTCTGGTCGGGCGCCGCCCTGGCGCAGGAGGCGCCGCCGGCGCCAGCCGCCGCACCCGCCGGGCCGAAGGTCGTGATCTCCACCGACATGGGCGATATCGTGCTGCGGCTCGACGCGGTGCACGCGCCGGCGACGGTGGCGAATTTCCTGCGCTATGCCCAGGAAGGCCATTTCGACGGCACCATCGTCTATCGTGTCGTGCCCGGCTTCGTGATCCAGGCCGGAAGCTGGGAGGCGGACCTGCAGACGCGGCCCGTCTATCCGCCGATCCCGCTCGAGGCCGGCCTTCCCAATCTGCGCGGCACGGTGGCGATGGCGCGGGGCGACACGCCGGTCAGCGCCACGGCGGAATTCTTCATCAACCTCGCCGACAACCCGGCGCTCGATCGCCAGCCGGGCGATACCGCCGGCACGACGGGCTACGCCGTGTTCGGCCAGGTCGTCGACGGGATGGACGTAGCCGACAAGATCGCGGCCGTGCCGCTCGGCGACCACGGACCGTTCGCCGGCGCCGCGCCGGTCACGCCGATCGTGATCAGCCATGTCACCGTCGTGCCGGATACCGCGCCATGACGCCGGCCGAGGCCGGCTACAAGGCGGTCTCCAAGCTTTACAACGCGCTGATGACGGGCCTCGTGCTCACATTGGTCGCGCACCGGGACGCCGAGGCCGCGCGCCGTTTCGTGTTCGCCCATTTCCGCCGCCAGCATCTGGAGAAATTCCGCGACGGGCTGACGAAGCTCGGGCTCGACAAATTGCCGGACGCGGTGGCCTGCGCCCAGTACCACTATTTCTCCAACGCGCTGGGCGGGGTGAAGACCGAATATATGCGGGAGAGCGATTGCAAAGCCTGGGTGCGCTATCCGCCGCCGCGCTGGATCTGGTCGGGCGCCGCGATCTGCGCCATCCCGCGCGCGGTCAACGAGGCGATGCTGCATGGCTGGCACGGCCATAACGGCGTGACGCTGGGCAATCCCCGGCTCGGCTTCGTCTGCACCGGCCAGACGGTGAACGGCGATCCGGGGCTCGAAGGCTATTACCGCGAATATGACCGCGACCTCGCGCCGGAGGAGCGCGTGCGGTTCGTCTCCGGCGAGCAGGCGCCGCCCTTCGATCCGGCGCGCGCGCCGAAACTGGACTCGGCCGATTGGCCACCCGAGCGCCTCGCCAAGGTCGAGCGCTCCTACGCGATGGAGTATGTGCGCTCGCTGCTGCCGACGATGCTCGAACTGTTCGGCGCGGAGGACGCCTCGGCGCTGGTCGGTCGCACCTCCCGGCTCATCGGCCTGCAATATTACGACGAGGTCGCCGCGCTGCTGGAGGTTCGGGCCAGGGACGCGCACGCCTTCGCCGAGCTTCTCGCCGCGCTGGCATCGGCGCAGGGCGAGCGGGTGGAGGTCCATCGCGACGGCGAGGCATACGTCGTCGTGCAATCCGGCTGGCGGCTGATGCACGGCATCGCGGCGGGCGGGCCGCTGTTTCCCGCTTGGAACACGCTTTGGGAAGGCGCGCTGGCGGTGCATAATCGGGCGTTGAGGCTGACGGCGGAACGGCGCGGCGAATCCATCGCCTGGCGCATCGGCTCCGCGAACGCGGAATAGATACTATATTAATGCGGCCGGTCCTACTCGGTGGCGGCGCTGCCGCGCCCCGGCGGTATTGCGGTTGACGGACCATAAGGAGAAGAAGGCGCCATGAGCGAACCCCAGGAAGGCACCCGTCTGGTCGCGCGCGCCGGCGCCAGGTTGGCCGAGGCGCGCTATCGCACCGACATCCGCGCCGGCCATCACGCGCTGATCGCCGACGAGTCGGTATCCGCCGGCGGCGCCGATGCCGGGCCTTCGCCCTTCGCCTATGTGCTCGCGGGCCTGGGCGCCTGCACCGCGATCACGCTGCGCATGTATGCCGAACACAAGAAATGGCCGCTGACCGGGCTCGGCGTCGATCTGGAATATTACCGCGACGACAAGGCGTTCCGCGTCGAGCGCATGCTGCACATCGAAGGGGCGCTCGATGCCGAGCAGCGCGCCCGCCTCGCCGACATCGCCGAGCGCACGCCGGTGACGCTGGCGCTGAAGGCCGGCGCCACGATCAACACGAAGGTCGGCTGATGGGCGAGCTCGGAATCGGCGAACCCTATGCGACGCTGACCCTGAAGGACGGGCGCAGGCTCGGCTATCTCGATGTCGGCAAGGCCGGCGGGCCGGTCGTGTTCCATTTCCATGGCCACGGCTCCTCGCGGCTGGAAGCCCTGATGCTGGAGGAGGCGGCGAACAAGCTCGGTCTGCGCGTCATCGCGTTCGACCGGCCGGGCGTCGGCTATTCCGACCCCAAGGAGGGCGACCGCCTGCTCGACTGGCCGGACGACGTGGCGCAGGCCGCCGACCAGCTCGGCATCGAACGCTTCGCGGTGCAGGGCATGTCGGCCGGCGGGCCCTATGCGCTGGCCTGCGCCGAACGGCTCGGCGACCGCGTCACCGCCTGCTCGCTGGTCAGCGCCGTGCCGCCGCCGGAGATCGCGCGCCGCACCGGACCGCGCGTGCGCCGCCTCGCCTGGTGGGTCGCCCATCGCTATCCCAAATATCTGCGCCGCCGCCTGATGCAGTTCCGGCCCGACGGGCCGCCGCGCGAGGACGCGGTGCGCCAGCGCATGCTGCGCGTCGCGCAATGGCTGGGCGGCGAGGACCTCCGCCTGATGCAGATGGCGGAGATGCGCGAGATCCTCGCCCGCACCATGATGGAGACCGCGCGGCAGAGCGGCGCCGGCAACCGCGCCGAGATCGAACGGCTGGTGCGGCCCTGGGGCTTCGACATCGCGCGCCTGACCGGCCCGCGCTTCTTCGTGTGGCATGGCGACGAGGACCGCATCATGCCGATCGGCCCGGCCCGCGTCATGGCGCGGCGGCTCAGGAACGCGACCGCGACCTTCTACGCCGGCGAGGGCCATTTCTCGGTCCTGGTCAACCGGGCCCACGACCTGCTCGCTGTCTTGCGGCCGTAACCGAAGACCCGCATCTTCGCGGGCGGTATTGCTGACGGGGCGGAGCCGCAATGAAGCGCCGATACTGGGCCGCGTCGTGTCTGGCGCTTCTCGCCGCCGCGCCGGCGCTGGCCGACGACGCGGTGCCCGAGACCTGGTCGCTGCACGGGCAGGCGACGTTCGTGTGGCAATTCCAGCCGGCGTTCCGTTCGCCGTTCCAGGGCGCCAACAGCCTTAATCCCGTCGCCAATGGCCGCGAGACGTTCGACCTCACGCTGTTCGCCGGCGCGCGGCTCTGGGACGGCGGCGAGGCTTACGTCAATCCGGAGATCGACCAGGGCTTCGGCCTGTCGAACACGCTGGGCGCCGCCGGCTTTCCCAGCGGCGAGGCCTATAAGGTCGGCAAGGCGGCGCCTTACTTCCGGCTGCAGCGGCTGTTCTTCCGCCAGACCTTCGACCTCGGCGGCGACAGCCAGGCGGTCGCGCCGGGCGCCAACCAACTCGGCGGCGCGCGCGGCGCCGACAACCTCGTCCTCACCGCCGGCAAGTTCTCCGTCACCGATATCTTCGACACCAACTCCCTGGCGCATGATCCGAAATCCGATTTCCTGAACTGGTCGCTGATCGACACCGGCGCGTTCGACTACGCGGCCGACGCCTGGGGCTACAGCTACGGCTTCGCGGCGGAATGGACGCAGGATTGGTGGACGCTGCGCGCCGGCCTGTTCGACCTGTCGCGGGTACCCAACACGACGCAACTGGTGCGCGGCTTCGGGCAATATGAGGCGATGTCGGAACTGGAGATACGCCAAACACTGTTCGGTCCGCCGGGCACCGTGAAGCTGCTCGCCTGGGTCAATCGCGGCCGCATGGGATCCTACCGGGATGCGGTGGCGCTCGGCCTTGCGACGCACAGCGCGCCCGACACGGCGCTGGTCCGCCGCCCGGCCGACCGTGGCGGCTTCGTGCTGAACGTCGAACAGCAGATCGACGGCAACTGGTCCGCTTTCCTGCGCTTCGGCTTCGACGACGGCAGCACGGAGGCATTCGAATTCACCGAGATCAACCGCACGGTGGCGCTCGGCCTCGCGCTCAAGGGCGGCGCCTGGGGGCGGGCGGACGATACGGTCGGCCTTGCCGGCGTCGACAACACGCTCTCGCGTTCCGCCCAGGATTATTTCGCGGCCGGCGGGCTCGGCATCCTGATCGGCGACGGCGCGCTGCCGCGCTATCGCGACGAGTTCGTCCTGGAGGCCTATTACAGCGCCGCGGCGACCGACTGGCTGTCGCTCAGCCTCGACTATCAGTGGATCGCGAACCCCGCCTACAACGCCGAACGCGGCCCCATCTCGGTCTTCGGCCTGCGCCTGCATGCCGCCGCGTGACCCAAGACAGCACCTCGACCGCGCGGCATAAGAAGGCATGAGCGAGCATCACGACGCCGTGGTCCACGATGCGGTCGGCCCCGATCTTCCCTTGCGCGAAGCCGTCGCCGCGCTGGCGCTGGGGGTGATCGCGCTGCTGTTCGCCGGCGTGTTGCCGGCATTGCTCGGCGCGCTCGGCGACGAGCACCGCCTGTCCGCGTCCGGCTTCGGCCTGACCGCGACTGCCGAGGGCCTGGCGATGGGACTTGCCACCGCCGCCGCCGGCATCGTCCTGCCGCCGCGCCATCTGAAGCTCATCGGCGGAGGCGCCGCCCTGGCGCTGGCGGCGCTCGATTTCTCGACCCTGCACGCCGCCGGCACGGCGATCATGGCGATCCGCGCCTTGGCCGGCGCCGCGGAGGGCATCCTGCTGTGGATCGTCACCGGCATGATCGCGCGCACCGCGACGCCGGAGCGCTGGGCGGGCATCTACTTCACCGCGCTCTGCGCCGGCCAGATGGTGGCGGCGCTTCTGTTCGCGCTGTGGATCCTGCCGGCCTTCGGCGCCGATGGCGGCTTCGCGTTCCTGGGCCTGGCCAGCGCCGCCGGTATCGCCGCCGCGTTCTTTCTGCCCGAGCGTTTCGCGCCCCTGATGAAGGACGAGAGCCGGAGCGGTTCGCCGCCGCCGCGCGGCTGGTTCGCCCTGTTCGCCACGCTGATCTACATCGGCGCCACCGCCACGGTCGGGGTCTATCTCCAGCCGCTCGCCACCGAAGCGGGGTTGAGCCCCGAAGTGGCGCGCACCGCGGTGTGGACCTCGCTGGCGGCGCAGATCGCCGGCGGCGCCTTCTCGACCGTGCTGGCCGGCCATGTCCGCTGGCTGACGGTGTTCGTCAGCTCGACCATCGCCTTCCTGGTCAATTGGGGCGTCTTCCTGCTGCATGCGCCGGGCTGGGCCTTCATCGCCGCCAACGCGCTGGGCGGCTTCGTCAGCATCGTCGTCGCCGCCTTCATCGTGCCGATGACCATCGAGGCCGATCCCTCGCGCCGCGCCGCGGTGCTCGGCGGCAGCACGCAGGTGCTGGCCGGCGCGCTCGGTCCCTTCGCCGCGTCTTTCGTCGTCGCCGATGACGACGTGCATGGCGCGATCCTTCTGGGCACAGTATCGTTGTTCGCCGGCCTTGCGCTGATTGCAGGACTGCACATCACCGCGCCGAGGGGATCGGCACGCTGAACCAACTCGCGGCATGGCCGTTCCCTCGGCTCCAGTCGCGCGAAACAAGGAGACGGACATGGCCGCGAAGAAGAAGAAGCGGAAGAAGACGACGAAGATCATCGCCAAGAAGAAGGCGCCGGCGAAACGCAAGGTCGCCAAGGCCGTGAAGGCCGCCCCCAAGAAGAAGACGGCGCCCAAGAAGAAGGTCGCGGTCAAGGCCAAGGTGAAAGTGAAGACCAAGGCCAAGAAGGTCGCCAAGCGCGCGCCGAATCGCGAATTCGGCGAGGGCAATTACAAGGCCTCCAAGCGCTTCCGCAAAAGCGAGGAAGCTTTCGTGAAGGCGAACAAGGCGAAGATCCCGGCGCTGGGCAAGGCGGCCGAAGCGGCGCTCGAAGGACCGGAAGGCGATTCCCTGCGGGCTGCCGAAGCGGAAGCCGCCAGCCACGCCGCCGGCCAGGACTGACGTCAGACCGGATCGCTCGCCGCGACCCAGAGCGCGGCGAGCGCTTCCAGCCCCTTGGCGTCCTCGGCGTCGAACCGTCCCGGGACGGGACTGTCGAGGTCGAGCACGCCGATCAGGCGGCCGTCGCGCAGCAGCGGCACCACGATCTCCGAACGCGACGCCGCATCGCAGGCGATGTGCCCGGGAAACTCTTCGACGTCGGGCACCACCACCGTTTCCCGCCGGGCCGCGGCCGTGCCGCAGACGCCCCGGCCGATCTCGATCCGCACGCAGGCCGGCTTGCCCTGGAACGGGCCGAGCACCAGTCCCGGTCCGCGCAGGAAATAGAACCCGGCCCAGTTGAGGTCCGCGAGGCCCATATAAAGGAGCCCCGCGAGATTGGCGGCATTGGCGATGCCGTCGCGCTCGCCGGCGAACAGGCCCTCAGCCATCAGCGCGAGCTGGCGATGGATTTCGGGCTTGGTCCCGGTCGGGCGCTCGGCGTCGAACATCAATGCATGGCCCTTTTGGGTGGAACCGATTCCAGGCTGTCATTCCCGCGCAAGCGGGAATCCAGGCTTGGCAACGCGTCCGGTCGCTGGATGCCCGCCTGCGCGGGCATGACAGCAATTTGTAGGCGATGGACGATCATGCTTCAGGACTTCGGCTCGAATTTCAGCGCCGTGCCGTTCATGCAATAGCGCAGCCCGGTCGGGCGCGGTCCGTCGGGAAAGACATGGCCGAGATGGCCGCCGCAATTGGCGCAGGTGACCTCGTCCCGCACCATGCCGAAGCTGGCATCGGTCCTGGTCGCGACCGCGCCCTCCTTGGCCTTGTAGAAACTCGGCCAGCCCGAGCCGCTCTCATATTTGGTCGCGGAGTCGTAAAGCGCCGCGCCGCAGCCGGCGCAGAGAAATTCGCCGTCCCGCTTCTCGCGGTTGAGCGGGCTCGATCCGGCGGGCTCTGTCCCGTGCTCGCGCAGCACGCGGTACGCCGCCGGGCTGAGTTCGCTGCGCCATTCCTGTTCGGTCTTCTTGATGGTCATGGTCTACTCCTGTCGTCGCGGCTTAGTTCGCGCCAGGTCCCTTTCCGGTTACTGGAAATGGATGACCTGGCCGAGCGTCTCGCTCAACCGGCCCTTATTGCCGAAATCCCAACTGCCGCCATAGCCGATATCGTCCACCCGCCAGCCTTCCGGCGTGTTCACCAGATAGACCGTGTCGGTCCAGCGCGTGGGATTGCCCCCCGGCGGCGCGTAGCTCAGCGAAGCGGTGCAACTTCCCGCGGATCCGGCGGCGGTGCAGGCGCCCACCGCGACCGTGCTCGCGCCCTCGAACAGCGAGGTGAAGAGATCGCCCTCGACCAAAGGCGGCGCGGCCTTGTTCGCGGCCGCGAAGCGCTTGTCCGCGTCGCCGGCCTGGGCGAGCAGGGCGTCGAGCCGCGCCGACAGGAACGGGCGATAGCGCGCCCGGCCGGCCTCGTCGGGAATCCCGTCCGAGGGATGGAAGGTCTTGTAGACGCCATAAAAACCGTCCGCCGCCGCGCGCAGCGCGGCGGCGTCGTCCGCGGCGGCCCGTCCCGCGAAGACCGCCAGCGCCAGGGCAAACAGGATCGGCCGTCTCATTTCGCTCCCGATTTCAGCGCGTCGCGGATCTCGCGCAGCAGCTTGATGTCTTCCGGCGGCTCGACGGGAAGAGTCTCCGGCGGCGGCGTCTTCAGCTTGTTGATCTGGCGCAGCAGCAAGAACAGCACGAAGGCGACGATCAGGAAGTTCAGGATCGTGTTGACGAACAATCCGTAGTTGAGCGTCACGTCGCCGGCATCGGTCGCGGCCTTGATCGACGCCACCGCGTGGTTGCCCTTCAGCACGACGAAGAAGTTCGAAAAATCGATGCCGCCCAGGACCAGCCCGATCGGCGGCATCAGGATGTCCTTGACCAGCGAATTGACGATGCCGGTGAAGGATGCGCCGATGATCACGCCGACCGCCAGGTCGATCACATTGCCGCGCATCACGAAGGTGCGGAATTCCTTGAACATGGGGTCCTCCGGTTCGGTCAGGTCCGCGCCGATTGTACCGGCTCCTTGGCGCCGCTTCATCTCTTGCGCCGGCCTAGCCGTCGGACGGGGCCGCCTCGTCCGCCACGACCTTGCGCGCCTTCAGCACGGCGATGCCCGCCCAGCCGAGCCCGAGCCCCGCGAGCACGCCCAGCGTGTTGGCGAGTTCGTCGAAAATGTCAGCGTCGCGGCCGGTCATGCCCTGGACGATCTCCAGCCCGCCGCCCAGCGCCACCAGTCCCAGGGCCCACCACAGCGCCCGGCGGTCGGCGCGCACCGCGATGGTGGTCATCAGCGCCAGCCCGAAATAGGCCGTGAAGTGCAGCGCCTTGTCCCAGACGTCGATTTCGAGTTCCTGGGTCAGGGAGGAATGGGTCAGCTCCCCGAACACGACCACGGCGATCGCGGGCGCGATCAGCCAGGTGTCGATCTGGCGCAACCAATGAAGAAACTTGCGGGCGGACATGTTCGCGGGCGGAAGTGGCGCAGCATTAAGACGTTTTTTCGGCAGGCGAGGCCAGACGCACATTCCCGCAGGCCCCGTGCTCCGACCCGCCGCGGGGATAATGGCTTGAAAACAATGGCTTGCTCCCGGGCCCGGACCGGGCTCAGGCGCCGCCGGGCGGCGACATCCGCCTTGCAATCCGAAGAACTCCCCTTTATGACGCGCGCTCTTTCGTGAGCGGCCAGGCAGGGCATGCCTTGGCGGCTCGTAAAGCGAACCGGCTCATCCGAGCCAAGGAGACCCGCGAAATGCCCAAGATGAAGACCAAATCGGGCGCCAAGAAGCGCTTCAAGTTCACCGCGAACGGCAAGATCAAGACCCATCAGGTCGGCAAGCGCCATCGCCTGATCAACAACTCGCCGGCGCGCACGCGCAATCTGCGCGGCATGGCGGTGCTGTCGGAATCCGAAACCCAGCGCGTCAAGCGCTGGATGCCGTATGGCGGAGGGATCTGAGCCATGTCGCGCGCCCCCCGTTCCGTACCCAGCCACGCCCGCCGCAAGAAGGTCCTGAAAGCCGCCAAGGGCTTTTATGGCCGCCGCAAGAACACCATCACCTCGGCCAATGCCGCGGTCGATCGTTCGCTGCAGCACAACTATATCGGCCGCAAGGAGAAGAAGCGCAATTTCCGCGCCCTCTGGATCCAGCGCATCAACGCCGGCTGCCGCCTCTATGGCCTCACCTACAGCCGATTTATCAGCGGGCTCGCCAAGGCGGGCATCGAGATCGACCGCAAGGTCCTCTCCGATCTCGCGACGCACGAGCCCGAGGCCTTCAAGGCCCTGGTGGATCAGGCCGGCGGCGCCAGCGCGTAGTCAGCTTCGCGTCCACCCTCTGCAATTGTCGTCGTCGCCGGCCTTGTGCCGGCGACCCATAAATACCTCCGCCGATCGTGTTCATGGGTGGCCGCCACAAGGGTGGCCATGACGGATGGGAAAGTGGATTCGATCATGACCGACATTCGAACTCTCGAACGCGACGTCCTCGCCGCCATCGCCGCCGCGCCGGACGAAGCCGCGCTCGAACATGTCCGCGTTTCCGCCCTCGGCAAGAAGGGCTCGATCAGCGAGCTCCTGAAGACGCTCGGCGGCATGACCGCGGATGAGCGCAAGGTCAACGGCCCGCTGTTCAACGGCCTGCGCGACAAGGCCGGCGCCGCCATCGCCGCGCGCAAGATCGAACTCGGCGACGCCGCGCTGAACGCGCGCCTGGCCGGCGAGACGGTCGATGTCACCCTGCCGCCGCGCCCGAGCCCGCAAGGCTCCATCCATCCCGTCTCCCAGGTGTTCGACGAGATCACCACCATCCTCGGCGATCTCGGCTTCACCGTCGGCGAAGGCCCCGATGTCGAATACGACGACTACAATTTCACCAAGCTGAACATCCCGCCCGATCACCCGGCGCGGCAGATGCAGGACACGTTCTATCTGGCGAAGCAGGCGGACGGCAGCCAGCACATCCTGCGCACCCACACCTCGCCGGTGCAGGTGCGCACCATGCTCAAGCAGAAGCCGCCGATCCGCGTCGTCGCGCCCGGGCGCACCTATCGCGTCGATTCCGATGCCACGCATTCGCCGATGTTCCACCAGTTCGAGCTCTTGGTGATCGACAAGGACATCCATCTGGGTCATCTCAAATGGACCATCGAGGAGTTCTGCAAGGCGTTCTTCGAGGTCGACAAGGTCGAGCTGCGCGCCCGGCCGAGCTTCTTTCCCTTCACCGAACCCTCGGTGGAATGGGACCTGCGCTGCGACCGCTCGGTGCCGGGCAGGATCACCTTCGGCCAGGGCAATGACTGGCTGGAGCTCGGCGGCTCCGGCATGGTGAACCCCAAGGTGCTGGAGATGTGCGGCCTCGATCCCGACGTGCACCAGGGCTTCGCCTTCGGCGGCGGCATCGACCGGCTCGGCATGCTGAAATATGGCATCCCCGACATCCGCTCCTTCTTCGAATCCGATTTGCGCTGGCTGCGCCATTACGGCTTCGCGGCGCTCGACATGCCGACCCTCGACGGAGGGCTCAGCCGATGAAATTCACCCTCTCCTGGCTCAAGGAGCATCTTGCGACCGACGCCGACGCGGCGACGATCGCCGACAAGCTCACCTCGATCGGCCTCGAAGTGGAATCGGTGGAAGACGCCGGCGCGCGGCTGAAGGATTTCGTCGTCGGCGAGGTCCTCACCGCCGAGAAGCATCCCAATGCCGACAAGCTGCGCCTCTGCACCGTGAACGCGGGCGACGCCGCGCCGCTGCAGATCGTTTGCGGCGCGCCGAATGCGCGGGCGGGGATCAAGGTCGTGCTGGCGCGCCCGGGAACGGTGATCCCGGTGACCGGCGAGGCACTCAAGGTCGGCACCATCCGCGGCGTCGAATCGCGCGGCATGATGTGCTCCGCGCGCGAGCTTCTGCTCGGCGAGGATCACGACGGCATCATCGAACTGCCGGCCGACGCCAAGGTCGGCGAGCCGGTGGCGAAGGCGCTCGGCCTCACCGATCCGGTGATCGACGTCAACCTGACGCCCAATCGGGGCGACGCGGCCGGGGTCTACGGCATCGCGCGCGATCTCGCCGCGTCGGGCCTGGGCACGCTCAAGGACGGCTCGGTCGCGCCGGTGCCGGGCGCATTCCCCGCGCCCAAGACCATCACGCTCGATTTCGATGCCGCGAGCAAGGACGCCTGCCCGCTCTTCGCCGGCCGGCTGGTGCGCGGCGTCAAGAACGGCCCCTCGCCCAAATGGGTGCAGGACCGCCTGAAGGCCGTGGGCCTTCGGCCGATCTCGGCGCTGGTCGATGTCACCAATCTCTTGTCGCTCGACCGCGCCAGGCCGCTGCATGTGTTCGACGCCGACAAGCTGACCGGCAATCTCCACGCCCGCCTCGCGAAAGACGGCGAGCAATTGGAAGCGCTGGACGGCAAGACCTACACGCTCGATCCGCAAATGACCGTCATCGCCGACGACGCGGCGGCGCGCGGCATCGCCGGCGTGATGGGCGGCGAGGACAGCGGCTGTTCGGAAACGACGGTCAATGTCTTCATCGAATCGGCCTATTTCGATCCGATCCGCACCGCGCGGACCGGTCGCAAGCTCGGCATCGTGTCGGATGCGCGCTACCGCTTCGAACGCGGTGTCGATCCGCAATTCGTCGTGCCGGGCCTCGAACTCGCCACGCGGCTCATCCTCGACTGGTGCGGCGGCGAGCCGTCGGACATCGTCGTCGCCGGCGAAGTGCCGGCGTGGCAGCGGACCATCGCGTTCGACCCCGCCTATGTCGCGCGCCTCGGCGGCATCGACGTGTCCAAGGCGGAAACGGTTTCGATCCTGACCCGCCTCGGCTTCGCGGTCGAAGACGGCGCACCGCTGAAGGTCACGCCGCCGTCCTGGCGCGGCGATGTTCACGGCAAGGCCGATCTGGTGGAAGAGGTCGTGCGCATCCACGGCCTCAACAAGGTGCCGTCGGCGCCGCTCTCCCGCGCCAATCCCGTCGCCAAGCCGACGCTGACGCCGGCCCAGCGCCGCACCCGCATCGTGCGTCGCACGCTGGCGGCGCGCGGCTTCAACGAGACGATCGGCTTCTCGTTCATTCCGCGCGCCCATGCCGCGCTGTTCGGCGGCGGCGACGCCGCGCGCCAGGTGGAGAACCCGATCGCCGCCGATCTCGACGCGCTGCGCCCCAGCGTGCTGCCCTCGCTGCTGGCCGCCGCCCAGCGCAATGTCGCGCGGGGATTCCACGATTTGATGCTGTTCGAGGTCGGCGCCCAGTTCGACAGCGGCATGCCCGAGGCCCAGGCCACGGTCGCGGCCGGCATCCGCACCGGCGAAGGCGTGCGGAGCTGGACCAGGTCCGCCCATCCCGCCGACGCGTTCGATGTGAAGGCCGACATGCTGGCCGTGCTCGAAGCCGCCATGGGCGCGGCGATGACCGCGCCGGTGAAGGCGAACGCGCCGTCCTGGTATCATCCGGGCCGCTCCGGCACGCTGGCGCTGGGGCCGAAAGTGCTCGCCACCTTCGGCGAGGTCCATCCCAAGGTCCTGGCGGCGTTCGACCTCAAGGGCCCGGTCGCGGCGTTCGAGGTCATCCTCGACGCCATCCCGGAGTCCAAGGCGAAGGGCAAGGCCCGCGCCGTGTTCGCGCCCTCGCCCTATCAGGCGATCGAGCGCGATTTTGCGTTCCTGGTGGACGCGAAGGTCAGCGCCGACGAAGTCCTGCGCGCCGCTAGGGGCGCCGAGCGCAACCTGATCGAGCAGGCGACGCTCTTCGACGTCTATGAAGGCAAGGGCGTGCCGGACGGCCAGAAATCGCTGGCCATCGCCATCCGCATCCAGCCCAGGGACAAGACGCTGACCGATCCCGAGATCGAGGCGCTGGCGCAGAAGATCGTCGCCGCCGTCGCCAAGGCCACCGGCGCGGTGCTGCGGACATAAGTTTCCGCGCGGGGAACCGCACATTGCGGCGCCGTGCCCGGCCGATTGCCGATTCAGGGCCAATTGTGGCGGGTTTGCCGCATTCCTGCCGCGATCCCGCTTAACTACATTTTTACCATGTCTCGGCGTGGGGACACTCTCGCGCGCCGACGCTGCTGGGGGCCATGATGGTCGCTTATCTTCCGAAAAACGACGACACCTATGCCGTGCCCGCGCGCCGCAAGAAGCTGAGCCACGAGCTGTTCCACGGCCTGTCGCCGGAGGAATTCGACCGCGAGGCCAGATCGCTCGCCGACGCGCAGGCGATGACGCCGCAAGTCCGCGCCCGCCTCGAAGCGCAGCTTGTCGAGCGGCTCAAGACCCCGATCGACATCCCGTCCTGGGGCCCCGACTGGGTCAAGCGCGGCGAGCGCGTCTCCGCCGCCAACCAGCACCGCCGCAAGGGCGCCTTCGTGGGCTGGTTCGGCAAGAAGGATGAAGACGACGGTGATGAAAACGAGGATACGACGCCCGATCCCTTGAGCGCGGTGGAGCGCGACGATTCCGACATCATCATGCGCAACATGGAGAAGAGCCGCCAGGTCGCGCATTACCGTCCGCTTTATATCGCCGTGGTGGCGATCGCCGTGGCGATCGCGCTGCTCGCGATGTTCGTGGACTACCAGATCATCCGCGGCGATGTGTGGACGCGTGCGCTGTCGAACGAATTCATGGTCGTGCCGGACAGCCTGCAGAGCACCGTGATCTTCAAGAGCCTGCAGGTCATCTTCGCGGTCTTGATTGTGCATTTCTTCCTGAAGATCACCGGCGTCTACGGCCGCAACACGATGATCGCGACCGCCTTCGTGATGGCATTGGTGATGATCGGCTGCCTCGGCTATCTCGTCGCCTACAACAACATGGCGGGCGGCACTTCGGCCACGCTGGAGCAGCCGCGCGAGGACGGCGCGAGCGGCGGCGGCAGCAATTCCATCGACGCGCTGTTCACCGCGCCCAAGCCGGCGGCCTCCGACCCGCGCATGGCGACGCTGACGCCGGCCTCGGACGGCGTCTCGCTCGGCCTGCCGAAACTGTCGACGGCCTCGCTGGCGGCGGCCGATTCCTGGTTCTGGCTCGCCTTCGCCTCGGTGATCTTCTTCATCGTGACCACGGTGGCGGCGCTCTACATGCTCACGGTCGAGAACAATGTGCGCAATCTCCACATCGCGCGCGACTACAAGCACCGCCAGCGCCAGTTCGCCCAGCTCCATCTGCTGCAGCTCGCCGACAAACGCGCCCCGATCACATGAAGCTCCTGCTCGCGGCGGTCACGGCGATCGGGCTCACCGGCGGCGGCGTCCTGGCCGTGCACGCGGCGCGCGACGCCGACAGCGTCATGGCCTCGCTGAACGACGAAGCGGCGATCCCGGCCCAGCGCCTCGTCATCGGGCTCGACATCTCCAAGTCCAACCCGCTGGTCGACGACCAGCAATTCGCCAGCAAGGTCGCCGCCCGCATCGCCAATATCGTGCGCGGGCTGGGCATGGCGTCGGAAGTGCATGTGCGCACCTTCGGCAGCTACGATGCCTCGTCGAACAATTTCTATTACGACGCGCTGATCTCGGCGCGGAACCGGCCCGAGCACGTCGCCGGCGAAATCCGGAAGCTGATCGCCGGCACGCCCTATCTGGTGAAAAGCGGCAAATGGCGCTCGCAGGACAACACCAACATCCTCGCCTTCCTCGACAATGTCGCGCAGAGCATCGGCTGCGCCAGCCTGCCGACCACCGTCGTGCTCGCCTCCGACGGCATCGAGGATTCCGAATATGTCCGCCTCCAGCATTCCGGCGCGCATCTGCCGCCGCCCGACGGACGGCCCTTTCGCGGCTGTGTCGAGATGGAGATCCTGGGCATCGGCCAGGGCACCGGAAGCCCGGTCGAAACCATCCGCCTGCGCTCCGAATGGAGCCGGTGGGCCTTGGCCTCCGGCTTTGGCCGCTTTGTCGGCCTGAACGACTGGTAGGCGGCGGCGCTCAGCGATAGTTGAAGCTGATCGAGATGCGCGGCTTTCGCGAATCGTTCTGCGGCACGTCGTGGCGCAGCCAGCTCTCCCACAGAAGCAGCGTGCCCGGCCCGGGCGCGAGGGTGACGAACGGCTTGTCGCGCGCGCTCTGCCGCTTCACCGGCGCGGCCATCATCAGGGGCAGGCGCGGATCCTCGAAGCGGATCGCGCTCGCGCCCTTGGGCAGCGACACGTAATAGGTCCCGCTGATCGCCGAATGCGGATGGATATGCGCGCCATGCACCGCGCCCGGCTCCATGACGTTCAGCCACAGGCTGTCCAGCGTCAGTCGCGTGCGCGCGAACTGCAAGTCGCGCGCGAAACGGCGGACATGTGGATCGATCCGCGCGACCAGCTCGGCGAATTCCGGGGCGCGCAACGGCAGGTCGTCGAGCGAGGCGTAAGACGTATAGCCGCGATAGCCATGCTCCTTGGCCCAGCGCCGCCCGGCCAGATCCTCGCGCGCGATGGCGAGGCAGACGCGCGCCAGTGCGGCGTTGGGGCCGGCCGGCAATTGCGCCTTGTAGATCTGCGTCGCGAAATAGGATTTCGCCATTCAGATCGCCGGAAAGAACAGGGCCGCGAGCAGCAGGACGATCGCCAGAAGCGAGACCAGCCAGACCAGCGTCCGCAATCCCGGCACGCCGAAGCCGTAGAGCGGCAGATAGACGATGCGCGCCGCCAGATAGATCTCGCTGCCCCACACCGTCGCCCAATTGTGCCGCCCCGCCAGCGCCAGGAGGATCACGACCACCGCGAAGAACGGAAACGTCTCCATGAAATTGCGAGAGGCGCGCTCCAGCCGTCCGGCGACCTTGCTCACCGGCGGCGGCGGCTCGTCGCGCGCCCCGACATTCCATTTGAGGCCGCGCTGGCCGTTGCCGGTGCGCGCCGCGATCAGGATCTGGAACAGCCCCAGCGCCACGGCAAGCGCCAGCATCGTGAATTCCGTGCCGAGACCGCCCAGCGACGGCGCGAAAACCGGCAGAGCGTGGATGAATGACATGCGAGCCCCCTCGTTTGGCGCCAAGCCTAGCCGGTTGGCGGCGCCCGCTCCATGCCGGCGGGCGGCGAAAACGACGACGATTACATTTGCGCCATGATCGCGCCGGACGGCCAAGCCCTAATCCTTAGTGGTTCGTTGACGTCGTTTGTGCGATCTTGCCTCCGTCGCCGAAGGGGAACATCCGATGCGCGCACTGCTTCCGATTGCCGTTGTGGGTTTGCTGGGCTTCGCGCTTTCCGGCTGCATCGCCTATGACGTCGCGAGCGCCGGCGTCGGCGTGGCGACGACCGTGGTCAGCACCACCGTCCATGTCGCCGGCAGCGTCGCCAAGGGCGCGGCCGACACCGTCAGCGGTTCCGACGATGACGACGATTCCGACCATCACCATCATCACCACAGCGATGACGACGACGGCGACAAGTAAGTCCTAGAAATTATCCTTCCGCTTGCGCATCTCGGCGAACACCTCGACGTCGCTCGCATCGGCCAGTCCCAGCGATTGGCGGATCTCGGCCGAGCCGGGCCGCAGGAACGGATTGGTCTTCTTCTCGAGCCCGATGGTCGACGGGATGGTCGGCGCCCCCTTGGCGCGCAGGGCCTCGACCTCGCGCATGCGCCGCGCCAGCGCCTCGTTCTTCGGCTCCAGCGTCAGCGCGAAACGGCCATTGCTCAGCGTGTATTCATGGCCGCAATAGACCCGCGTCGCGTCGGGCAGCGTCATCAGCTTGGACAGGCTCGTCCACATCATCGCCGGCGTGCCCTCGAACAGCCGGCCGCAGCCCATCGCGAACAGCGTGTCGCCGGTGAACACCGCGTCGTCGAACACGAAGGCGATATGGGCGCGGGTATGCGCCGGGATCTCCAGCACCGGCACCGCGCGCGCGCCGAACGACCAGGCCGCGCTTTCGCCGACGCCCTCGTCGATGCCCGGAATGCGTTCGCGGTCCTTCTCCGGTCCCACCACCCTGGCGCCGAATTGTTCCTTGAGCGGCAGGTTCCCGCCGGTGTGATCGAAATGGTGATGGGTGTTCAGGATATGGGACAGTGTCCAGCCGTGCCGCGACAGCGCCTGGCGCACCGGCTCGGGCTCGGAAGGATCGACCACCGCCGTCAGCTTCGCATCCGCGTCATGGACCAGATAGGCGTAATTGTCCTTCAGGCACGGAACGAGTTCGATCTCAAGCGCGGCCATATTGTTGTCCTTTTGCGCGAATACGGACCCTAACAGCGGGGTCGCGCGCGTTGAACCGGACGCGGCGTCGCGCTAGGCAAAGAGCATGCAACTTGATGCCGCAGACTTGGCGGATTTCTACGAGGCGCCGCTGGGCCTTTTGACGCGGCGCATCGTAGCGCGGCAATTGCGCGTCCTGTGGCCGTCGGCCAAGGGCGCCTGCCTGCTTGGCTATGGATTTGCCGTGCCTTATTTGAGGCAGTTCCAGGCCGAGGCCGAACGCGTCGTCGCGCTCATGCCGGCGCAGCAGGGCGTCGTCGCCTGGCCGCCTGCCCGTTCCTTGACCGCGCTCGGCGATGAGGCAGCCTTGCCTTTCCCCGACGCCTTCTTCGATCGCATCCTCGTCGTGCACGGTCTTGAAGGCGCCGATGGCGCGCGTCCCCTGCTGCGCCAGCTCTGGCGCGTGCTGGCGCCGGAAGGTCGCCTGCTGCTGGTCGCGCCCAACCGCACGAGCCTGTGGGCCCAGCTCGACCGCTCGCCGTTCGGCGTCGGCCGGCCGTTCAGCCGCGGCGAGCTCGACCGGCTGTTGCGCGGCGCCCTGTTCGAACCGCTGGCCTGGGACCGCGCGCTCTACATGCCGCCGTTCCGCGGCCGCCGCCTCGTCGGCACCGGGATGGGCTGGGACCGCATTCTCAAGCGGATCGCGCCGGGCACCGCCGGCGTGCATCTGGTCGAGGCCGGCAAGACCTTCTACGGCAGCGCACCGGTGCGCGTCGGCAAGACGGTTCCGCAATGGGCGCCGGCGCGCGAGGCGCAGGCCACGATGCGCGGCGAACGTTAACGTCTTGACGTCGGTGACATCGGCGTCACCGTTCTCGCCGCCGGCGCGGTACGCTAGTGCGAACCGCATCCGATTTTCGCGTAGCGGGCATGCGTCGGCGCGGATGCTTCGTCCCATGCGCGTTTGTCGCGGGAAACGCGCGTATCGGCGCGCGGGCGTAACCGGAACGTCATCACTCTAACAGATGCGTGATCGTAGCCCTCTTACATTCGTCATGGTCTTCCCCCAAATGCACTGAACCGGCCGAGTGCCGGTTCAAAACAGGAGGATGCGATGAATCTCACGAAATATGTGGTCTCGGCCGCGGCGCTGTCGGTGATGCTGGGTACCGCCGCCTACGCGCAGACCGACGAGCCCGCCACCGCCATCGGCTGCCTGCACCTGCAGAAGAAGGTGTCGGCCGCGCTCGATGCGAATCAGCAGTCGCCGAACTATTCCACCGCCAAGACCCGCGCCCGCGATGCCGCCAGCTTCTGCGCGCACGGCGTCTACAAGATCGGCGTCGACGGCTATTCCAAGGCGCTCGACCTTCTCGGCGCCAGCTAAAGGACGTGATGGCGAGCGGGTGCCCCCGCTCGCTCGCCGTCAATCCTTCTTCAACAGAAAGATCGCGCCGTCCGCCAGGATGTTCGGGCCCCAGGATTCGGCCCGCATCGCGCTCGAGCGGCCCTTCTCGTCCAGCGCCAGCGCGCGCTCGATCTTCGCGCCCATCTCCCGCGCCAGCCCGAGGAAATCGGCGATGGTGCACAGATGGATGTTCGGCGTGTCGTACCAGTGATAGCTCAGCGCGCGCGTCCGCGGCATGCGGCCGTGAACGACAAGCGAGGCGCGCACCCGCCAATGGCCGAAATTCGGCAGCGAGATCACGGTGCGCCGCCCGATCCGCAGGAGATGGCCCAGCACCTCCTTGGGATTGCGCGTCGCCTGGATCGTCTGGCTCAGGATCGCCACGTCGAACGCGCCGGACGGATATTCGCCAAGGTCGGTGTCGGCATCGCCCTGCATCACCGGCAGGCCGCGCGCCACGCAGGCGTTCACGTTCTGCTGCGACAGCTCGATGCCGCGCCCGTCCACGCCCTTGGTGGTCGAAAGAACTTCCAGCAGCGCGCCGTCGCCGCAGCCGACGTCGAGCACCCGCGCGCCCAGGGGGATCATCTCCGCGATCGCCGCCAGATCGGGGCGCAGCGCCGCCGTCATGCGCCCACCGAGACCGCGACCGAATTCAGAAAGCCGCGGATGGTCGCGAACATCTCCGGCTCGTCGAGCAGGAAGGCGTCGTGGCCGCGGTCGGTCGCGATCTCCACGAAGCTGACGGTGGCGGCGCTGGCGTTCAGCGCGTGCGCGACATGCTTGTTCTCCGCGGTGGGGAACAGCCAGTCGCTGGTGAAGGAGACGATCAGGAAACGCGCCTTGGCACCGGCGAAGGCCGCCGCGAGCACCCCGCCATGCTCGGCGGCGATGTCGAAATAGTCCATCGCGCGCGTGATGTAGAGATAGGAATTGGCGTCGAAGCGGTCGACGAAGGCGATGCCCTGGTGGCGCAGATAGGACTCGATCTGGAAGTCCGGCCCGAAGCCGAACGAGATCCGCTCGCGATCCTGCAATTCGCGGCCGAATTTGCGCTGCAGCGCGGCCTCCGACAGATAGGTGATGTGCGCCGCCATGCGCGCAACCGCCAGGCCCTTCGAGGGCTGCACGCCGTGGAGTTGATAGGTGCCGTTCTTCCAGTCCGGATCGGCCATGATCGCCTGGCGGCCGACTTCGTGGAAGGCGATGTTCTGCGCCGAATGGCGCGCCGCGCAGGCGATCGGCACCGCCGAGACCACCCGGCCGGGAAATTCCGCCGCCCATTGCAGCACCTGCATGCCGCCCATCGAGCCGCCGATCACGCTCAGCACCTTCTCGATGCCGAGCGCGTCGAGCAGCATGGCCTGCGCCCGCACCATGTCGCGGATGGTGACCAGCGGGAAGTCGAGGCCGTAGGGCCGGCCCGTCGCCGGCGAGATCTCCGCCGGTCCCGTCGTGCCCATGCAGCCGCCGAGCACGTTGGAGCAGATGACGAAGAACCGGTCGGTATCGATCGGCTTGCCCGGCCCGACCATCGTGTCCCACCAGCCCTGCTTGCCGGTGACGGGATGGGCCGAGGCGGCGAACTGATCTCCGGTCAGCGCATGGCAGACCAGCACCGCGTTCGATTTGTCGGCGTTCAGCGTGCCATAGGTCATGTACGCCACGGTCAGGGGCGCGACGGTCTGGCCGCAATCCAGCGTCAGCGGCGCGTCGAAAGTGATCGCGTGGCCGATATCGGCGTCGGTGTCGGCCACCGGACGCAGGAATTTCGGATTTCCGACTCCCGCCATTCGCCTCTCTTTTCGCGGCCAGCCTTGACCCAGGGGCGGTTTTGCTAAGGCCAGCGGCCGGCGGTGTCAAACCCGCGCTTTGATTTTGCGCCGCGCCGCCCTTATCAATACCGCCCCTTCGGCCAGCCGGCGGGGGCGTTTCCTGTAAAACAAGGATAAATACGAATTCCGCCGATGCCGCCGCGCAAGCCATCACAAGACGATCTGCCCGCCCGCCTGGACGCCCTGGACGACAAGATCCACGACCTCCTGATCAAGCGCGCGCAGATCGCCACCGCGATCTCGCCGGCCGAGCAGGCCGTGCGCCTGCGCCGCCTCGTGGGCCGGCACAAGGGCAGCCTGCCGCTCGCCGCCTTGCTGCGCATCTGGCGCGAGATGATGGCGGCCCAGGCGCCGGCGGGCCGCACCATCCATGTCTATGCCGCCGACCGCGCCGGCCAGTTCCGCGATCTGGCGCGCGATCTGTTCGGCTCGCTGGTGACGATGAAGGGCCATCTGTCGGCGACCGCCATCGTGCACGAATGCTCCGGCGATCCGGCCGCCTTCGGCGTCGTGCCGCCGCCGGAAAGCGACGAGAACGCGCGCGCCTGGTGGGCCCAGCTCACCCCGGCCGGGCAGGCCGGCCCGCGCGTGGTCGCCACCCTGCCGCTCGTCGGCGCCGAGCAGCCCGCCGCCTATGTCATCGGCACGCTGGAGCCCGAGCCGAGCGGCGACGACACCACGCTGGTGATGCTGGAAGCGGGCGACGGCCTCAGCCTCACCAAGCTGCAATCGCTCCTGAAGCTGGGCGGGTTCGACGCCCGCCTGCTGGCCGTCAGCCGCGATTCGACCAACAGCGCGGTCCGCTATCACCTGCTCGACGTCGCCGGCTTCGTGCAGCCCGGCGATTCGCGGCTCGGCGTGCTGATGGAGCAGGGCGGCGAGGGCATCCTGCGCACCGCGATCGTCGGCTGCTATGCCAATCCGCTCACCGGAGTTCCCGCGCCATGACGCTCACGCCCCGTCCCGGCATCCTCGATATCGTGCCCTATGTCGGCGGCCGCGCCGAAGTGACGGGTGTGGCGAAGACCTACAAGCTGTCGTCCAACGAATCGGCGCTCGGCGCCAGCCCCAAGGCGATCGAGGCTTTCCTGTCGGCGGCGCACGGCCTGGACATCTATCCCGAAGGCAGCGCCAAGCACCTGCGCGAGACGATCGCGCAGCATTACGGGCTCGATCCGGCGCGCATCGTCTGCGGCAACGGCTCCGACGAGATCCTGACCCTGCTGGCGGCGGCGTATCTTCGACCCGGCGACGAAGTGCTGTTCAGCGAGCACGCCTTCCTCGTCTATCGGATCGCGGCGCTCACCAACAGCGCCAGGCCGATCTCGGTGCCGGAGAAGAACCTCACGACCGATGTCGATGCCCTGCTGGCGGCGGTGACGCCGAGGACGCGGCTGGTCTATCTCGCCAATCCGAACAACCCGACCGGCACCTATCTTCCGCACGACGAGGTGCGCCGGCTGCAGGCGGGGCTTCCGGCCGACGCGCTGCTCGTCATCGACGCGGCCTATGCCGAATATGTCCGCCGCAACGACTACGAAACGGGGATCGAAATGGTCTCGCGCTTCCCCAATGTCGTGATGACGCGGACTTTCTCGAAGATCTATGGCCTCGCGGGCCTGCGAGTCGGCTGGTCCTATTGCCCGGCGGACGTGGTGGACGTCCTCAACCGCATCCGCGGTCCGTTCAACGTCTCGGTGCCGGCGCAGCGCGCCGCGGCGGCGGCGCTGACCGACAGCGCCCATCTCGAAACCAATTTCGCGCACAACGAGAAATGGCGCGCCTGGCTGACCGACGCGATCCGCAAGCTCGGCCTGCGGGTCGACGACAGCGTCGCCAATTTCGTGCTGATCCATTTCGCCGACGCGGCAACGGCGAAGGAGGCGGACGACTTCCTCTCGCGGCGCGGCGTCATCCTGCGCGGCGTGGCGAGCTATGGCCTTTCGCAGTGCCTGCGGCTCAGCGTGGGGCCGGAAGAGGGCAATCGCGCCGCCGTCGCCGCGCTGGCCGATTTCGTGAAAGCCAGATGAAGAAGCCCCTGTTCGACCGCGTCGCCGTGCTGGGCTTCGGCTTGCTCGGCTCGTCCGTGGCGCGGGCGATGCGGCGCGGCGGCGTCGCCGGTCATATCGTGGCGCACGACCGCCGCGACGCGCTCGCCGTCGCGCGCAAGCTCAAGCTCGCCGACAGCTACGCCGCGACGCCGGCGGCGGCGGTGCGGGGCGCCGATCTGGTGATCCTGGCGACGCCGGTCGGCGCCTATGGCGCGCTCGCCAGGGCCTTCGCGTCCAGCCTGAAGTCGGGCGCCATCGTCAGCGATGTCGGCTCGGTCAAGGGCTCGGTGATCGCCGATGTCGCGCCGCATCTTCCCAAGACCGTGCATTTCGTGCCGGCCCATCCGGTCGCCGGCACCGAACAGTCCGGCCCCGCCGCCGGCTTCGCCGAGTTGTTCGACGGCCGCTGGTGCCTGCTCACCCCGCCCAAGGGCACCGACAAGCGCGCGGTCAAGGCAATGCGCGCCTTCTGGGAACGGCTCGGCAGCAAGGTCGAGACGATGGACGTCAAGCATCACGATCTGGTGCTCGCGGTCACCAGCCATGTGCCGCATCTGATCGCCTACAACATCGTCGGCACCGCCGACGATCTGAAGAGCGTGACCGAGGGCGAGGTGATCAAATACTCTGCCGGCGGCTTTCGCGATTTCACGCGCATCGCGGCCTCGGACCCCACGATGTGGCGCGACGTGTTCCTCAACAACAAGGACGCGGTGCTCGAAGTGCTGGGCCGCTTCAGCGAGGATCTGAGCGCCTTGCAGCGTCAGATCCGCTGGGGCGACGGCGATGCGCTGTTCAAGCTGTTCACGCGTACCCGCGCAATCCGCCGCGGCATCGTCGACGCCGGCCAGGACAGCGCCGCGGTGAATTTCGGCCGCACGCCCGCGCCGGTGGCGGAGAAGAAGACGCGTAAGCGCTGATCAATACAGCGGCTCTTCCGTCGTCGCGGGTTCGCCGCCGACGGTGACGATGCCGCCGTGAAAGCCGACCACAGCACCCAGCAGTCCCGCTTGGTTGCTCCCGCCGACCGCCGCGCGGTCGAGCAACGCCGCCGCGATGCCGTCATTCGGATTGCCGCGCGCGCCATGGCGGCGGGCATTGTCGAGCAGCGTCTCGATGCCGGCGATCTTGAAATCCAGCAAGCCGTCCACCGCATGCGCCGCATCGAGCGCGAGGCGGCCCTTGCCCATCGCGCTCAGCCCCTTCCACGAAATCTCCAGATCGTTCACCGCCAGCGCGCCATTCGCGGCGCGGAAGGTTTCGAGCGCGCTCACCCAATCGGTCAGGCCGGCGCGCAACCCGTCGAACGCCCGCGCCGGCGCGGCGGCGGCGCTGAGCTTCACCGACACGATGTCCGGGCCGAACAAAGACGTCAGCCGTGGCGACAGATGCACGCCGTCGGCGGTGGCGAAGAGATCGAGCACGGTGCCGCCCGGCGCGATCCGCGCGTGAAGCTGCACCCGACCCGCCGTCAGCGCCGGCGAGCCGAAGCCGACAAGGTCGAGATCGAAACGCGACAGCCCGCGTTCGCCCGCGATGGTGCTGGCGTGCAGGTCGCCGACCTCGAACGGCATCGCATGCGCCTTGCCCGCGAGATCGGTCCAGCGCAGCGCCTGCCGCCCCGCCGCCTCGTAGATGAACTGCTCGCGGCCATAGGTCAGGCCGTGCATCGCGAATTTCTCGCTCGCCCAGGACGCAGGCCCATGCGGCGTCTTCACCGTCAGGCTGAAGTCCTGGAACACGACATCGAGGTTGAACGGAAAGCCGCTGACGCTCTTCGACTTGAAGCTGAGCGTCACGCCGGGCATCGCCTCATGCCCGTTCATCGCGTCCAGCCGCGCCGACAGCGCGCCCGCGACCACCCACCAATAGACGCCGGTCGCCGCCGCGAGCGACAGGAACAGCGCCAGCGGCGCATAGAGAAAGAACCGGCTGGAATATTTCATGGGCCGCGAACCTGGTGTCCTGAATCAGACGTTCATCGCATTAAAAGGAGGTGTCATGGCCCGCGAATGCGGGCCACCCAGGTGACATCTGCTCTGGCAGTGCAGGTTTCAGCTGGGTGGCCCGCATTCGCGGCGGATGACAGTGATTGGTGCGAAATTTCAACTTGGGACATTAGACGGTTTTGAGCGCGGATTGCGGGAACAGGATGTCGCGTACCTCGCCGAGCCGTGCCTGCCGCGCCAGTTCCCGTTCGAGCTTGCCCCGCCGCGCCTTGCTCAGCGTCAGCCGATTCTCCATCCACAGCGCCTTGACCGCCAGGGCGTCCTTCGCCCGCTCCGCCTTCATGTCGATGCGGCCGACAAAGCGGTCGCCCTCCAGCAGGGGGAAGACGTAGTAGCCATAGGTCCGCTTCGGTCCGGGCGTGAACACCTCGAGCCGATAGTCGAAGCCGAAGATGCGCTCGACCCGCGCCCGGTCGCGCAGCACCGGATCGAACGGCGACAGCACCCGCAGCCGCGAAGTCGGCGCCGGCAGGTGCGCCACCTGCGCTTCGATGTCGGGCCGCGCCACGGCATTGAAGCCGCGCAGGCCGGGCGCGCCCTCCAGCGTCACGTCGATCAGCCGGCCCTTCTTCTTTTCGCCCTCGATCCATTTCGCCGCCTCGGGGATGGAGGCATGGCCCCAGAAATCCGCGATCATCCGCGCCGTCCCGGCGCCCAGCCGGTCGAGCGCCGCGTTGTGCGCCCAGTCCAGCGTCTGCAGCCGCGTCGGCCGCGCCGTGCGCAGATCCTTCGCGATGACGCGCTCGGACAGATCGTAGATCTTCTCGAACCCGTCGCGCGCCAGCACCGCGAGCTCGCCGGTGCGCCAGAGATATTCGAGCGCCGCCTTGGCCGGCCCCCAGCCCCACCACGGCCCGGTGCGTCCGCCCAGATGCGCGAAGTCGCGCGCCCGCGACGCGCCGTGCTGTTCGATGTGCCCGCGCACCACGTCCAGCACCTTGTCGTCGCCATAGCGCTCGCGCCACGCCGCGACATTGGCCTTGCTCCTGGCGAAGCGGTGGCGCCAATGCGGATAATGCTCCAGCGGGATGAGCGAGGAATCGTGCGTCCAGTGCTCGAACAGCGCCGGCGCCTTGGCCTGCAGCCGATCGAGATGGCGCGGCCGATAGCCGGTGTGGCGCGAAAAGAGAATGTGATGATGCGCCCGCTCGACGATCTTGATCGAATCGAGCTGCACATAGCCGAGCTTGCCGATCAGCGGCGCCACCGCGGCCGCCCCGCCCGCCTGTCGCACGCCCGAAAGCCCATGCCGCGCCAGGATCAGCGCGCGGGCTTTTTCGTTGGGGATGTGGAAAGGCTTGTTCAATGGCCTATCGCTTCGCTGCTTGAGGCCATCTCACCCGCAACGCGAATAGCCGCACGACACGCAGGATTCGCAGCCTTCGAGCTTGACCAGGCTGGGCGAGCCGCAGCGCGGGCAGAACCGCGCCGGCGCGCCTTCCGCGGCCACCGCCACGGCGCGGCGCTCGCTCGCCATCAGGGCCTCGCCATGCGGCGCGATGAAGCCGGTGTCGATCATGTGCTTCTCCAGCACCTCGCCGATCGCCGCCATCAGCGAGGGCACATAGCGCTCGCCGCTCCATTGGCCGCCGCGCGGATCGAAGATCGCCTTCAATTCGTCCACCACGAAGGACACGTCGCCGCCGCGCCGAAACACCGCCGAGATCATCCGCGTCAGCGCCAACGCCCAGGCATAGGCCTCCATGTTCTTGGAGTTGATGAACACCTCGAACGGGCGCCGGCGTCCGTCCTTCTCGATGTCGTTCACCGTGATGTAGAAGGCATGGTCGCTGTCCAGCCATTTGATCTTATAGGTCTGGCCGATCAGCACGTCGGGCCGGTCGAGCGGCCGCGTCATGTAGACGACCCCGCCCGTGCTCTCGCGCGGCCGCGCCGCCGGCACCGGCGCAATCTCCTCCGCCGCCTCGGGCGCCGCCGCTTCCAGCACCGCGCCCGTCACCGCGTTGGGCCGATAGGTCGTGCAGCCCTTGCAGCCCAGCTCATAGGCGCGGGCATAGACGTCCTTGAACGCCTCGAAGGAGATGGAAGCCGGCACGTTGATCGTCTTGGAGATCGAGCTGTCGATATGGCGCTGCGCTGCCGCCTGCACCGCGAGGTGGTCCTCGGGCGCGATGGTCTGCGCCGTGACGAAATAATCCGGCAGCGCCGCTTCCTCGCCGAAGCGGGCGCGGAAGGCGCGATAGGCATAGTCCTCGACCGCCTCGGTGGTGTGGCTGCCGTCGGGCTGCAGCACGCGGCGGGTATAGCTATAGGCGAACACCGGCTCGACGCCGCTCGACACATTGCCGGCGAACAGCGAGATCGTGCCGGTCGGCGCGATAGAGGTCAGAAGCCCGTTGCGGATGCCGTGTTTGGCGATGGCGCCGCGCACCTCCTGCGGCAGGCGCAGGGTGAAGGGCCGGTTCAGGAACTCGTGCGCGTCGAACAGCGGAAAGGCGCCCTTCTCGGCGGCCAGTTCGGCGGAGGCGAGATAGGCCGCGTCGCTCAGCGCCGACAGCCAGGCATCGATCAGCGCCACGCTCTCTCGCGAACCATAGCGCGTGCGGCAGAAGATCAGCGCGTCGGCGAGGCCGGTGACGCCGAGCCCGATGCGCCGCTTGGCTTTGGCTTCCGCCTGCTGCTGCGGCAGCGGGAAGCGCGACACGTCGATGGCGTTGTCGAGCATGCGCACGGCGACCTTGGTCAGCCGCGCCAATTCCTCGATATCGAGATGCGCATCCTCTTCGAAGGGCTGCTTCACCAGCTTGGCCAGATTGATCGACCCCAGCAGGCACGCGCCGTAAGGCGGCAGGGGTTGCTCGCCGCAATTATGCGCCCACAGGCCGTCGGCATCGAAAGCGTTCAACCCGGGAATGGCGGCGTCGAAGACCTCGGCCTCGCCGTCGGCATGGATCGACTCGACGGTCGCGCAAAACCGTTCCCGATTGAGGGCGCGGCGATAATTCGCCACCGCCATCGTCAGCCGCGACGCCTTGTCGGAATCGGAAAATCCGACGCGTTCGGCGAAGACCGGCAGATTGTCGCCGGAAATGACCAACTCATGTTGTGCCATTGTCGCATAGGCTTTGCTGCCGCCTTTGCCATCGGGCAAATCCCGTTCGCCTTCCGGCCGCCGGTTGCGATAGATGACGCTGGCGATGCCCAGCCGCAGCAACATGCGTTGCACGGCTTCCAGACGTTCGAGATCGCTCTGGCTCAGCCGCACGCTCACGCCTTTATCCTGCGCGCCTTGCACGCTGCCATCGGCGTCGAAGAAGCCGCGCAGGAAGGCGGCATGGAAGGCGCTGGAGCGGCGCTCCAGCGCCGGCGAAATCCGCTTGTTGCCCGGCGCCATGCCGGCGTCGAGCGCCAGTCTTTTAAGGGCGCCCGTCGCCAACCGATATTCGCCACGACCTGGCACTTCCAGCCAACCGGCAAAATCGCTCCGATGCGGCATCCGCGATGCCGCCTCGAACGCCGCGTCCATCACACCGCGAACGCCGCTTTGCAGGTCTTCGCCGTTGACCGCGCGCGCGCCCGGCCATACCGAAAGAACGGCCTTGTCCGCCTTCAATGTTCCATCGCCCACGAGAAGACCGAGCAGATAGCCCTCGTCGCGATCCGTCGGCGCATGCCCAGGATCGCCCCATGCCGCGATGGCGCGATGGTCATGGAGCAGAACCTCGTCGCCCGTCTTCAGCGTGCCGGCCTCCGCCCAGATCCAATCGCTGGACCAGCGGGTCCGCCGCGTGACTTTCCGCACGCGATGATCGGCGGTGAGCCGGAGCGAATAGCCCTCGGCCGTCGTCAATCTGACGACGGGCTTCGTGCCGTTCGAAAAGAAACCGCGCGGATCGCTCGGCCAGGCGCGGCCTTCGGCCAACGCTTCGAACGGCTTGCCGACGAGTTCGCCGACCTGTCTTGGTCCCTCCGCCGTCGCGATCCAGCTATCGCCCGTGATGCACGGATTCGTCGCGGCTATCGTCTCGCAGTATCCGAGATTGTTTTCCGTGTTGATCCGGTCGATGAAGATCACGCCGGGCTCGGCGGTCTCGTAGGTCGCGCGCATGATGCGGTCCCACAGATCGCGCGCCCGCACGCTGCGATAGACCGCGCCGCCGAACTTCAGGTCCCACGGCGCGTCCGCCTTCACCGCGTCCATGAACGCGTCGCTCACCAGCACCGAGAGATTGAAATTGGTGAGGTGTCCCGCCTCGCGCTTGGCGTCGATGAAGGTTTCGATGTCGGGATGGTCGATCGCCAGCGTCGCCATCATCGCGCCGCGCCGGCTGCCGGCCGACATGATGGTGCGGCACATCGCGTCCCACACTTCCATGAACGACACTGGGCCCGAAGCATCGGCGCCCACGCCCTTCACGGCGGCGCCCTTGGGACGCAGCGTCGAGAAATCGTAGCCGATGCCGCCGCCCTGCTGCAGCGTCAGCGCCGCCTCGCGCACGGCGCAAAAGATGCCGTCCATCGAATCCTCGATGGTGCCCATCACGAAGCAGTTGAAGAGGGTCACCGACCGGTCGGTGCCGGCGCCCGCCAGGATGCGTCCGGCGGGCAGGAAGCGGTGTCCCGCCAGCGCCTGGGCAAAGGCTAGCGCCTGCGCGCCGCGCTTCTCCGGGGCTTCCGCGGCGGCGGAGGCGAGGGCGACACGCGCCCAGGTGTCGGCGAAATCGCCGTCCACGGGTGTGCCGTCCGGCTGTTTCAGCCGGTATTTCATGTCCCAGATCTGGCGGGAAATATCGCTCATGGCCTCGTCCCAGGGGCCCGCGTGGCGGGCTACACAGCTAACGCTTTGGGACTTGAAAATCAAGGTTTGTTCGCGGAACGTTCCGACTTGGTTACCGGCTGTTGCGCCGGTCGAGCTGCGCCTGTCCTTCGGCGATCAGCAGGTTCGTCGCCCCCTCGATGGCGCCCTCCAGGCGGTCCATGAAGTCGCGCCGCTTCAGCCCGGCCGGGATGGTCGGCAGGAATTCGACCACGATGGTGCCCTTCTTCTTCAGGAACCCCACCGGCCCCGTCCAGAACAGGCCCGAATTGAGCGCCACCGGCACGCAGGGCACGCCGAGCTGGCCGTAGAGCGCCGCCACGCCCGGCTTGTAGTCCGGCGGCGCGCCGGGCTTGACGCGGGTGCCCTCGGGAAAGATCGCGATGCTGCGTCCGGCGGCCAGCTCGCGGCGCGCGGCGGCGGCCATCTTGCGCAGCGCGTTCGCCTTGCCCTCGCGGTCGATCGCGATCATCCGCGCCTTGGTGATGTACCAGCCGTAGAACGGCACATATTGCAGGCTCTTCTTGAGCACGATGGCCGGATCGTCGAGCAACAGGTAGATCGCCATCGTTTCCCACATGCTCATATGCTTGAGCGCGATGAGGACGCCGTTGGGCGGCAGCGTGCCGCGCACCTCGAAGCGCACGCCGGCGAACACGCGCAGGCCCCAGAAATTGATCGCCACCCAGCGCCGTGCCATCCACGCCGTGATCCTGCGCGGCAGGACCAGCGCCGGCAGGAAGCCGACCGCCAGCACGGCCGTCACGAGGGAAAACCAGACGATGAAGATCGTCGAGCGGAGGATGGTCATATATGAAGAATCGCCCGGGCCCAGGTTTCAAGCCTTGCCGGGCGCCGTGCTGTGGTCAACCGCGGTCATCACAAAGCTTGCGACGTATTTCAAGTACTCGTTGTGCAGCAGGTGCAGCGTGCCGGGATGCCACCACGCCGCCATGTCCACGCCGGCCGGCTCGACCGGATAGGCGATCAGCGTCACGCCCGGCATCATCGCATGGAACAGGCGCAGGCTGCGCGGCATGTGATAGCTCGCGGTGACGACGATCAGGCTCTTGAAGCGATGCCGCGCCGCCCATTCGGCCGCTTCTTCCGCATTGCCATAAGTGTCCTCCGCCGCATAGCCGATATCGGCGCAGCACGCGAAGCGCCGCCCGCCATTGGAAATCTGCTTCAGCTCCTCCTTGCTGGAGGCCTTGTTGGCGCCCGAGATCAGGAGCCGCTTGCCGACACCGCCCTCGAACAGCGCGACGGCCGCGTCGACCCGCGCGTCGCCGCCGGTCAGCGCCACGATGCCGTCGGCCTTCAGCGCCTGTGTCGGGCGCACCGGCAGCGTCGCGACGAACAACAGGAAGCCCGCGACATAGATCGCGACCAGTCCGCCCAGGATCTGCACAACGCGCATGGCCATGACTCTATATAGTTAGGCGCGAATCCGGGCAAAAAGCGGGCGGTCAGTAGATCTCGCGCACCGCCGCCAGCACCGAAAGCCGCGCCGTCGCCCAGGCGATCAGCGTCGCGATCACCGGAACCGCCGCGAGCCACGCCGCCTCGTCGAGCTTCAGCGCGACCGGCGGCAGGAACGGCACCGCCTCCACGCCGGCGAATTCCAATCCGCCCGCCGCCAGGAACAGAAGCGCCGCGACCAGCGCGCCGGCCGCGCTGGCGCCCAGCGCCGCCAGGGCATAGTGCCGCTCGAAGGCGCGCGCGATGAACAGGGCATGCGCCCCCATCTGGTGCAGCAACTGCACCATGTCGTGCTGCGCCTCCAATCCGGCGCGCGTCGCGAAGGCGACGATCGACGCGGTGGCGACCGCGATCAGCACGAGGATGCCGGTGGCGCTCCACACGATCGTATCGGCCAGGCCTTTCAGCCGCGCGATCCAGCGGCCGTGATCGTCGAGCTGCGTGTCGGGCGCCGCCCGCTTCAGCCGCGCCGCGAGGCCGGCAATGTCGACCGCCGCGCCCGGCACGAGGACGGCATCGATCAGTTTGGGCAGCGGCAGTTCGGCGACCAGCGCGCCCTTGCCCAGCCAGGGCTCGACCAGGCTCTGCATCTCGGCGTCCGACAGCGGCGCGGCATGCGCAATGCCCGGTGTCGCGCGCAGCACGGCGAGCGCGCCTTCCGTCTCGCGCTGCAATGTGTCGTTCACCTCGCCCTGCGACGGCACCAGGATCTGCACCGTCAGCCGGTCCGAAAGTCCGGCGCGCCAGCCCAGCGAGGCGCGCTCCGCCACCAGCGAGGCGCCGAGCGCCAGCGCGGCGAGAAACGCCATCACCCCCGATCACCAGGTCGAGCGGCGCCGCGCCCTTCTCGCGCGGCATCAGGCGGCGCGACGAGCGGCTCATGCCCGCACCGCCGTGCGCAGTTCGACGAGCCGCCCGTCCACCAGCCGCATCTCGCGCGCCTTGGTGCTTTCGATCAGGGCGCGGTCATGGGTGGCGATCAGCACCGTGGTGCCCAGCCGGTTCAACTCGCCGAACAGGCGGATCAGCCGCGCCCCGATCTCCGGATCGACATTGCCGGTCGGCTCGTCGGCGATCAGAAGGTCGGGCCGGGCCACCACGGCGCGGGCGATGGCGATGCGCTGCTGCTCGCCGCCGGACAGCGTCGCCGGCCTGGCGTTCATCCGGTCGCCCAGCCCCACCCAGGAAAGGAGTTCCTCCACGTCGTGCTCGTATTCGCCCTCGTGCCGCCCGGCCAGGCGCAGCGGCAGCGCGACATTGTCGAACGCCGACAGATGCGCCAGCAGGCGGAAATCCTGGAACACCACGCCGATGCGCCGGCGCAGGGCGGGAAAGTCGGACCGCCTGGCGGTCGCCATGTCCTGGCCGAACAGGGTGATCAGCCCGCGCGACGGCGGCTCGGCCAGGTAGATCAGCTTGAGCAGGGTGGTCTTGCCGGCGCCCGACAGGCCGGTCAGGAAGGTGAACGACCCCGCCTCCAGCACGAAGGTCACGTCGCGCAGCACCTCCGGACCGGAGCCGTAGCGCATGCCGACATTTTCGAAGCGTACCATGGGCTTGGACCATATCGGGCGGGCCCGCGCCTTGCGAGGGCTCTGGCCTTAAAGGTATTTTCGTCTCAACCGGAGACACTCCTTGATATGATTCTGACCTGCCCACAATGCGCGACGCGCTATCAGACGGACGCGGCGAAGTTTCCCGCCGCCGGCCGCAATGTGCGCTGTGCCAAATGCGGTCACGTCTGGCACCAGATCGGCCCGGCGCCCGAGCCCGATCCGGAAGCCGAGATCGAGGTGCACGAGCCTCCTCCTCCTCCACCGCCGCCGCCCGAGCCGGCGAGCATTGCGGCGCAGCCCCGCGTCGCGGCTTTCGCGCCGACGCCGGTGACGGTCGCGCATGCGGCGGAAGACGTTCCGGCCGCCGCGCCGCGCCGCGGCGCGCCATGGCTCGGCCGCGCCGCGGTCGTCGCCGGCTGGGTCCTGCTGGTCGGCTTGATCCTGGTGATCGGCGTGGCGGCCGTGCGCTTCCGCGACAATGTCGCGACCTGGCTGCCGCAGACATCGTCGTTCTACGCCGCCGCCGGCCTGCCGGTGAATCCGCGCGGCATCGATTTCACCGACGTGGCGCAGTCGCTCGGCACCGAGGACGGCCAGCAGGTTCTCGCCGTCACCGGCCGCATCGTCAACCGCAGCAATCACGAACTGAGCGTGCCCCTGGTGCGCGTCGGCCTGCTCGATCTGGACAGCCACGAACTTTATCACTGGACCTTCGTGCCGGGCGTTTCGACGCTGAAGCCGGGCGCCTCGGCGAAATTCCGCACGCGTCTCTCCAGCCCGCCCGCCGGCACCCACGACATCGAACTGCGCTTCGCGGGCGCGGGGGAATAACTTTCCTCTCCCGCTTCGCGGGAGAGGACGCAAAAGCTTGCACTTAGCGGAGCACTTGCGGAGCACTTGCGGAGCTAAGTGCTTAGCTTTTGCTGGTGAGGGCCGCGCGACAGGCCCTCACCCGAAATTCGCTTCGCGAATTTCGACCTCTCCCGCAAGCGGGAGAGGTTATTTTCAAAACTCCTTCAACAACCGATCGATATAATCCAACTCCTGCTGCGGTCGGCCGCGTTCGGCGGCCCGGCGCCGCAGCTCCATCAGGATGTCGCGGGCGCGCTGGAGCTCCGAGGCGCTCGGCACCTTCACGTCGTTGCCGAACGAGCTCCCGTTCCCGGCGCGGCCCAGCGGGTCCTCGTTGGCGCCGTTCTGCTGGTCCTGGCCCATCTCCTTCATCAGCTTGTTCGCCAATTCGTTGGCGGCGCCGCGCAGCGCGTCGAGCGCGTTCTTCTGGTCGAGGCTGGACCCGTTGAAGTCGTTCGAGCCCAGCTCCTGTCCCGACTGGCCCATCGAATTGCCGGCGCGGCCCAGATCGTTCGGCGCCGGAATCTTCTGGCCGCCGAGTCCGTTCAGGATGTCGCCGAGCTGTTTCTTGATGTCGCCCTGTTCCTTCTGCAGCGCCTTGGATCGACCTGCTCGCCCTGGCGGCCCTTGAAGGTCTTGTCGAGCAGCGCCCTTTGCTTGCCCATCAGATCGCCGAGCCCGCGAATCGCATCGGACAGCGCCTTGCTCGTGGGCGATTGCGGACCGTTGCCGTTGCCCGCGCCGTTGCTCAGCCGGAGATTTTCAAGAAGGTTCTGCAGCAGCGCCAGCATCTGCTGCGCCTGGCCGCGCGCGCCGCTTTGCGCGAGCTGCTGGATCGTCTTGAGCAGCGTCTGCAGATCCTGCTCGCTCAGCACCTTGGTGTCGGGCGGCGGCGGTCCGGCATTGGCCTGCGGATTGGCCGCCAGCGCCTGCATATAGCGCTGCATCGCTTCGTTGTAGCGCTGGAGCAGTTCGTCGATCACATCCTGCGGCGCGCCCTGGGCCAGCGCCTGCGCCAGCATCGCCTGCAAGCGCCGCAGATCCTCCGCCGCCGACAGCATGCCGCCGCGTTCGAGCCCGGCCGCGATCTGCCACAACAAGTCCTCGACGTGTTCGACCTCCTCGGCATGGGCCGCATGGACAAGGCCCCAGCGCGCGGCGCGGATCGCCGTGTAGACGCCCGACTGGTTCGCATAGAAAATCTGCGGCGCGAGGGTGAGCGCGTCGAGCATCCTGGCCACGCGATTGCGGTCCTGCGGCGTGGTGCTGGTCGCCAGATTCTGCCGCTGCTCGATCAGCGCGCGGGCCAGCGGATTGGTGAACACCCGCGCCGGCAGGCGATAGGTGACCGGCTTGGTCGACGCCGTCTGGCCCGCGCCGTCCACCGCCTGCAGCACGATGTCGACGTCGAGGCCGGCATAGGGATGCGCCGTCAGGTCCTGGAACGCGGTCTCGTTGACCGATTTCGCCGAAGCCGGCAGCGACAGATCGAGGACCAGTGCCTTGCCGTGCCGGTTGTGCGGCGTGATGATCGCGCGCACCGCCGTCACGCCGTAATCGTCGCTCGCGCGATAAGCGAGCTTGAGTGCCTGGTGCTCGGTCTTGCCCGGCGGTGCGGTGAAGGCGATGGTCGGCGCGTGGTCCGGGATCGCGGTGAACGACCAGTCGCCGATGGCGCGGCCCGAGCTTCTCACCCGCACATGCGCGTCGCCAAGGATGCGGGCGCTCGCGGCGTATTCGCCCCGGCCGCCGGCAAAGCCCGCGCCGCTATCGCTGTCGGAATCGAAGGCGAGGCCCGGCGCATGGCCCGCGCCATGGACGCGCAGATTGAGCACCGATCCCGCCGGCACGGCGAGCGTCATGCCCTTCGCCAGATAGACCGGCGGCTGGCCGGTATAGGCCGGCGGATCGATCCAGGCATCGAGCGTGGCGCTTTCCGCCGCGCCGTCGTCGTTGAACCCGGCCCATAGCCGTCGGACCGAATCCGTGCCGGCGACCGCCAGTCCCGCCACCACCAGCAGCAGCACGACGAAGCGCAGCGCGCGCGGATCGCGCCTGGGCAGTCCCGGCGACGGCCAGGCCACCGAGAGCCTGCCGACGCTCGCCAGCAGCCGGCGCAGATGCAGCGCCCACAATTCCTCGGCCAGCGGATCGCCGCCGCCGATGGCCAGCCGGTCGCCGGCTTCGGAGATCGGCCGGTGCGCAAGGCCGCTGGACCGCTCCAGCCGCCGCGCACCTTCGAGCCAGTCCGGCAGATGCAGGTCGCGGAACCCGAAATAGAGCGCCAGCCCAGTGGCCGTGATAGCGCCGGCCAGGATCAGGGCATGCACCGTCCAGGGCAGCGGCGCGAACAGGTCGAACAGCGCGGCGGCCGCGAACAGCCCGGCGATGCCGCTCGCCGGCCACAGCGCCGGCCAGACCCGCTCGAAGGCCAGCGCCGCGCGCGACCACCGGATATAGCGGTCAGCCCTCAAGCCAGTCTGGAATTCTTTCGGATCCGAATAACGCGTCATCGTCCATTCTTGGCCGGACCACGCTCCATCGCTCGTCCTTGACGAGCACTTCCGGCGCGGGCGGGCGCGCATTGTAAGCCGAAGCCATCACCGCGCCATAGGCGCCGGCGGAGAGGATCGCCACCAGGTCGCCGGCTTCGAGTTCCGGCATCTCCCGGTCGGCGGCGAAAATGTCGGAGGTTTCGCAGACCGGGCCGACCACGTCATAGCGCCCGCGCGGCGTCTGGGCGCCCGGCTCGGCGACGCGCACGATCTCGTGATGGGAATCGTACAGCGCCGGCCGGATCAGGTCGTTCATCCCGGCATCGACGATGGCGAAGGTCTTGGCCTCGCCCTTCTTGATGTAGAGCACCCGCGTCACCAGGATTCCGGCATTGGCCGCGATCAGCCGGCCGGGTTCCAAAATGAGCTGGCAGCCCAGGCCCTGGGTGATCCGCGTCGCCAGCGCGCCATAGGCCGACGGATCGGGCGGCGGCGCGTTGTCGGTGACGTAAGGCACGCCCAGCCCGCCGCCGAGGTCGAGGCGGCTGATCGTGTGGCCGTCGGCGCGCAGCAGCGCGGCCAGCTCCACGACTTTCCGGAACGCCTGCTCGAACGGTTCCAACTCGACGATCTGGCTGCCGATATGGACGTCGATCCCGACGGCCGCGATGCCCTTCAGCGACGCCGCCAGCTTGTAGGCCTCGCGCGCGCGCGACCACGGAATGCCGAACTTGGTCTCCGCCGTTCCGGTGGTGATCTTGGCATGCGTCCTGGCATCGACATCGGGATTGACGCGGATGGTGATGGATGCCGTCTTGCCCATCGCGCCGGCGACCTCGCTCAGCGCCAGCAGTTCCGGCTCGCTCTCGACATTGAACTGATAGATCCCGGCATCGAGGCCGAGCGCCATCTCGATCCGGGTCTTGCCGACGCCGGAAAACACGATGCGGTTGCCGGGTATACCGGCGCGCAACGCCTTCTTGAGTTCGCCGCCCGAGACCACGTCGGCGCCCGCGCCAAGCCGCGCCAGTGTCTTCAAGACGGCGACATTGCCCAGCGCCTTGACCGAGAACGCGACCAGCGAATCCTTCGGGACCGCGGCCGCGAAGACGCGATAGTGCCGCTCCAGCGTGGCGCTGGAATAGCAGTAGAACGGCGTGCCGACCTTTTCCGCCAGCACGTTCAGGTCGACGCCTTCGGCATGCAGAACGCCACCGCTATAGCCGAAATGGTTCATAGCCCTTGCTGCTGGGTGGTCGGCGGCTTGGAGGGATCCTTCTGCCCCTTCGGCGTCGGCTTGCCGTCCGGCATGACGAGATCGTTCTTCACGCCGCAACCGGCGACGCTGAGCGCGAGCAGGACGGCGAGGACCAGCCGAGCGTTCACTTCATCTTCTCCCGCCAGAAGAAAAGCTGCTCGCGCACCCGGTCGGGCGCGGTGCCGCCATAGCTCATGCGCGCCTTGACCGAGGCCTCCAGCGACAGCACGGCGAACACCTCCTGCGTGATCCCCGGCTCGACCGCCTGCATTTCGGCCAGCGGCAGTTTTTCGAGCGGCAGGTTCAATTCTTCGGCGCGCCGAACGATGCTGCCGGCGATGTGATGCGCCTCGCGGAACGGCTTTCTCAGCGTACGGACGATCCAGTCGGCCAGGTCGGTCGCGGTCGGATAGCCTTCCTCCGCCGCCGCACGCATCGCTTCCGGGTTCACCGTCATGTCCGCGATCATCCCGGCCATCGCGGCAAGCGACACCTCGACCGTGTCGGCGGCGTCGAACACCCTTTCCTTGTCTTCCTGCAGATCGCTGCCATAGGCCAGCGCCAGGCCCTTCACCACCGTCGCCAGCGCCACGAAGTCGCCCAGCACGCGCCCCGTCTTGCCGCGGATCAGCTCGGCCGCGTCGGGATTTCTCTTCTGCGGCATGATGGAGGAGCCGGTGGTGAACGCGTCCGACAGCCGCACGAAGCCGAAGGCCGGCGTCGACCATTGCACGATCTCGCCCGCCAGCCGCGACAGATGCGTCGCCGCGATGGTCGCGGCGGCGAGATATTCCAGCGCGAAATCGCGCGCCGACACCGCGTCCAGCGAATTGCGCATCGGGCGCAGGAAGCCGAGCGCCTTGGCCGTCACGTCGCGGTCGATCGGATAGGGCGTGCCGGCCAGCGCCGCGGCGCCAAGCGGGCTCTCGTTCAGCCGCTTGGAGCAATCGGAAAAGCGCGTGCGGTCGCGCGCGAACATCTCGACATAAGCGAGGCAGTGATGCCCGAAGGTCACTGGCTGGGCCGGCTGCATGTGGGTGTAGCCCGGCATGATGGTCGCGTAATTCGCTTCGGCCTGCGCGAACAGCGCGCGCTGCAAGCCGTCGAGCCCGGCATCGGCGCGGGCGCAAGCCTCGCGCACCCATAGCCGGAAATCCGTCACCACCTGGTCGTTGCGCGAGCGCGCGGTGTGCAGCCGCCCCGCCGCGTCGCCGATCAGATCCTTGAGCCGCGATTCGATGTTGAGATGGATGTCCTCCAGCTTGCGGCTGAAGACGAATTTGCCCTCGGCGATTTCCTTCTCGATGATATCGAGGCCGCGCAGGATCGCCTCGCAATCGGCGTGGCCGATGATCTGTTGCACCGCCAACATGCGGGCATGCGCCTTGGAGCCCGCGATGTCCTGGGCGGCCATCCGTTTGTCGAAATCGATGGAGGGCGTTATGACCTCCATGATGGACGCGGGGCCGCCCTCGAACCGGCCGCCCCACATTTTGTTCGCAACCATGAGATGCCCGTGACGCTGTCCCGCACACATTACATCGTAATCGCCGCGGTGATCGCGGTCCTGGCCGCGGCTGCTGTTCTATATGAGATGCGGGGCGGCGCTGTCCAACGAGCGGCGGGCCCGCCGGCCGTCCTGGCCCCGTTTGCCGCGGCGAAGGCGCCCGCGCCGGTGCCCCAGGTCGCGATCGTCAACAGCGGCGGCACCCGCCGGACCCTGGCCTCGTTCAAGGGCAAATACATCCTGCTCAATCTGTGGGCGACCTGGTGCGCCCCCTGCGTGCGCGAGCTTCCGGCGCTGGCCAAGCTCAAGGCCGCGGTGCCGTCCGACCGGTTCGACGTCGTGGCGGTCGATGTCGGGCGCGGCACGGCGGCCGACGCGCGGACCTTCCTCGACGCGCATGGTGCCAAGGCGCTCGACACCTATGTCGATTCCAATCTCGCTCTGCTGCGGGCCTTCGGCGCTTTCGGCCTGCCGCTCACCGTTCTGGTCGATCCGCAAGGCCATGAGGTCGGCCGCGCCGTCGGCCCGGCCGCCTGGGATTCGCCCGAGTCGATCGACTATTTCCGCGGACTGGCATCGGCCAGGTCCTAGGTTTGTATTGCCATTTGTGTGTACAAATGGCAGACTTCCGGCATGGTTCGGGCGGTCGCCGGATTCGACTGGGATGTCGGCAACCTGGCCAAGTGCCGCAAGCACGGCGTTTCCCTCGCGGAAATCGAGAGCTTGTTCGAAGGCTCGCCGCGGATCGCGCCCGACCTGAAGCACTCGGCGACGGAAGACCGCCGAATTGCCGTCGGTCGCGGCGCTTCGGGCCGGGCGTTATTCGTGGCCTTCGTGTTCCGCATGGTCGACGGGACGCTCCGCATTCGGCCGATCACGGCGCGCTACATGCACAGCAAGGAAGTCGAGGCCTATGAAAAAGAGAGTCCCTAAGCTGACATCCGATGCGGCCGCCGAGCGGTTTCTCGCGCGGGATCTATCGGGTCTCGATTTCTCGCAGTTCAAGCCCGTCCGCTTCGAATTCGAAAAAAAGACGGCGCGCGTAAACATGCGGCTGCCCGAGACGCTGCTCAAAGCCGTGAAGGCCCGCGCAACCGCGAGAAAAATTCCCTATCAGCGCTTCATTCGCGAATCGCTCGAGCGCGCCGTCGCGACCAGGAAATAGCCGGCGCTGCCGCGCCGCGTCGGGCGCCGCCCGCGCAAGCGCGGTTCCTCGACAGCGGCGGACCGGCGATGTTAGCGTGCCGCCATGGTGGACTTCGCGGATTTCGTGGCGCCGTTCGATGCCGACGCCTTTCGTGCGGACTATTACGGCAAGCGCCCGCTGCACATTTCCGGCACGGGCCGGGAACGGACCGGCATCCTGGATTGGCCGCGGTTCAACGCGGCGCTCGCGCTCGCGTCCTTTTGGACCGAAGACACGCTGAAGCTCTACTTCAAGAACCGCGCGGCGCTGCGCGACACCTATTGCGACCTCGCCGATTTGCGCCCGGGGCAGAGCGCGCCGGTCAATCCCGAGCGGGTCAAGGTGCTGCTGGGGCTCGGCGCCAGCCTGATCACCAACCAGTTGCATCGGGTTTGCCCGGAGGTGAACGCGGTGGCCCACATGCTCGAACGCGAATTCGCCGCGCGCGTCATGGCCAACGCCTATTGCTCCTTCAACGGCGTGCAGGCGTTCCAGACCCATTTCGACCTGCACGATGTCTTCGCCGTCCAGGTCGAAGGCGAAAAACTGTGGCGCGTCTACGAGGCGCGGGCGGACACGCCGGTCGCGCCGGTGCCGCCGGGCGAAGCGGGCGAGAAATGGTTGTTGGCGACGCGCGGACGTTTGCTGTTCGAAGTGCGCATGAAGCCCGGCGACATCCTCTATCTGCCGCGCGGTCAGTACCACGACGCCCTGACCGCGGCGCAAGCCTCGCTCCACGTCACCTTCGGGGTCACGCCGCCGACGGGGCTCGCCCTGTTCAAGCTGCTGGAGAATGTCATGGCCGGCGAAAGCGCCTTTCGCGCCGCCCTGCCGGATGCGCGCCGCCCCGGCGAGCTGCGCGAGCGGCTCGCCGTTCTCGCCGACCGGCTCAAGGCCGTGCTCACCTCGCCCGCCTTCGCCCTGGATGTGCTGAACCATCAGCGCGGTCTGGCCGGCACAGCGCCGGACTACGACTTGCCGGCCCAGATGCCGTCGTCCTGGTACGCGACCGCCCGTCCGGCGAAAGTCCTGCGGCGCGATGCCGGTTTCGTCCTCATCTGCGACGGACGCGAGATCGCGCTGGGCGCCGCCTATCCGGCCGTCGAATGGCTGGTGCAGCAGCGGTTCTTCTCCCTGGAAGACGCGCTCGCCCGCCATCCCGGCGTGGACCGGTCCGAGCTGCGCGCCGTCCTGGAGCTTCTCGTCGGCGCCAAGATCGTCGCGCCGACCCAGATGCAGCAGTAAACGCGCCGATACATCAGGACGCGGTGCGCGCCTGGAGCGCGTCCAGCGCCGGCCGGGCATAGGTGTCGATCGCCCGGCGCAGCGCGGGCGACGCGGCGGACTGCTTGGCCTCGGTATCGGATTCGAAGATCGCGGCCTCGCCCCGCGGCGCCTTGGAATAGGTCCGCGCGGCATCCGCCATGCGCTCCTTTTGCGCGCCGTCCAGCGCGAGCGAAAAATGCGGCGCCACGATGTCCCACGCCGCCGCCGGCAGGTCCGCATAGGACACCAGCTTGCCCTGGCCGGCGTTCAGCCGCAGCGCCGCGGTGCAGAACGCGCCATAGAGGCGGGCGATGTCCTCCTCGCTGGATCGCGACACGCCGAGCGGATCGATCACCCGGACAAGCCGGTGATAGGGTTCGGAGTCCTTGGCGAACCATCCGGCGGGCTCTTTCAGCAGCGAAACGCCGACCTCGACCGGATCGCGATAATTGAAGACCCAGGGCGATGTGGGAAACGCCTCGGCCAGCATGTCGCAGAACAGCGTGTTCCAGCTCGTGAGTTTCAGGACATAGGGTCCGCGCGCATGGGCGGCGAACGCCGCGCCGAGCGAGCGCAGCGCGCCGACCAGATCGTGGCGCGGCCAGGTGTGCGGCGGCAGCAGGATCTCGCTGACCGGCAGTGGCTCGCCATAGACCACCAGATTCTCGTGCTGCTTCAGCAATTGCGACAACAGGGTCGAGCCGCAGCGCGAGACATGGAAGATGATGCCCGCGGGCGCGCTGCCCGGCGCGGCCTTGCCCAGATCGCTCCGGGGAACGTGCACGACCCGGTCCGGCGACGCGATCCGCACCACCGTCTGCTGCATGAACGGGTCGTGCAGCTCCCGCGGCGCGATGTCCCGCAGCATCAGATACAGGCCGGTCGGGTGCAGGGCCGCGCGCACCGGAAGCCCGCCGCCCGGACTCTTATCCATGGGCCCAGGAAATCACGCGGCCGTTCGGCGCGTCAATGTCGTGACGGATCACCGCGTCGGGACCGGATGGTCGCCGCGATAGTCGTAGAAGCCGCGGCCGGTCTTCTGACCGAGCCAGCCTGCTTCGACATATTTCACCAAAAGCGGACAGGGGCGGTATTTCGAATCCGCCAGGCCCTCATACAGCACCTGCATGATCGACAGGCAGGTATCGAGCCCGATGAAATCGGCGAGCTGCAGCGGCCCCATCGGATGGTTGGCGCCCAGCCGCATCGCGGTGTCGATCGCCTCGACGTTGCCGACGCCCTCGTACAGCGTATAGACCGCCTCGTTGATCATCGGCTGCAGGATGCGGTTGACGATGAAGGCCGGGAAGTCCTCGGCATAGGCCGCCGTCTTGCCGACCCGGCGCACGATCTCCAGCGCCGCCTGGAAGGTCGGATCGTCGGTCGCGATGCCGCGGATGACTTCAACAAGCTGCATCATCGGCACCGGGTTCATGAAATGGATGCCGATGAAGCGCTCCGGCCGGTCGGTCGCGGTGGCGAGGCGCGTTACAGAGATCGACGAGGTGTTGGTCGCGATCAGCGCCTTGTCGTTCAGCCGCGGCGTCAATTCCTGGAAAATCTTCTTCTTGACCGCCTCGTCCTCGGTCGCCGCCTCGATCACGAGGTCGCGGTCCTTCAGATCGTCCAGCGCGGTGGTGGTGCGGATGCGCTTCAGCGCCGGCTCGATCTGCTCTTCCTTGATCAGGCCGCGCGCCGCCTGGCGGTGCATGTTCTTGGTGATGCGGTCCAGCGCCTTGCCGAGCTGGTCCTTGTTGACGTCGTCCAGCACCACATCGTAACCCGCCAGCGACAGGACGTGGGCGATGCCGTTGCCCATCTGGCCCGCGCCGATAACGCCGATGCGTTCAATAACCATGTGCTTCTGTCCTCGTTGGCCTAATAGCCAAGCTTGGTGAGCTCTTCGTCCATTTCCGGGATTGCCTTGAACAAATCGGCGACGAGGCCGTAATCGGCGACCTGGAAGATCGGCGCTTCCTCGTCCTTGTTGATGGCGGCGATGACCTTGGAGTCCTTCATGCCGGCCAGATGCTGGATCGCGCCGGAAATGCCGACCGCGATGTAGAGGTCCGGCGCCACGACCTTGCCGGTTTGTCCGACCTGATAGTCGTTGGGCACGAAGCCGGCATCGACCGCGGCGCGCGATGCGCCGACCGCGGCGTGCAGCTTGTCGGCGATCTTGTCGAGCAGATGGAAATTGTCGCCCGACTGCATGCCGCGCCCGCCCGAGATCACGATCTTGGCCGAGGTCAGTTCGGGGCGTTCCGACTTGGACAGCTCCTCGCCGATGAATTTCGACAGGCCCGGATCGGCCGCCGCGCCGATCTTCTCGACCGTCGCCGATCCGCCTTCGCCCACGACCTTGAAGGTGGTGGTGCGCACGGTGATGACCTTCTTGCCGGCGCCAGCCTGCACGGTGGCGATGGCGTTGCCGGCATAGATCGGCCGCTCGAACGTATCGGGGCTGACGACCTTGATGATCTCGCTGATCTGCGCCACGTCCAGCTTGGCGGCGACGCGCGGCAGGTAGTTCTTGCCGTTGGTCGTGGCGGGCGCGAGGATCGCATCGTACTTGTCGGCGAGGGAGAGGATCAGCGTCTCCATCGTCTCGGCGACCATCTTGGCATAGAGCGGATCGTCCGCGAGGATCACTTTCTCCACGCCCGCGAGCTTGGCGGCGGCTTCCGCCACCGCGCCGGCATCCGATCCGGCGACCAGCACATGCACCGGCGCGCCGAGTTGCGTCGCGGCGTTCACGACCTTGGCGGTGGCTTCCTTGAGGGACTTGTTGTCGTGTTCGGCGATGACGAGAGAGGTCATGGTCAGATCACTCCCGCTTCGTTCTTCAGCTTGTCGAGCAGTTCGGCGACGGTCTTCACCTTGATGCCGGCCTGGCGCTTGGGCGGCTCGGTCACCTTCAGAACCTTCAGCTTCGGCGCGATATCGACGCCGTAGTCGGCCGGCGACTTCTCCTCGATCGGCTTCTTCTTCGCCTTCATGATGTTCGGCAGCGAGGCATAGCGCGGCTCGTTGAGGCGCAGATCGACGGTCATCACCGCCGGCAGCTTGACCTCCACGGTCTGCAGGCCGCCGTCGATCTCGCGCTCGATCTTGGCGCTCTCGGCGTCCAGTTCAAGTTTATGGGCGAAGGTGCCCTGGGCCCAGCCCAACAGCGCCGCCAGCATCTGGCCGGTCTGGTTGGAATCGTCGTCGATCGCCTGCTTGCCCGCGATCACCAGCGACGGCTTTTCGATCTCGCAGATGGCTTTGAGGATCTTGGCGACCGCCAGCGGCTCGACCTCCTGGTCGGTCTTCACCAGGATGCCGCGATCGGCGCCCATGGCGAGGGCGGTGCGGATGGTCTCGGATGCCTGCTGCGGCCCAATGGAGACGGCCACGACTTCCGTCGCCTTGCCCTTCTCCTTCAGGCGCACCGCCTCTTCGACGCAGATCTCGTCGAACGGGTTCATGGACATTTTGACGTTGGCGAGGTCCACGCCGGACTGGTCCGCCTTCACGCGAACCTTGACGTTGTAGTCGATCACCCGCTTGACGGGCACCAGCACTTTCATGAGTTCGAAAATCCCTGAACGGTGGCGGTTGGTTTAGCGTGTGGCGCGAGGCATGCGCCGCGTTTGTTAGGTTCCGCCCCTCTTTTTGCGGCGCAAAAACTAGGACCGCCGCCATCCCCGTGTCAACGAACCGTCATTCCGGTTTCTTTGGGGAAACAAGGGCAGGCAATCCCTCGGATTAATTGGTTGCAGCGCAGCATTTTGCCCCAAGCAGCGTCATTCCGCCGCACTCTCGCTCTCCCCCTGAGGGAGGGCAACTGTCACTTCAGCGTATCGAGATAGGCGACGACGTCGGCCACCTGCGCCGGGTTGGAGATGCCGCCGAACGCCATGCGCGTGCCGGGCACCAGCCGGGCCGGGCTGGTGATCCAGGCCGTCAGCTTGTCGTTGGTCCAGGTGATGCCGGACGTCTTCAGCGCCCCGGAATAGGCGAAGCTGGGAAGCGACGCCGCCTTGCGCCCGACCACGCCGAACAGGTTCGGCCCCAGCCCATTGCCGCCGCCCTTTGTGGCGATGTGGCAGATGGCGCAGCGTCCGAAGATCGTCTTGCCGTTGCCGGCGTCAGCGGCCATGGCCGGCGAGCTGGCGACCAAAAGGGCAGCGAACAACAACTCTTTGCGCATTGCGATCTCCCGCTCGTCTTCCCCGATCCTAGCAGAGGCGTGCCGGCTCGAAATAGCGGCTGCGGTTGCGGCGAATGCGCGTTAGGTAGTGCCATGCCATCCGCTCCTTCCCCCCTCAAAGGCGCCCGCCGCGTCGAGCTGATCGTCATCCTCGGCGCGCTCACCGCTTTCGCGCCGCTCTCGACCGACATGTACCTGCCGGCGCTCCCCTCGATCGCGCACGACTTCCACGCCTCGATCGGCGATGTCGAGCGCACGCTGGCGTCGTTCTTCCTGGGCTTCGCGCTCGGCCAGGCGCTGTTCGGCCCGCTCGCCGACCGCTTCGGGCGCAAGGCGCCGCTGATCGGCGGCCTTGCCGTCTATGTCGCGGTTTGCCTTCTGGGCGCGGCGACGTTCTCGGTGCCGCTCCTCACCGGATTGCGGTTCGTCCAGGCGGTCAGCGCCTGCGCCGGCGCGGTCATCGCGCGCGCCTGCGTGCGCGATCTGTTCGAGGCGGCCGAGGTGCCGCGCATCTTCTCGGTGATGATGACGGTGATGGGGCTGGCGCCGCTGCTCGCGCCGTTGCTCGGCGGCTATCTCCTGCTGCTGCTGGGCTGGCGCGCGATCTTCCTCACCCAGGCCGTGCTGGGATTGCTCGGCCTTCTCGCCGTCGTGCTGCGCCTGCCGGAAAGCCATGCCGGGCCGCGCCGCGACCTGCATCTGGGGACGATCTTCCTCGACTATGGGCGCATCGTGACCGACCGCCGCTTCATCGGCTATGTGCTGGCGGCGGCGACCTCGGCCGGCGGCCTGTTCGCCTACATCACCGCCAGCCCGCATGTCTTCATCGATCTGTTCCACGTGCCGGCGCAGCATTTCGGCTGGTTCTTCGGCGCCAACGCGGTCGCGCTCATCACCGGTTCGCACGTCTCCGGCCGGCTGCTGAAGACGCGGCGCGCGGAGCAGGTGTTGATCGTCGCCCAGCTCGGCCAGGCCGGCGCCGGTGTCCTGCTCATGACCTTCGCGACGACGGGAATCGGCGGGGTGTGGGGCATTGCCTTCGGCCTGATGCTCTATGTCGGGCTCAACGGCGCGGTGATGCCGACGGGAAGCGGCCTCGCGATGCGGCCCTTCAGCCTGAACGCCGGCATGGCCTCGGCCCTGCTCGGCACGTTCCAGTTCGGCATGGCGGCGCTGGCCTCGATCGTCGTCGGCGCGCTGCCGCAGACCAGCGCGCTGGCGATGGCGTCGGTGATCGCCGCCTGCGGCATCGGCGGTCTGGTGTTCAACCTGCTGCTGAGCCCGAAGAGCGACTGAGTTTTTCCTAAAGCCCAATTGTCATACCCCGCGAATGCGGGGTACCCAGTTGACGCTTGCTCCGGCCGTGCGGATTTCACCTGGGTCCGCCGCATTCGCGGCGGATGACACTGAGTGGCAGGATCAGTGCCCGGTGCCTGACTTCGCGGTCTCGATCGCGGCGCGGAAGGCGAGCGGGTCGGCGATGCTGGGCAGGTCGACATGGTCGACGCCGGTGCCCTCGATGCGCAGATGGCCGTAGCCGAGCATGCGGCCCCACAGATTCTGCGTCACCCGCACGCCCTCGATGTTCGGTAGCGCGACCTCGAAGGTCTTGAGGTTGAACAGCCCCTCCTTCTCGACGAAGCGGTGCGTGGTGACGCCGATCTCGGTCGTCCATTTGCGCACCATCATGACGACGAAGATCACGATGCCGATCAGGAACCAGCCGAGGAAGATCAGCGCCAGCCACGCTTTCAGGCTGTACCACCAGTGGAAATGCGCCCGCGCGACCAGGCGCTCGCCCTGGCCCAGCGTGCTGTCGATATAGGACATGCGGTACTCCCCCGACTCGTCGGAGCGACCATAACGCGCAAATCGGGCAAAACGGAGCGGCTTAAGGCCGCTCACGGGCCCCAAACGCGGCCGGTCAGTGTTCCTCGTGGTCCGGCAAGAGGACTTCGCGCAAACCCTTGTGGTTGGGCTTGGAGACTACGCCGTCATGCTCCATGCGCTCGATCAGGCTGGCGGCCTTGTTGTAGCCGATCTGCAGCCGGCGCTGGAGATACGACGTCGTCGCCTTGCGCTCGCGTGCCACGATGGCCAGCGCCTTGTCGTAAAGATCGTCGCCCGAATCCGAATTGCCGCCACCGCCGGAGCCCATCAGGGCATAGGGGTCGTCGCCCTCCTCGTCCGGCTCCTCGGTCACCGCTTCGAGATAGTCCGGCGTGCCCTGGGTCTTCAGGAAGCGCACCACGTCCTCGACCTCGCGGTCGGTGACGAACGGGCCGTGGATGCGGCGGATGCGCCCGCCGGCCATCATATAGAGCATGTCGCCGGCGCCCAGGAGCTGCTCGGCGCCCTGTTCGCCCAGGATGGTGCGGCTGTCGATCTTGCTCGTCACCTGGAACGAGATGCGGGTGGGGAAATTCGCCTTGATCGTGCCGGTGATCACGTCGACCGACGGGCGCTGGGTCGCCGCGATCAGATGGATGCCGGCGGCGCGCGCCATCTGCGCCAGGCGCTGCACCGCGCCCTCGATCTCCTTGCCGGAAATCATCATCAAATCGGCGACCTCGTCGACGATGACCACGATATACGGCATCGGCTCGAGTTCGAGCACCTCGTCCTCATAGATCGGCTTGCCGGTCTCGCGGTCGAAGCCGGTCTGCACCGTGCGCTTCAGGCTCTCGCCCTTTTCCTTGGCCTTGCGCACGCGGTCGTTGAAGGCCTCGACGCCGCGCACGCCCAGCTTGGACATCTTGCGGTAGCGTTCCTCCATCTCGCGCACCGCCCATTTGAGCGCCACGACGGCCTTCTTGGGATCGATCACCACCGGCGACAAAAGGTGCGGAATTCCGTCGTATACGGACAATTCCAGCATCTTGGGATCGATCATGATCAGCCGGCATTGCTGCGGCGTCATGCGGTAGAGCAGCGACAGGATCATGGTGTTGAGCCCGACCGACTTGCCCGAACCCGTGGTGCCCGCGACCAGCAGATGGGGCATCTTGGCGAGGTCGGCCATCACCGGCTCGCCGCCGATGGTCTTGCCGAGCGCCAGGGTCAGCGGCGCGCGCGCCTTGTCGTATTCGCCGCTCGCCTTCGCGCAGATAGACGGTCTCGCGGGTGTGGTTGGGCAGCTCGATGCCGATCACGTTGCGCCCCGGGATCACCGCGATGCGCGCCGCCACCGCCGACATCGAGCGCGCCACGTCGTCGGCCAGGCTGATCACCCGCGAGGATTTCACGCCAGCCGCCGGCTCGAATTCATAGAGCGTCACCACCGGGCCGGGACGCACCGCCATGATGCGGCCCTTGACGCCGAAATCGGTCAGCACCGCTTCCAGCATGCGGGCATTCTCTTCCAGCGCCTCGTCGGACAGCGCCGTGGCGTCGTGCACCACCACCGGCTCGGCCAGGAGGCTCAGCGCCGGCAACTGGTATTCGCCGCTGACCAGATCCAGCGCCGGTTGCTTGGCGCGCTTGATGTTGGTGGCCGCCGCCTTCTTGGCCTCCTCGCGCTTGACGCGGCTTTCGCGCCGCTCGGCGAGCCGGGTCGCGGCGATCGGCTCGGGCGCCACGTCGAGGGCATAGGCTTCTTCCTCGGGCTCGCGCTCTTCGTCGAATTCGGGTTCGTATTCTTCTTCTTCGTCAGGACTGTGCGCTTTGCGAAAGACGAATTTCGGCATCTTCACCAGCGAGCCGGCCCACAAGGCCCGCCGCCGGCACATTGGCGAGGCCGCGCAGGATCGGTGTCAGGCGCAGGCCCGTCGCCAGGAAGGACAGCGGAAGCCCCGCGAGAAGCAGCAGCACCGGCAGCGCGATGGCGATCCAGCCGCGGCCATAGACCTGCGCCACATGCGCCGACATCGACGCGGCGGCGATGCCGATCAGTCCGCCATCCTGCGCCGGCAGGCTCTTGAAGGCGGGCAGGACGCCCAGCCCCGCCGCCAGCAGCAGCGTGCCGAGCGGCCAGGCGAAGGCGCGCCACATGGCGTGTTTCAGGTGCAGCCCGCGCAGCGCGCGCACGCCCCAGACCAGCGGCGGCGCCAGCGCCGCGATGGCCGCGATGCCGAAGGCCTGCAGCAGCATGTCGGCCGCCATCGCGCCCATGCCGCCCAGCCAATTGGCGGTCGGCCCGCCGGTGGCGTTGTTCCAGGAGGGATCGGAAGGGTCATAGCCCGCCAGCGCGACCAGCGCCGCGCCCGAGCCCAGGAACAGCAGCGCGCCGGCGCCGCGCATGATCGCGAGCCGCGCCAGCCTCGCCAGCGCCCGGCGCGCATCGGCCAGCGCGTCCGCCATGGCGGCACCACGCGAGCGCGGTTGATACACGCCCCCTGCCGTCACCCTGCGCGTTGCCTGGCTCATGCCCGCTCCAGAACTTCCGTCATCCTTTCGAGTGCCGCCATAATGGTTGACACCTCGTTAACGAGCGCAACCCTTATATAGGGAAACCCAGGGTTCGACTGGGTTTTCCCCGCGATCACTTCTCGACCCATGAAGGCGCCGGGCAGGGTGCGGACGCCGGCCTCGCGCCATAGCTTGAGCGCGGTCTCCTCGCCATTGCCGACATCGAGCCACAGGAAGAACCCGCCCTCCGGCACCCGGAAAACGGCGCGGTTGCCCAATATCCGCTGCGCCAGGCGGAATTTCTCGCGATAGCTCTCGCGGTTCGCCGCGACGTGCGCCTCGTCGCGCCACGCCGCCGCCGCTCGCCGCGATGATCGGCAGCGGCACTTGCGGGCCGGCATAATTGCGGAACTGGCGGAAGCGCTCGATCAGCCCGGCCGCGCCCGCCACGATACCCGAGCGCAGCCCGGGCAGGCCCCGACCGCTTGGACAGCGAATGGAAGGTCAGCAGGGCGCTCGTAAGGCGCGCCCCCGCACCCGGCAACGCCCCGACCGGCGGCTTGTCGAGGTAGATGTCGGCGTAACATTCGTCCGCGAACACCGTGAAGTCGTACTGATCGGCGAGCGCGAACAGTGTTCGCCAATAGGATTCGTCGGAGCAGGCGCCCTCGGGATTGGACGGCGAGCAGAGGTAAACCACTGCCGTCCGCTCCAGCAGCGCCTTGGGCAGTGAAGCGTAATCGGGCAGGAATCCCGTCGCCGCCGTTGCCGGCACGAACACTGGCTCGCCGCCCGCCGACAGCGCGGCGGCCGCATAGCACTGATAGAACGGATTGGGCAGCAGCACGGCCGGTCGCTGCCCCGCTTTGGTCTCCGGCATGACGGTGAAGGCGGCGAGGAACAGTCCCTCCCGCGTGCCGTTCAGCGGCAGCAGGTTCTTGTCGGGATCGATGGAGCCTTCCGCCAGCGCGAAGCGCCGCGTCAGCCAGCCCGCCGCCGCCGCGCGCCACTCGGCGCTGCCGTTGATCGGCGGATAGGTCCCGAACTCCGCCGCGTGCCGCGCGATGGCCTCGGCCACGAAATCCGGCACCGCGCCATTGGGATCGCCGACCGCCAGGCTGATCGGCGGCCGCCCCGGCTTGTGCGGGTCGAGCAGCGTCGCCAGCTTGGCGAAAGCCGAAGGCGGAAGTTCGGACAGGCGGCCGGGAAAGAGCATCCCGCCACCTTAGCGAAGGCCAAACGCGCCGCGCCAGCGAAACATGGTCAACCGCAATTTAACCTTGAGGCCCGAACATCGCCGCGCATTCCTATCGCGGCCCCCGCATGCCCACCGCCTTCACGCTGCTTCTGCCCTGCGCCGGCAAATCCTCGCGCTATCCCGGCGTGCGGCCCAAATGGATGCTGACGCTCCCCGAAGGCGAACTCGCCATCGCGCGCGCCGCTTCCAGTGTTCCCGCGTCTTCTCACCGCCGCATCGTCGCCGCCGTCCGCGCCGATCACGAACAGCGCTATGGCTGCAAGGCGCTCCTGGCCCGCATCTTCGGCGATGCCGTCGATGTCGTGGTGCTGGAGCACGACACGCGCGGCCCGGCCGACACCGTCGCGCAGATGATCGCGCGCGCCCGCATTGACGGTCCCATCGCCATCAAGGACGCCGACAGCTTCTTCGATCCCGGCCCGCTGCCCGATGGCGGCTTCGTCTCGGTCAGCGACGTGCGGTCGAGCCCCGGCATGACGAATGTCGGCGCCAAGAGCTTCGCCGTCGTCAACGGCCAGGGCCTGGTGGTCGAGATGGTCGAGAAGAGGTCTCGCCTCCAACCATGTCTGTGTCGGGCTCTACGGCTTCGCCGACGCCGCCCAGTTCCGCGACGCCTTCCGCGACATCGCCCGCGAGGCGCCGGACGGCGAGATCTTCGTCTCCCATGTCATGAACCGGGCCATCGCCGGCGGCATGATCGTGCGCCCGCACGAGGTGGGCGGCCTGATCGATGTCGGCACGCTCGAGGAATGGCGCCGCTATGTGCGCAAGCGCGGCACCATCGTCGCCGATCTCGACGGCGTGGTGTTCCAGAACCATTCGCGCTATTTCGCGCCGTTCTGGAACGAGCCCGACGAGCCGATCGCCGCCAACGTCGAGGCGCTGCGCGGCTACGCCGCCGAAGGCACCCAGCTCATCTTCATGACCGCGCGTCCCGAGGAATATCGCGCCCGCACCGAGGCGACGCTGCGCCAGCTCGGCCTCGCGCCGCACGCGCTGATCATGGATTGCCGCCACGGCCGCCGCTTCCTGGTCAACGACCATGCCGGCACCAATCCCTATCCGTCCGCCGTCGCGATCAGCCTGGACCGCAACAGCCCGACGCTGGGCGATCACCTGCAGGACTGGCGGTGAGCGTCGACGGCGCCCTCGCCGCCGCGCCGGTGCCGGCGGAGCGCGCCTTTAAGGTCCTTGGCGGCCATTCCGGCGCCGCGCTGGTGCTGTGCGAGGGGGCCGGCCGCTCCGTGGTGCGCAAGACCGCCGCCGCGCCGGCCGCCAATCTCCGCCTGCGCCAGCAGGCGATCAAGCAGCGCCTCCTCGCGGCCCAGGGCTTCGCCTTTCCCGCCGTGCATCGCATCGGCGCCGACGACACCGGCCGCGCCTTTTTCGAGATGGACTATGTCCCCGCCCGCACCCTCGCCGAGATCGTCGCCGGCGCCGTCCCCTGCGGCCGCGACGCCATCCTGGGCGCCGTCGCGCATTTCGTCCGCGCCTGCTCGGCGTTGAGCGCCTCCACGATCCCCGCCGCGGCCTTCCGCGCCAAGATCGAGAGCATCGCCGCGACCGTGCCGGGCGATGCCGCCGTCGCCGGCGTCGCCCGCGAGCTGCTGGCGCGCGGCTGGAGCGACATCCCCCATTCGCCCGACCACGGCGATCTGACGCTGGAGAACATCCTGCTGGCGCCGGACCAGTCGGTGGTGTTCATCGATTGCGACGTCGCCTGGGTGTCCTCCTGGTGGCTCGATCTCGCCAAGCTGTTCCAGGACCTCGAAGGCCATTGGTGCCTGCGCGCCGTGCCGTCGCCCAGCATCGACGCGCTGGAGCGCCTGCGTCTCTTCGCGGCCGATTTCCGGCGCCTGGCGCAGGCGCTCGATCCCGCCTTGCCGCGGCGTCTGGCCCAGCTCGCGGCGCTGCATCTTCTGCGCACCCTGCCCTATGCCAGGGACCGCGCGACCGCCGCCTTCGCCGCCGCCGCCGCGTCGCGGCTTTTGAAGGACGGCGCATCGTGAGCCGCCCCGTCGACGTGATCGTCACCGGCTTCACCCGCAGCGCGGAGCTTTGCGTCCAAAGCTTCGAGACGCCGCGCCACCTTCGGCAGATGGGATTGGTCCGCGCCATACGCTACGTCACCTGGGATTCGCCAGAGCTCGACGCGGCGGTGGCGCCCGTCCTCGCGATGGACGACGTGGCGGTCACGCGCGTGCCGGCGCCCGCGCCGCCGGGCAATTTCAAGCAGAAGGGTGTCGTCTACCAGGTGCGCAATCTCGAAGCCGCTCTGGCCCTTGTGCCGGAGGACGACACGCTGGTCGTCAAGACGCGGCCCGATTTTCTGTTCGGCGCCGGTTTCCTCGAACGCAAGATCCGCGATTTCGACCGCCAATGCCGGATCGAAGCGAGCGCCACCGCCTTCGGCGTCAAGCTTCCGCGCGGGCCGTTCTCGCGCAAGGTCTGGCTGCCCTGGGCCGACGCGAACCAGCCCTTCTTCTATGAGGACGCCGCCTTCGCCGGGCTCAAGCGCGATCTGGCGCATCTCGTCACGCCCGACATCCAATCGCGGCTTGGCGCGATGGACGACCTCGAATGCGGTTCGCTCGCGCATGCCGTGCGTTTCGGCACGGTCTTCCTGGCGCGCTTCCCGATCTTCCGCGGCTATTTCGAGAACTACCATGTCTTCGCCAACAACACGGATTATCGCCGCGGCCAGCTCGGGACGGTGATCGAACATCCTTTCTTCTGGACCCTCGTCCTGGCGCATGCCTGGATCCTGTACAGCAGCTTCCATGTCGATGCGGGCCGCCCCGGCGACCTGCGCTTCTTCGCCAACAACGCGAATCCGAAGGTGGATTGGAGCGATCCGGACACGCTGACGCTCGCCGCGCCCTATGACGACCTCGCCGGCTGGCGCGCGACCACGAAAGCCGGCACCGAGGTCTATTCCGGCGTCAGCCGGGTCTATGGCCGCCTCGTGGACGACGCCTGGCAGCGTGCCCTGTTCACGCAGCGCTTCGCGGACATCCCGTGGGAGATGCTGCAGGGAATAGCGCAGACCCTTCCGCATTACGACAAAGGCGTGCTGGACGAGATGGAAGACGAATATTACGCCTTGCTCACCGCCCATTGGCGTCAGCACTGGCTGCCGCGGCAGCGCCGGGCCGCCTAAAGCGGCGTCGCGTCGCTGGTCAGGATCGTCACATCGGCGCGCTGGGCGCGCAGCCGCGCCGCGATCTCCGCTTCATGCGCGCCGCCGTTCAGCACGACCAGCGGATTGCGCGCGTCGGGCAACGCCGTTTGCGGCGCCGCGACCGCCAGGCCGGTCCCATAGAGTCGCCGCCCCTGTTTCACCGCCGCGTTGTCGAGCAGCGCCTTGAACCGCGCCTCGTCCAGGCCCTCGGCAAGCAGCGCCTGCGCGTACACGCTCGCCGGCATCAGGAAGGCGTCGCCGTCATGTGTGGCCAGCGCGGCGTTCAGCGCGCGGGCCTGGGCGCGGAAGCCCGCGTAATAGGCCCTGATGGCGGTGCGCGCCTGGCCGGTCGCGGCCGGCGCCGCCGTATCGGCCCTGGCGCGGGCGAAGGCCAGGAAATCCGTGTCGTTCTCCGCCCACACGACGCGCGCCGCCAGCGTCCAGCCGAAGTTTGCGAAACTCGCGATCAACCGCGCCAGGCCGACATAGATCCCGTGCTCGAAATTGAGCGCACCCGCCAATCCCTTCGCCAGCCATTTGTCGAGATCGGGCCACGCCACGATCACATGGGCACAGTCCCGCGCCGTCGTCAGCGTCGCCAGCGCCGCGCGCAGGTCGGTGACATGTTCCAGCATATGGCTCATCACCACGCTGTTCGCGCCGGCGAGCGAGGCGTCGTCCAAAAAACCGTCGACCACCCTTATGTCCGCCGGAAGCTCGGGCGAGCGCAGCGCATGGGGCTCCAGGATCGTATAGGCCGCGCCGCCGCCGGCGCGCCGGTAGGCCGCCGCCAGCGTCCCGCTGCCGCCGCCGACATCGACGATCGTGCCCGTCGCATGCGTCTTCACGAACGCCGCGAACGCCGCGTGATGCCGCGCCCAGGCCGCACCGAGACCGGTTGCATGCCCTGCCTGGTAGATGCGTTCCAGCGGCGGCAGCGTCACGATCTGGGCCGAGCCGCAGGCGCCGCACGCCGCCCAGTCCATCGCCGCGCGCTCGTCCGAACCCGGCGCGAACGCCACGCAGCCCTGATAGACCGGATAGGGCGGCGTGGTCAGGACCGCCGTCAGCCCGCCGGCCCCGCACACCATGCAATGCTCGCGGCGCATCCCGTCGTCCCGAATCAAGCAGCGGCAGCTTGATCCCGTCCGCGTCCCAAACAAAAGGGGCGCCGGTTGCCCGGCGCCCCAGTTGAGGGAGATAACCGCTACACGGGGGATCAGCCGTGTATCGTTTCTCCGTGGAGGTTGATGTCGAGACCTTCGACCTCGACCTCCTGGGAGACTCGGATGCCCACGATCATGTCGATCACCTTCAGGATGATGAAGGTCGCGATCGCGCAATACACGAAGACCACCACGACGCTGTAGAACTGGATCGCCACCTGGTGGAGATTGCCGTCCGCCAGCCAGCCCTTGCCGGCCGAGTTGATCGCGTTCTTCGCGAACACGCCGGTCAGGATCGCGCCCAGCGCTCCGCCCACGCCGTGCACGCCCCAGGTGTCGAGTGCGTCGTCATAGCCGAGCAGCTTCTTCACCCAGACCGAGGAGATGTAGCAGACCACGCCCGCGGCCAGCCCGATGATGAGCGCGCCGAACGCGTCGACGAAGCCCGAGGCCGGGGTGATCGCCACCAGGCCCGCCACCGCGCCGGAGATCATGCCGAGCACCGACGGCTTGCGGCTGATGATCCACTCCGCGAACATCCAGGCCAGCGCCGCCGCCGCCGTGGCGACCTGCGTCGCCGCCGCCGCCATGCCGGCATTGTAGCCCGCCGTCACCGCCGAGCCGGCGTTGAAGCCGAACCAGCCGACCCACAGCAGCGAGGCGCCGATCAGGGCGAATAGCAGATTGTGCGGCGCCATGTTCTCGGTGCCGTAGCCCACGCGCTTGCCCAGCATCAGGCAGGCGACGAGGCCCGCCGTGCCGGCGTTCAGATGCACGACCGTGCCGCCGGCATAGTCGAGCGCGCCCCACGACGCGCCGAGGAACCCGCCGCCCCACACCCAATGGGCGATCGGCACATAGACGAGCAGCAGCCACAGCGACATGAACCACATGAAGGCGGAGAACTTCATGCGGTCCGCGATCGCGCCGGCGATCAGCGCCGGGGTGATGATCGCGAAGGTCATCTGGAAGAACATGTAGACCGACTCGGGGATCGTTCCCGCCAGCGGGTTGATGCTCTTCAGCGTCATGTTGAACAGCATGAACTGGTTGAAGCTGCCGATATACTGGTTGAGGTTGCTGTCGGCATTGGTGGTGAGCGACGCCGAATAGCCGATCACCATCCACAGGATCGTGATGATCGCGGTGGCGCCGAAGCTCTGCGCCGCGGTCGCCAGCATGTTCTTCTTGCGCACCATGCCGGCATAGAACAGCGCCAGGCCCGGAATGGTCATCAGGAGCACCAGCGCGCTCGAGGTGATCATCCACGCCGTATCGCCGGAATTCAGCGGATCGGGCGGCGGCGCCGCCGCCAGGGCCGATCCCGTCGTCAGTGCCAGCGCCCCAAGACCGGCGCCGATACCGACCCCCACTCGCTTCAATGTCGCAAAACTCATTTCAAACTCCCCTTCATGGATCCCAATGATTGATGTTTGGCCTACCGCTTCGCTGCTTGAGGCCGATGTCCTACAAGGCGTCGCCGTCGGTTTCCCCCGTACGGATGCGCACGACCTGCTCGAGCGGCGTGACGAAGATCTTCCCGTCGCCGATCTGGCCGGTCTTGGCCTTGGACGTGATCGCCTCGATCACCGCTTCGGCCATTTCGCTTTTGACGGCGACTTCGATCTTGAGCTTCGGCAGGAAGCTCACGGCGTATTCCGCGCCACGATAGATCTCGGTATGCCCCTTCTGCCGGCCGTACCCTTTGACTTCGGTGACGGTCATGCCCTGCACGCCCAGCGCCGAAAGCTGCTCCCGGACCTCGTCGAGCTTGAAGGGTTTGATGATCGCCGTGATCAGCTTCATCTGGCGTCCTTCCATGGTTGTTCACGCCCAGCCACATTCCGGGCGTTAACGCTTCATCAAGAACCGTGCCGCGACGCAGAAATGTGACGGATCGTTGATTCAAAAGGGAATTTTCTATCGACGAAAGACCACTGACCTTTGAGGATCATATAAAATGCTCATTTTATAATCATCTTACTTTGTGCTGCTGAAAATATAGTCACGTCTTGAAAGGCCGGGCCGGCGAACGATATTTGGGTGGTGTGTTGGGGCGGAACGTCGCTGGCCCGGCCGCAATCGGCGGTGGGCCCGATGACAGTTCCCGCAGGCAAGATGGGCCCGCTATCCCGTTCTTATTTTCAACGAAATCAAATACATAGATCGAAATCCCACAAATCGAACCGCATTTTCGCTTCGAAAGGGGGAGGGGGTGGCAATATCCCGCGATCCAATTGGGCATGCTCACGGCGTAGGCTAACCCCATGAGCCAATGCGACATCATCATCGGCGGCGGCGGCCTGGTAGGCCTGACCCTCGCCATCGCCCTCGCCAAGGGGGGCCTGTCGGTCGCCGTGGCCGATCCGGTGCCCGAGGCGGCCGCGCTCGACGCCGCCTTCGACGGCCGCGTCAGCGCGCTGGCCTTCGCCACGGTCCGCATGTTCGAGGCCCTGGGCATCTGGGAGCATCTGGCGAAGGACGCCCAGCCGATCGCCGACATTCTGGTCACCGACGCGAAGCTGAACGGCGAGCCCTCGCCCTTCTCGCTGCATTTCGATGCGGCCGAGGTCGGCGCCGCCTCGCTCGGCCATATCGTGGAGAACCGCCACACCCGCGCCGGCCTGTTCGCCGTCGCCGCCACGCTGCCCAATCTGCGCCTGATCGCGCCGGCCGCGCTGGTCGATCTCGTGCCGGGCCCGTACAGCCTCCGCGCCACGCTCTCGACCGGCGAGACGCTCGAAGCCGCGCTCGCCATCGCCGCCGACGGCCGCGAATCGGCGATGCGCGACAAGATGGGGCTTGGCATCGTCGCGTGGTCCTATGCGCAATGGGGCATCGTCGCCACCGTGGCGCACGAACGGCCGCACAACGGCGTCGCCTATGAGCACTTCCTGCCCTCCGGCCCCTTCGCGATCCTGCCGATGACCGGCAACCGATCCTCGCTGGTATGGACCGAAGACGAAAAGCTCGCGCCGAAGATGCTCGCGCTGGACGCCGAAGCCTTCGACGCCGAGATCGCGCGGCGCTTCGGCAGTCATCTCGGCGCCACCAGGGCAGCGGGTCCGCGCTGGTCCTATCCGCTGAAATTCCATCTCGCGCGGGGTTATGTGAAGCCGCGCTTTGCGCTGGCGGGAGACGCCGCCCATGGCATCCATCCCATCGCCGGCCAGGGCCTCAATCTCGGCCTCAAGGACGCCGCCGCGCTGGCCGATGTCCTGCTCGATGCGGCGCGGCTCGGCCTCGACATCGGTTCGCTCGACACGCTGAAGAAATACGAACGCTGGCGCCGTTTCGATTCGCTCGCCATGGCGGTCGCGACCGACGGCTTGAACCGTCTCTTCTCCAACGACATCGCGCCGCTGCGTGCCCTGCGCGATGTCGGCATGGGCATCGTGGACGCGATCGGCCCCGCCCGCCGCTTCTTCATCCGCCACGCCGGCGGCGATATCGGCAAACTCCCGCGACTGATGCGCGGCGAGGCGGCCTAAGCGCATCGACAGATGCGCGCCAATTGTCAGTTGAGTTTATCTTTGCGCCGTTCGGCCAGCGCGACCGGCAGGTCCTGGTAATAGCCGCGCGCGATGGCGCGGATCTTATCGGCGCGCGCGCGTTCGGCCTCGGTGCGGTCCGCGAAGCGTTCGCCTTCGAACAGATAGCGCGTCACCGGCGTACCCAGCCGCTCGTCCGGTTCGACGATTTCGCTGACGCTCTCGACCTGTTCTTCGGCGGTGCGCAGCGTGTGGCGGTAATGCGCCAGCGGATCGGCGCGGTCGCGCTCCTGCTCGGCGATGCGGCGCACATTCTCATCGTCGAACCGCTTCACGCGCGCGACGATCCAGCGGCGGTACCGATACACGATAAGCGCCGCCAGGATAAAGAGTGAGGTCGCGATGATCTGGCGCAGCATCGCTTCCGACTATACAGCCAGGGCGGCGTCGCCGCGAATGCCATGGCCGCGTTTCAGGTAGTCTTCGCTCTGCATTTCGTGCAGGCGCGACACCGTGCGGCGGAAGGCGTCGGCGCCGTCGCCCGCGACATAGAGTTCATCCGGCGGCGCCTCGGCCGAGCAGATCAGCTTGACGCCCTCGTCATAGAGCGTGTCGATCAGCAGCATGAAGCGCCGCGCCTCGTTGCGCTGGTTCGCGCCCAGCCGGGGGATATGGTCGATCAGCACGGTATGGAAGGCGCGCGCCACCGCGAGGTAATCCGCGCCCGCGAGCGGCTGGGCGCACAGATCCTCGAACCCGAACCGCGCCACGCCCTTGGCCGCTTGCGGCACGCGCAAGGTGCGCCCCAGGATGGTCAGGTTCTGCGGCGCGCCCTTCTTGCGGTCGGTGAGCTTGAACCAGGCGGCATCCATCGCCGCATCGGCCTTCGGCCCCAGCGGCCAGAGATAGACGCTGAGCCCGGATATCCGGTGCAGGCGGTAATCGACGGCGCCGTCCAGTTCGACCACTTCGAGCCGCCGCTTGATCTCCTCGATGAAGGGCAGGAAAAGCTGGCGGTTGAGCCCGCCCTCATAGAGCCGGTCCGGCGGCGTGTTCGAGGTCGCCACCACCACCACGCCGCGCTCGAACAACTGTTCGAACAGCCGGCCCAGGATCATGGCGTCGGCGACGTCGGTCACCTGGAATTCGTCGAAGCACAGAAGCCGCGCCGCCTCCGCGATGCCGCGCGCCACCGGCGGGATCGGATCGCCCGCGCCGGCGCGCTGGCGCTCGGCATGGATCGCGGCATGCGTCTCGACCATGAACTCGTTGAAATGGATGCGCCGCTTCGGCGCGACCGGCGCCTCGGCGAAGAACAAATCCATCAGCATGGACTTGCCGCGCCCGACATCGCCCCAGAGATAAAGCCCGCGCGGCGGCTTGGGCGCCGCGAAGAAGAACCGCCGTCCCGGCCGATAGGATTTCAGCGCCTTGGCCAGCGCCGCGAGTTTCGCCGCCGCGCGTTCCTGCGCCGCATCCTTTTTCAATTCGCCCTTGGCGACCGACGCGCGATAACGATCGAGAAGACTCATCCGCGCGGCATCGCCGCCCAATAGTCGAAATCCAGGATCACGCCCGCCGGATAGGCGCCGTCGTCGCCGCGATCCGGAAATTCCGCGCAGGGCAGATCCTTGGTCGCCACCAGCCTGAGGCGGAGCAGGCCGACATCCTTGCGGTGGACGAGCGGCTGCTTGTCCAGCACCTGGCTCCAGGCGAACACCGTCTCGCCGGCGAACAGCGGATTGACGTGCCGCCCGCCATTGATGCCGGCGATGGTCAGCGCGTTGCCCAGCCCGTTGAACGAGATCGCGCGCGCCAGGCTGATGACATGGCCGCCATAGATCAGCCGGCGCCCGAAGCGGCCCTGGCCTTCGGCATACTGGTTGAAGTGCACCCGCGCGGTGTTCTGGTAGAGCCGCGTCGCCAGCATGTGCTCGGCTTCTTCCACCGTGATGCCGTCGACATGGTCGATCTTCTCGCCGACCGCGTAGTCGTCCCACAGGTGTTTCGATCCCGACTGCGCGACATCGAACAGCGTGTCGTATTTCAGATGCGCCGGAATGCGCAGGTCTTCCACCGCGACGGCCTCGGCCAGCGCCGGCACCACGGCCGGTTTCGCCGCGGCTTCCGGATCGCGCTTCCTCACCATCACCCATCGCACATAGGAGAGCACGCCTTCGTCCTTCTCGTTCATGCCGGTGGTGCGGACATAGACGACGCCGGTCTGGCGGTTGGAGTTCTCCTTGAGGCCGATGACTTCGGAATGCGCCGACAGCGTCTCGCCGGGATAGACCGGCTTGAGGAACCGTCCCTCGGCATAGCCGAGATTGGCGACGGCGTTCAGCGAGATGTCCGGCACCGACTTGCCGAACACGGTGTGGAAGACGAGCAGGTCGTCCAGCGGACTGCGCGGCAGCCCGACCTCCTGCGCGAAGAAATCGGAAGACTGCAGCGCGAAGCGCGAGCCGTAGAGGGCCTGGTACAGCGCCGCATCGCCCTGGGTCAGCGTGCGCGGCGTCGCATGTGCGATCTTCTGCCCGACATGGAAATCCTCGAAGAAATTTCCGACATTCGTTTTCATTCCGTCACGCCCCCAGATCGGCGATCGCGTCCGCCATCGCGACGGTGCCGCGCGCGATCTCGGCGTGCAACAGCTCCACCATCCGCCCGTCCAGCTTGATCGCGCCCTTGCCCTTGTTCTCCGGCAGTTCGAAAGCGGCGATCACCTTGCGCGCCGCCTCGACCTCTTCCGCCGACGGTGCGAATACACGGTTGCAGGTCTCGACCTGGGAGGGATGGATCAGCGTCTTGCCGTCGAACCCGAAGGCGCGCGCCTGTTCGCAACTCGCCCGGAAACCCTCGGCGTCGGCGATATCGTTGTAGACGCCGTCGATGACGGCCAGTTCGTTCGCCCGCGCCGCCAGAACCGACAGGCCCAGCGCGGCGGCAAGGTTCATCCGGTCCTGCGTGTGGGTGCCGCGAATCTCCTTGATCAGATCGTTGGTCCCCATGACGAAGGCCGCCAGCCCGCCGCCCGCCGCCGCGATGCTCGCGATGTTCAGGATCGCCGCCGGCGTCTCCACCATGGCCCAGACCGCGATGTTTCGCAGATGCCGGTGCTGGATCAGACGCTCCTCGACCGCGTGCAGGTCGGCGGGTTTGGAGATTTTCGGCACCAGGATGGCGTCGGGCTGCGCCTCGGTGGCCGCCTTGAGGTCCGCCTCGCCCCAGGGCGTCGAAAGGCCGTTGACCCGCACGATGATCTCGCGCTTGCCGAAGCCGCGCGCCTTGACCGCGTCGCACACCTGCTGGCGCGCGATGTCCTTGGCGTCCGGCGCCACCGCGTCTTCGAGATCGAGGATCAGCGCATCGGCCGGCAGCGTCCGGGCCTTCTCCAGCGCGCGGGCGTTCGAACCCGGCATGTAAAGCACCGAGCGGCGCGGCCGTATCGTCGTCATGGCGGTTCCTTCGATATTCGCTTGCGTCAGATTACCGGTTTTGCGCGGCAGCGTAGCGTGCGCGAACCGCCGCACGATAGGCCTCGACGTCGGGCCGCTCGCGCAGCCGCCTGGCCCAGCGCGCCATGACCTTGGCCATGCGCTCCGGGGCGAGGCCGAGCTGCGCATGGGCCACGCCGCCGTTCACGCTCTCATGATATTCCGCGATCAGGCCGTCCTTCAGGACGAAGCGGCTGGTGCCGTCGATCACCACCTCGCGGCCGGCATAGTCCGGCACCGTCGAGACGAAGGTCGACAGCGAGTGGGCATAGCCGATATCGCCGTTCACCACCGGATCGAAGAATTTCCAGTCGTATTCCGTCGCGTCGCGATGGAAGAGGTTCTCCAGCATGTCGGCGATGCCGGCGCGGCCGGTATGCGCGCCGTAGATATAGTCGAAATAGGTCCCGTCCGGCGTGAAGCAGGCGGCCAGCGCCTGGCCGTCGCCGTGCGTCGCCGCGGCGGCGAAGCGCTCGATGAGCGCCGCGAACGCCGCCGGCGTCACGCCGCCCTCAGCAGCTTGCGGTTGATCAGGCATTCGGCGATCTGCACCGCGTTCAGCGCCGCGCCCTTGCGCAGATTGTCCGCCACGATCCACAGCGAGAGGCCGTGCTCGACGGTCGGGTCCTTGCGGATGCGGCTGACATAGGTCGCGTCCTCGCCGGCGCATTCGATCGGGGTGACGTAACCGCCGTCCTCGCGCTTGTCGACAACCAGGATGCCCGGCGCGGCGCGCAGGATCTGCCGCGCCTTGTCGGCGGTGATCGGCTGCTCGAATTCGATGTTCACCGCCTCGCTGTGGCCGATGAACACCGGCACGCGCACGCAGGTCGCGGTGAGCTGGATGTCGGGATCGAGGATCTTCTGGGTCTCGACCATCATCTTCCACTCCTCCTTGGTCAGGCCGGAATCAAGGAAGTCGTCGATCTGCGGGATGACGTTGTAGGCGATCTGCTTGGTGAAGTGCTCGACCTCGACCGGATCGGCGACGAACACCGCGCGGGTCTGGCGGAACAGCTCGTCCATCGCCTCGCGCCCCGCGCCGGAGACGGACTGATAGGTCGAGACCACCACGCGCTTGATCCTGGCCGCGTCGTGCAGCGGCTTCAGCGCGACGACGAGCTGCGCCGTCGAGCAGTTCGGATTGGCGACGATGCCCTTCTTGATGCCGCTGAGCGCGTCGGCGTTCACTTCCGGCACCACCAGCGGCACGTCGCGGTCCATGCGCCAGGCGCTGGAATTGTCGATCACGATGGCGCCCTGGGCCGCGATCTTCGGCGCCCAGGCCTTGGAGACGGCGCCGCCGGCGCTCATCAGCACGATGTCGGTGCCCTTGAAGTCGTAATAGTCGAGCGCCTTGACCTTCAGGGCCTTGTCGCCGAACGAAACCTCGGTCCCGATCGAGCGGGGCGAGGCCAGCGCCACCACTTCGCTCGCCGGAAACACGCGCTCGTCGAGCACGTTCAGCATTTCGCGGCCGACATTGCCTGTCGCGCCGACCACCGCCACCTTGTAGGACATGCTGTTTTCCGCCTGTTTCGCGCGTTCCCATACGCCAAATGGCGGGTTTCGGAAAGCTTACCAGGTCAGCTTGAGCTTCAACCCGCCGCCGTCGATCACGCCGTCCAGCATGGTCTTGGCCGACGGCGCGTTTTCCAGCCGGTAGCTGAACAGCTCGGCGCGACCATGGGCGAGGCCGAGCCTGACGGCGATGAGCTCGCCGATCGGCTGTTCCGTCAGGCGGCCGTCGGGCTGCTGACCGACCCAGGGCTGGGCGATCCCGGGCGTGTCATAGGCGTTGTAATAGACCGGCTTGTCCTGCGGCATCACGAGCTGCGCCGCGGCGGCGCGCCCGGCGAAAGCCGTGACGACAATGAATGGAATCGCGAACCCAAGGCGCATCGAGCAAGGTCTCCACCCCCTTACTATGAACGCGTTGGCTGAACGCTTCGTTGCGAAACATCAAAGCTTTGGGGCTTTTTAAACGACGCCCGTTTCGCGCAGCCGTCCGATTTCGTCCGGCGAAAGACCGAGCACCTCGCCAAGCACCTGATCGGTATGCTCGCCGAGCAGCGGCGGGGCGCTCTTGTATTCCGGCGGCGTCGCCGACAGCCGCAGCGGACTGGCCGGAAGGCGCATCGGCCCGGTGGCATGCGTCATGGCAACGGTGAGATGCCGCGCCACGGCCTGCGGATCGGCGAACACCTGGTCGACGCGGTTGATCGGCCCGCAGGGCACGTTCGCGGCCTCGAGCGCCGCGATCCATTGCGCGGTCGTGCGCCGGGCGAGGACGGGTTTGAGCACATCGACCAGCGCCTCGCGGTTCGCCACCCGTTCGGCATTGGTCGCATAGCGCGGATCGGCGGCGACGTCTGCGATGCCGGCGACCGCGGCGAAGCGTCGGAATTGCGGTTCGTTGGTGGTGGCCAGGATCAGGTGGCCATCCGCCGTCGCGAACACCTGATAGGGCACGATATTGGGATGCGCGTTGCCCAGCCGCCCCGGAACCATCCCGCCGGCCAGATAGTTCGTCGCCTGGTTGGCGAGCGCCGCCGCCTGGCAGTCGAACAGCGCCATGTCGATCGACTGGCCTTCGCCGGTCCGCCCCTGATGGATCACGGCGGCCAGGATGGCGATCCCGGTATAGAGCCCGGTCACCAGGTCGCTGACCGCCACGCCCACTTTCATCGGCTCGGCGCCGGGTTCGCCGTCCTTCTGCCCGGTGACGCTCATCAGCCCGCCCATGCCCTGGATGACATAGTCGTAGCCGGCCTTGTCCTTGTACGGCCCGTCATGGCCGAAACCGGTCAGCGAGCAATAGATCAGCGCCGGATTCTCGGCGCGCAGGCTGTCGTAGTCGAGACCGTATCTGGCCAGCGCGCCGGTCTTGAAGTTCTCGACCACGACATGGGCGCGCCGCGCCAGCCGCTTGATCAGCGCCTGGCCTTCCGGCTTCGACATGTCGACGGTGACGGATTTCTTGTTGCGGTTGGCGGTCAGGAAATAGGTCGCGTCGCCCTTGCTGCCGTCGGGATTGACGAGGAAGGGCGGGCCGAAATGGCGCGTCTCGTCGCCCTCGCCGGGCTTTTCGATCTTGATCACCTCGGCGCCGAGATCGCCCAGGATCTGCGTCGCCCACGGCGCCGCCAGGACGCGCGACAGGTCGAGCACGCGAAGATGAGAAAGGGCGCCCACGCTATATCTCGCCCCTGACGGCCCAGAGTTCGGGATAGAAGGTCAGTTCGAGGGCCTTCTTCAGATAGTTCACGCCCGATGTCCCGCCCGTGCCCTTCTTGGCGCCGATGATGCGCTCCACCGTCTTCATATGGCTGAAGCGCCAGAGGTGGAAGCGGTATTCGAGATCGACCAGTTTCTCCGCCAGCTCGTAGAGGTCCCAATGGGTTTCGGCGTCGCGATAGACCGCGCGCCAGGCTTCCGTCACGCGCGGATCGGCGGCATAGGGCTTGGCGAAATCGCGGCTGAGCTTGGCCTTCGGAATGGTCAGGCCGCGCCGCGCCAGCAGCGCCAGCGATTCGTCGTAGATGCTGGGTTCGGTAAGCGCCGCGCGCACCTGGTCGCGGACGGTCTTGTCGGATTCGAAGACGCGCGCCATCGCCGCGTTCTTGTTGCCCAGCCGGAATTCGAGCATGCGGTACTGGAAGGATTGGAAGCCCGACGACTTTCCCAAGCTGCCGCGGAAGCTCGCATAGTCGAACGGCGTCATCGTCGACAGGATCTCCCAGGACTGGATGAGCAGCGCCTGCACCCGGCTGACGCGCGCCATCATCTTGAAGGCCGGGCCGAGCTCGTCCTTGCGGATCTGCCCGATCGCCGCGGCGATCTCGTGCAGGCAGAGCTTGATCCACAGCTCGCTCGCCTGGTGGATGACGATGAACAGCATCTCGTCATGCGCGCCCGACAGCGGCGTCTGACAGGCGAGGAGCCGGCGCAACCCCAGATAATCGCCATAGGACATCGCATCGCGGAAATCCCAATGGACGTCCTCGCCGGTAAGGTCGACGGACGGCGGCGCGGCGCGGGTCTTTCGGGCAGCCATGGGCGGGGGCGGGAACCTTAACTAAGGCGCGCATGACGCATTCGCAGCGCCGAAAAGGCGATGCTAAGGTGCCGGCTGCAGCCACACAACGAGCAAGAAAAGCATGGGAAACGCATGGAAGGCGGGAGTTTGCCTGGGGGTCCTCGTCGCGCTCGGGGCCGGTCAGGCCGAAGCCGCCCGCAGGCCCGCGCTCAGATGCGCCCAGCCGGCCGAGGTCGCGGCCATCCAGACGACGGTGGTCGATCAGCAGCTGGTGGACGCGGCGCTGACCTGCGGCGACGCGACCCGCAACGGCTTCAACGCCTACCGCACCTCGTTCGGGCCCGAGCTGCGCGGCACCGACAAGCTCCTGCTCAACATGTTCAAACGCGTCTATGGCGGATCGCGCGGCGACGCCGCCTATAACCTGTTCAAGACCGACATGGCATCCAAAGCCGAGCTGCGCCGGGTCCATGACGCGGCCAATTTCTGCCAGGCCGCCGATCTGGTGCTGGCGGCCGCCAACGCGCCGGCCAAGCCGGCGCTGAAGGATTTCGTCGCCGGCGTGCCGTTCGCCGTAAGCGAGACGCCGGTCGACACCTGCGCGGTGAAGGTCAACACGACTTTCCACGGCGTGATGGCCGCTCCGGGGATCCGGCCGACGCCGCGTCCGCCGCAGCCCGACGACGAGCCGATCGTCCTTGCCGAGGCCGCGCCGCCGCCGCCCGCCGGCATCAAGGTCGGCAGCCTGACCTGCAACATATCGAGCGGCTTCGGCTTCCTGTTCGGCTCGTCCAAGGAGCTCAAATGCACCTTTGCGCCCAATAGCGGCTCGGGCGAGCACTACACCGGTACCTTCTCGAAATACGGCCTGGATATCGGCTATGCCGACAATGCGACGCTGCTATGGGGCGTGGTGGCGCCGACCTCCGACGTCCGTCCGGGCGCGCTGGAGGGCGATTATGCCGGCGCCACGGCGGGCGCGACGATCGTCGTCGGGCTCGGCGCCAATGTCCTGATCGGTGGCCTCGACAAGTCCATCGCGCTGCAGCCGCTGAGCGTGCAGGGCAATACCGGCCTCAACATCGCCGCCGGCGTCGGCGTGATCACGCTGAAATACGAGCAGTAGTAGCCTGAAGGTTGGAAAGGCTGTCGCGTCGTACTCTCCCGTTCACGGGAGGGTCGAAATTCGCTGCGCGCAGCGGAGCGAATTTCGGGGAGGGGACAGCCTTTCCGGAAGAGCGCGATCTGCACCGCTGTCCCCTCCCCGAAAAATTCGTGTGTACGCTGTCGCTACACACCGCTCGAATTTTGTCGACCCTTCCGTGAACGGGAGGGTACGCAAACGAAAAGGGCGGACCGTAAGGCCCGCCCTTTCCGTATTCTGAAGCGAGGTGACGCTTAACCGCCGAGGTCGATGACCGCGCGACGGTTCTGCGGTTCGCGGACGCCGGGACCGGTCGGGACCAGCGGATCGTGGAACGACTTGCCCACGATCTCGATGCCACCGCCATCCAGGCCTTCGCGGACCATCTCGTCCTTGACCGACTGGGCGCGGCGCACCGACAGCGCCTGATTGTAGCTGTCCGAACCGACCGTGTCGGTGTGGCCGGTGACCAGCACCTTGACGAAGCCGTTGGCCTTCGCGGTGCGAACCGCTTCGGCAACCACTTCCTGCGCCTTGTCGGTGAGGTTCGACTTGTCGAAGTCGAAGAAGACGATGAACGTCTTGACCGGCGGAGGCGGCGGGGGAGGCGGCGGCGGGGGCGGCGGAGGCGGGGGAGGCGGCGGCGGAGGCGTCTCTTCGAGGAACCAGCGGATGCCGACCATCGCGACATGCTCCTGGGCCTGCGAGATGTGGACCGGGTCGATGGCCCCGAAATCGGACACATAGGGGCGGTCGATCTCGGCCGAACGATAACGGTAGTCGAGGAACAACTCGGTCTCGGGGCTGAGCTCGTAGTTCAGGCCGGCAATGCCTTGCCACATGAACTCGGTCTTCTGGCCGCGGATGACCTTGAGACCCGGGAACAGGCTGTCCTTGATGGACAGGTCGAGCGCGCCGGCGCCGACGCCACCGCCGAGCGAGAGGCTCCAATTGTCGCCGAGATTCCAGTCATAGATGAAGTTCACCAAGGCCGACTTGAGCTGGTTCGTGCCGCTCAGCGTGCCGGCGAAGGGCGGGTTGTGCTCGTGCTGGTCGTGCCAGGAATAGCCCGCTTCGAATTCGAGGCGAAGGCCGCTGGTCCACTTGTAGCCGAAAGAGCCGGCGACCAGGCCCGAGTCCTGCTGTCCGAGATTGGCATGGGCCGAAAGCGGCGGAGCCGTAACCGCATGGATCGGATCCATGTGATCGTAGCCAACGCCAAGGCCGAGATACCAGCCCTGCGTATCATTGGCCATCGCAGGGGCGACGCTGAGCGCCGCCAGTGCCACGCCCGTCAAGGCGATCGAACGAAGTTTCATTTCTATCCTCGCTTCAAATACCGACGGGCGGGGACCCCCCCACCTAAACGTTCGGACGACAACGGACTTATAACGACGGCAACAGCCGATGTCTCCCCTGAACGATTTGGTATTCGGCCGTTTTCGGGTCTCGAAGGCCCGTTTGCGCGCGGGCTGTGACCGCCCTGCAACACGACTTGCCCGATTTCGGTCATTTGCCGTCGGACGATACATTTCTCAAGGCGGGCCAACACTTAACACCCGGTGATGCCGCGCACAATGTCGCGCCTGGGGACGCATCCGGCATGCGGCTTGCTCGCGCGCGCAAATGACGCTCGATCGGCGAATGCCGCCCCGGCCGGCGGCGCGGATGGTGGCCGCCGAAGACCGGCGGAAGCCCTTGTTCAGAAATGAATTTCAGACCGGTCCGTGATCGGCCGACCAGAATCCGTCGCTCCGCCCGGCGGTCCAGACGAAGGCGTAGCGTCCCGTGAGCAGTTCGAGACTGCCTTTGCCGCTGCCGGCCTCGATGCTGCGCAGGAGTTCTTCGCGCGGCGCCACGTGGAAGAGCGAGAGCCAGAAGCGCAGCAGGCGTTCGCCGAGCCGGCCGAGCCCCTTCAGGTCCCCGAAATCGACGACGTGTATCTTTCCGCCCGGCGCGAGCGCCGCCTGCGCCGCGCTGAGCGCCTTGCGCCAGTCCGGAATCATCGACAGCGAATAGGAGAACACGATGGCGTCGAACGGCTCGCCCTCTCCGAACAGGCCCGGGCCGAGGTCTTCGGCATAGGCCTGGACGAGCTTGACCCGTCCGGTCAGGCCGGCGCGCGCGATCGCCTTGGCCGAGGTCTCCAGCATCTCGGCGGAAGCGTCGAGACCGTAAAGGACCGTGCCGGGATAGGCCTGCGCGATCTTGACGAGGTTGCGCGAGGTGCCGCACCCGACCTCGATCACCCGCGCCCCGGGCTTCAGCGCCAGTTCGCGGATCAGCCTGTCGCGCCCGAAAAGGTAGTATTTGCGCGTGGCATCGTAAATGTAGCGCTGGTGCCGGTAGACCCGGTCCATCAGCGCGGCATGTTCGGTCATCGCGGTATCACGACGGCTTGCGGCGCGCGTAAACATGAAAGCCGCCATAGATCGAGGACCGGTCCTTGGCGTGCCAGGCGCGGCTCTCCGCCTCCAGATAGGTCCAGGGCGCGAGCACGTCGGGCGGCAATTTGCGCGGCAGTGGCGATTCGGGCCCCGCGGTGCGGAAGATCACGCGGGCATCGCGGATGTCGGCGGTGCGGTCGATCTCGCGCCACAGCGCGGTGATCTGGTCCTGGTTCATCCAGTCCTGCGCGTCGAGCAGGACATAGCGGTGCAGCGACCCCGGCGCCTGGGCCTGCAGGAAATCGGTCAGCGAGGCGTGATGCACCTCCACCTTGTTCGCGCGGGTGCGGATGAAGTCGTAGGTCTCGCGCTGCAGATAGGCCGGCACCGCCTCGCGATGCTCGACGTCATAGCCGCGGCCGAACGCCTGCCAGGCGAAATAGTTCTCCTGGATCGGGAAGTCGCAGGCCAGCCGCTCGACGCGCTCGCGCAGCACCGAGACCGGATCGCCGGCCGCGACCAGCTCGTCATACTGCGCCGGCGGAATGCCCAGCGCGTAGAGCGACACCGGGCTCTTGGACAGCAACTTGATCGACTTGTAGTCGAACAGGGGCGCGATATCGCGCTCGAACAGGCGGCGCTGTTCCTCCGGCGTGCGCGCCGCCAGGATCGGCTCGAGCTTCTTGCCGTGCAGCTTGGCGACGGCATGCAGGATGCCGATGAAGCGTCCCAAAAGGCCGTAGCGGTAGAGGTTCTTGCCGAACATGTTGATGCGCCGGCCGCGCAGGGGGCGATCCTTCTCCCAATATTTCCGCGTCTCGGCGTCCAGCTTCGGGCGCAGATATTTGTCGTAGGCCGCGCGGTTGGCCTTGTCGTTCGCCTGGCCGAAGAAGCGGAAGAAGGCGTCGTGGCTGGGAAGGCTCTCCAGCGCGGCGAGCTTCAGCTTGGTCAGGGCGATGTGATTGGGGTTGAGGTCGACGGCGATGATCTTGGCCGGGTCGGCCGCTAGATAGTTCAGGACGTTGCAGCCGCCCGACGCGATGGTGATCACCCGATGGTCGGATTTGAGCGCCAGAGCGGCCAGGTCGACGACCGGGTCCTCCCAGATTTGGTTATAGACAAACCCTTGAAACATAAGGGTAAAGAGCCGCTCCAGGGCGCCTCTCTTGGTGGTCGCGGGCTTCTGATGGGCCGCCTTGTCGAGAAGCAGATTTGCCATGGATGTCCTTTGGAACCTCCCGCGTCGCGGGGCGCGTGAAGGGAGTGCCTAAGATTTATGACGGATTGAAGGAGGCAGGCAAAGAATTTCGGCGGCCGGGTCCGCCTTGCACGCCGCGCCGCCCGACTTTAAGGGGAGCGCCATGACCAAGCCCGCCAAGACCGCCATCGCCGAAGTCCTCGAACTGCTCGACCTGGAAAAGATCGAGGAGAACATCTACCGGGGCCAAAGCCCGGAAGACCGCATGCAGCGCGTGTTCGGCGGCCAGGTGCTGGGCCAGGCGCTGGTCGCGGCGAGCCGCACGGTCGAGGGCCGCGTCTGCCACTCCTTCCACGCCTATTTCCTGCGCGCCGGCGATCCGAAAGTTCCCATCCTGTACGAGGTCGACCGCGCCCGCGACGGCGCGAGCTTCACCTCGCGCCGCGTCGTCGCCATCCAGCACGGCAAGCAGATCTTCCATATGTCGGCCTCGTTCCAGGTTCCCGAGAAGGGGCTGGAGCACCAGTTCGACATGCCGTCGGTGCCGGACCCCGAAACGCTCATCGACGAGCACGAGGCGCGCAAGCAGTGGATGGACAAGATGCCGGAGGAGCAGAAGGCCTGGATGAGCCGTCCGCGCCCCATCGAATTGCGCCCCGTCATCCTCGACGATTGGATGAACCGCGCGCCGCGCGCCCCGTTCGACAATGTCTGGATCCGCGCCACGGGTCCGGTGCCCAACGACGTCGTCGTGCAGCAATCGGTCCTCGCCTATGCCTCCGACATGTCGCTGCTCGACACCGCGCTCCTGCCGCATGGCCGCTCGTGGCATTCGCCGATGCAGATGGCGAGCCTTGACCACGCCATGTGGTTCCACCACGCCTTCAAGATGGACGATTGGCTGCTCTACGCCCAGGATTCGCCGAGTTCCTCGGGCGCGCGCGGCTTCAACCGCGGCTCGATCTTCTCGCGCGAAGGCAAGCTGGTCGCCAGCGTCGTGCAGGAAGGGCTGATGCGGGTGCGCGAGGCGCGCAAGAAGGATTAGGGGCAGCTCGCCGGGGCGGTGATCGTCGTGCTGCGGCGCGGGCGCGCATAAAACGTCTCGGTCATGTTGATCGTGCCGGTGATGTAGTCGCTCACCGGCGAACTGTAGGGATAGCTCACTTCCGCCAGGATCACGCTGCCGCCGCTGGAGATGACGCCGGTCGGAACGGTGATCGCGCTGCCCGCGGTGCGCGGCGCTGTGTTCTGCGCGCAGCTCCAGGCGACCTTGGTGGTCGGATTGGGGCCCGTTGTCTGGGCGATGCTGGTGATCACGATCTTCAGCCCCGCCGCCGGATAGGGATAGACGATCGAGTTCACCGCCGCGAAGACGTTCGAGATGTCGCCGTTGGTGGCCTGGGTCTCCTGGGCCACGAGATCGGCGGCGGTCGACGCCATGCCGGTGACCTTCTGCTGGCAGTCGAGCGCGTCGCACAGCTCGATGCTGCCCAGGAACAGGGCGACCATCACCGGAGCCAGTATCGCGAACTCGACCGCCGCGATGCCGTCCTTGGCGCGGCGGAAGCGGGCGATGAGGTTCAGCATCCGGCCACCGCGACGTTGAAGGGCTCGTTGCGGAACGCCGCGGTCGCGCTGATCAGGTGATAGCCGCCGGTGATGTTGGTGAGAAACACCGAAAGCCCCGGCGTCATCACCTTCCAGGTGTAGAAGGCGCGCACCAGCACGACGTTGCAGGCGACGCCGGGCTGGTAGTTGCTCAGATTGGCCTTGAGATTGCCATTGGCGTCGATCGGCGCGGCGAAGGTCGCGCCGCCATAGCCGGCATAGGCGTCCAGGTCGATCTGCAGATTGCCGTCACAGGCGAGAAGCGGCGCGATGTCGTTGCAGATCCGCGTGCGGAACTGCGCCTGGGTCAGGTTCGCGGCCTGCGCCTGGCCGGTGCGCACATAGCGCGCGGCGTTGTCGGTCGCGTTCTGCAGGGTCGAGGCGGCGAAGAAGATCACGCCGTTCTCGATGATGCCCAGGAGCAGGATGAAGAACACCGGCGCGATGATGGCGAATTCGATCGCCGCGGAACCCTTGCGCGCATCGCCGCGCATGCGGCGCGCGCAGCGGCGCAGGCGCCCGGCGGTTCTTGCGAATAGGGAAGATACGCCTGTCACGGCACTCGGTCTTAAGCCTCTTGCCCCGGCCGTTCTTAGGCCGGCGCGCGAATGTTCCGAACAACAAGCCGCAACCATGCTCTCCAAACGCTTAAGGCAATGCCAACACGGCGTGTCGAATGGTTACGACCGGGCCCGGGCGTTCATACATCGCTAATCTTTCTTTATTTCGACGGGAATGTCCGCCCGATCGCTAACGATCGCCTAACCATGCCGCGCAATCGCAACTTCATTTTCATACCGCCGGGAGGATGATGCGGCGCCGTCGAAAGTTTCGAGATGACCGACATGTTCCTGGCCGAGACATTCCGCGATGCATGGAAGCGCGCCAGCGCCTTTCTCCGCAACCGCAGCGCCAATGTCGCGATGATCTTCGCGATATCGAGCATCCCGGTGGTCATCGCGGCCGGCGCCGGTCTCGACCTCACGCGCGCCATGATCGTGAAGTCGGCGCTGAGCGAGGCGCTCGACGCGGCGGCGCTGTCGGTCGGCAGCGCGCCGGGCCTGACCCAGGCGCAGATGCAGACCCAGGCGCAGAACTACTTCAACGCCAACTACAAGGTCGATGCCGCCTACGGCACGCCGGCCGCCGTCACCGTGGTGCCGAACGGCCAGTCGGTGACGGTCTCGACCTCGGTCCCGATGCCGACGACGCTGATGAGCGTCGCGGGAATCCACAGCGTGCCGGTCGACGCGTCGTCCACCGTGGTGTGGGGCCAGACCAAGCTGTGGGTCAGCCTCGTGCTCGACAACACCGGTTCGATGTGCGAATCCGACGCCAATCGCAACGCCAGCAGCCCGTGCCCGCATCCGTCTTCCGGCGCCAAGATCGTGGCGCTGAAATCCGCGACCCACAGCCTGCTGACCATGCTCCAGGGCGCATCGGCCAATCCGGGCGACGTCCAGGTCGCGCTGGTGCCCTTCGTCAAGGACGTCAATGTCGGCACCGGCTTCTCCAGCGCGTCCTGGATCGACTGGGGCTATTTCGGCTCGTGCAACATCTCGGGCATCACCTATCAGTCGAAATGCCAGACCACGCACGGCACATGGACCACCTGGAACGGCAACGGCACCTGCAGCATCTCGGGAAAAACCACGCAGAACAGCTGCCAGAATGCCACCGGCACCTGGACGGGAAACAGCCACAGCAACTGGAACGGCTGCGTCAACGATCGCGGCAACGACGGCGGTCCCGACACGAACAACAACTACGACGTCATGAAGACGTCGCCCTCCACCGGAACGGTATCGAGCCTGTTCGTGGCGGAAAACTACAGCTCCTGTCCGCAGGCGCTCATCGGCCTCGGCTACAATTGGAGCGCATTGAGCACCGAGGTCGACGCGATGGTGGCGGACGGAACCACCAACCAGTCCATCGGCCTGGTCTGGGGCTGGCATGCGCTGTCCACGGGCGCGCCGCTGAACGCACTGGCGCTCCCGGCCAACACGGCGCGCTACATCATCATCCTGAGCGACGGCCTCAACACCCAGAACCGCTGGTCCAGCTCGCAGTCCTCGGTCGACGCGCGCATGTCGCTGGTGTGCACCAATGCCAAGGCGGACCACATCATCATCTATGCCGTGTTCGTCGATATCGGCGGAACCCAGGGCAACTCGACCGTCCTGCAGAACTGCGCGACCGATGCGACCAAATATTTCGATCTGACCAGCACCACCCAGATCGCGGACACCTTCAACAATATCGGCCAGCAGATCACCAACCTGCGCGTCGCGCGGTGACGCGCAAGGCTATGGCGGCGTTCGTCCGAAGCCGCCGAAACCGGCGGGATCGATAAGGGAAAGGCGCTACTGCGCCGTCTTGGACCCGAGGTCGAGATGTTTCTCGAAGTCGCCCATCACGTCGGTGAAGTGCGCGTCGCCCGGAAGCGGCGCCGTCTCGCAGCGCGCGCTCGAACAGGCCAGCGTCGTCTGCGCCGCGCCCCGGTTCAGCGTGACCGTGGAGCCGCGCGTGCCCGACACGGTGACGGAGGTGTTGGAGATCTCGCGACCCTGCGAATCGAGCGCGATGACATTGGTCGTGCCGAACGACTTGCCGAGCACGAAGGCGTGCCGCGAGTCGATGACGTTCACGTCGGCGATCGACGGGTTGCCGACATAGACGGTGGTGACCGGCCTGCCGAAGGTGACGGTGCGCACCTCGTCCATCGGAACCGACACGCCGCCGGCGGCGAACGCGGCCGTGCCGGCAAGGCTGAAGGCGAGGGCGGCAAGAATGGCGCGGCGCATTTGGGTGATCCCGGATTTCGCTGTTCGCCAGGGTATCGCGCGCGGCGTAAAAGAGGGCTTAACTTTTCTTCCGCCTTAAGGCGCGCCGCCGTCCCGAAACTGGACAACGGCATAGCGGTCGGCATGGAGGCGGCGCCAGCCCGGCGTCGCATCGAGCTCCGCGACGACCGGCGAAGACGGGCTGAGGATCGACCAGCGTATGGCGTACCGGCGAAGGGTCGCGCGCAGCACATCGGGCCGGCCCAGCGCGGCGTAATTCTCGAGCGCCGCTTCGCCATAGAGTTCCGCGCGTGAATCGATGAAGGGCTTCACGCCCGAGAAGATGAGATAGCCGCCGAAGGCGTAATCGTTGAGCACGGGCAGGGTGCGCAGCCGCGCCGGCACGTCGGCCAGCGCGCTCGCCGGCGTGACCGGGGAATCGCCGCGCGTGACGGGCAGCGAGAGGCGCAGCGCGCAAAGGGCCAGCACGCCGATCAGCGCAAGCGCCGCCGGCCGCCGCGAAGCTGCTTCGCGGCGCTCGCCCAAGGCCCGTGCCAGCGGCTGCGCCAGCAGCAGCGGCGCCGCCACGGCGAACACGATCTGATGGCGCGCATGCAGGAAGGCGAGGGCGGCGAGCGCCAGCAGCAGACCCGCGCGCACCGGCGCGATGCGCACCCGCCGCGTCGCCAGGACATAGATCGTCGCGGCGACGACCGGCACGATCGGCTGGAAGAGCGTGAGCGGCGTCGCCTGCCACTCGCCGATCGCGGCCAGCGCCGGCATCGCCATCAGCGTCAAGGGAAAGATCACGCCCTGGGCGAAATGCGGATTGATCAGCGCCGCGCCCAGCATGCCCAGACCGAAAACACCCCACCTCCGCAGCGTATGCAGGCTCCGCTCTTCCCATAGCGCCTCGAGCGCCAGTCCGGCGGCGAGCGCGAAGCCGAGCAGGAAACTCGCATGGATATTGACCCAGATCGTCATCACCGGCAGCAGCATGAGGCTGGGGCTGCGTTTCTCGCTCCTGGCCGTCACGAGTTCCGCGGTCCAGATCGCCAGCAAGGGCAGCGCCAGAAGATGCGGGCGCGCCAGCAGGCTTCCCGTCATGCACGCCATGGCCAGCACGGTGACGATGGCTTGCGCCTTGGGGGCAAGCCAGCGGCCGAGCGTATCGCTCAGCACCGCGGCGGCCGCCGCCGCGGCGGCGGCGAACAGCACGAGCAGCCCGCTCCAGCCGCCGAGCTTGTAGGCGAGCGCCATCACGATCTCGGCCAGCCATTCATGCGCCTCCCACGGTGCGCCGGCGAAGGTGTAGGAGAACGGATCGCGCAACAGGATCGCGTGATCGCCGAGCATCCGGCTTCCCGCCGCGATGTGCAGATAGGTGTCGCCGTCGTTCAGCACCTGCGGCGCGAAAGCGGTCACCGCGAAGGCAAGGATCGCGGCGGCGCCGGTTACCGCGCCGCGGTCCTTCCAAGTCGCGGTCCGCCGCCGCGCGCCGGTCGAAAAGGCGATGGTCATCGCCCATCGGTAGCGCAAAGCGATGAGGGAATGATTGACCGCGGCAAGATGCGCCCGGCGAACGTCGCGCCAAGACGGAACCTGAAAGAACCGCCGCGTTTCGGGCGAGACAGTTAACAATCCGAAAATATTAATCTTAGCGCGTGTTCCGGAGCGGCCTGTCCGCTCAGCATTGGCACACAATGGCGATAGTGAAAATTGCGCACTTAATTAGCCGTTAAGCCCACCGGCCTAGGCTCACGTCTGTCCAGGTTGGTCTCTCTCGCAATTGATGCCGGCCGGACGTCCTAGGGTGTCACTTTGTGGAGGCTTTTATGAACAACCTTTTCGCTCGCTTCGTGCGCGACGAGTCCGGCGCGACGGCCATCGAGTATGGCCTCATCGCCGCGCTTATCGCCGTCGTTATCATCGGCGCCATTCAGGTCGTCGGTACCGATCTGTCGACCACGTTCAAGACCATTGGCGACAAGCTCGGTTAGTAAGCACTCGCGTGTTCGCGCGGATGTTTCGTGTGCGGCCGCTTCCTTAAGGGACGCGGCCGTTCGCACGCCTCTCCAATTGGGACGCCGATGACCGCCGAGCTTCTCGTCCTGATCGTGCTGCCCGCGCTTCTCGCGCTCGCGGCCGGCTGGGACCTTGCCAGCTTCACCATCCCCAACGCCCTGCAGATCGCCCTGATCGGCGCCTTCGCCGTGTTCGCGATCTCGGTGGGCCTGTCGCCGGCCGAGATCGGCGGCCATCTCCTGGCCGGCTTCGTCGGGCTCGCGATCGGCTTCACGCTGTTTGCCTTGGGCTATGTCGGCGGCGGCGACGCGAAGCTGTTCGCCTGCGTCCTTTTGTGGATCGGATTTCGCAATCTGCTCGACTACACGCTCGTCGCCGTGGTGATGGGCGGCGGATTGAGCGTTCTCATCCTGGCGATGCGGCGCGTACCGCTCCCGGCCTCGCTGGGATCGCAAGGCTGGATCGCGCGCCTGCACGACGCGAAGGGCGGCATCCCCTACGGCGTGGCGCTGGCCGCCGGCGCCGTCCTGATTCTTCCGCAGACGGAAATTTTCAAAATGGCGGCAACGATCTAGGGGCGCGCGGTTTTCTCGCGCCGTAGTTTCGGTTGCACAGCATTTTGTTAAGCAAATTCTAAAGGGTTCGTGGTCGGATCGGACCCAAAGGAGTTGGGTTCATGAACATGCCGCGCATGCTGGTTCTCGGTCTCGCCGTCGTCGCGGCGGCGGTCGCCGTGCTGATCGTGCGCGGCCTCATGGGCGGCGGCACGCCCCAGGTCGCGGCGATGCTGCCCAAGCCGCAGGTCGTGACCGGCGAAGTGCTCGTCGCGTCCGAGCCGTTGCAGCCCGGCCAGACGCTCGCCGCCTCGCTGGTGCGCTGGCAGGCGTGGCCGAAATCCAGCATCGATTCGAGCTTCATCACCCATGACGAGACGCCCAATCTCGACGCCGCGCTCGCCGGCACGGTGGTGCGCGCCCCGATGGTGGCGGGCGAGCCGCTGACGGCCGCGAAATTCGTGCGCAGCGACGCCGCCGGCTTCATGGCCGCGACGCTGCAGCCGGGCATGCGCGCGGTGTCCATTCCGATCACCACCGAATCCGGCGCCGGCGGCTTCATCCTGCCCAACGACCGCGTCGATCTTCTGATGACCGAGCAGATTTCCGAAACCCCGCGCCGCTTCCGCGCCCGCATCGTGCTCACCAACATCCGCGTGCTGGCGATGGACCAGACCTACAAGCAGGACAAGGACCAGAAGGTCGTGCTCGCCAAATCCGCGACGCTCGAATTGTCGTCCGACCAGGCGCGGATCGTGACCAAGGCGCAGGCCGGCGGGCCCTTGAGCCTGGCGCTGCGCGCGCTCGGCGACGAAACCAAGCCGGCGCCGATCGCGGCGAACCAGGCGAACCCGGCGAATGACGACGACGGGCCGGACGGCAGCGGCGTCACCGTCATCCGCTTCGGCGTGATGCCGAGCGGCGCGAACGGAAGGAAAGAGTAGCGATGCGCAGGATCCTTCTTGGGCTCGCAATGACCGCGCTCGGCCTCCTGGCCGGCAGCGCCGGCGCGGCCCCGCCGCCCGACGGCAACCTGCACGTCATCTCGATCTCGACGAGGAACGGCACCGTCACCCAGCGCCTGGTGCTGTCGACCAACAAGGCCGCCGTCGTGCAGCTCGACGCCGATGTGCGCGACGTGCTGGTCTCCAGCCCCGACATCGTCGACGCCGTGGTGCGCAATCCGCGCCGCATCTTCCTCCTGGCGCTGAAGACCGGCCAGACCAACGCCTTCTTCTTCGACGCCGCCGGCCATCAGCTCGCCTCGATCGATATCCGGGTCGAGAAGGACACCACCGATCTCGGCGCCATGTTCCATGCCGACATGCCCAAGGCGGACATCAAGGTCTCGTCGATGAACGACAATGTCGTGCTGACCGGCACGGTCGCGAGCACGCAGGAATCCGTGCGGGCCCAGGATCTGGCGGCGCGCTTCGCGGGCGATCCCACCAAGGTCGTCAACCTGCTTCGGGTCGCCGCCAGCGAGCAGGTGATGATCCGCGTGCGCATCTCGGAGATGCAGCGCAACATCGCCAAGCAGTTCGGCATCGACCTCGCCAGCGCCGCCATCGTCGCCGGCGTGCCGATGAGCGCCGCGTCCTCGCCGGCCTTCGGCCTCACCGGCCGCGCCTTGAACGATCTCACCGGCGGCCAGATCGGCCAGGTGTGCACGCCGACCGCCGGCGTCTGCTCCGGCGGTCCCAACAATCTCCAGGGCGCGCTTCAGGCCCTGGAGCAGGTCGGCCTGGTGCACACGCTGGCCGAGCCCAATCTGACCGCGGTGTCGGGCGAGACCGCCAAATTCCTCGCCGGCGGCGAATTCCCCGTTCCGGTCGCCAAGGACAACCAGGGCAACGTCACCGTCGAGTTCAAGCAGTTTGGTGTCGGCCTGTCCTTCACCCCCGTCGTGCTGAGCGCCGGCCGAATCTCGCTCCAGGTCTCCACCGAGGTCAGCGAGCTCACCAACACCGGCGCCTTCACGCTGCAGGGCACGACGCCGACCAACGGCCTGACGATTCCGGCGCTGTCGGTGCGCCGCGCCCAGACCACGGTCGAGCTGCCGTCGGGCGGCAGCTTCGCCATCGCCGGGCTGATGCAGCACAGCTCCAAGCAGGTGCTGCAGGCGCTGCCGGGCGTGAAGGACCTGCCGATCCTGGGCGCCCTGTTCCGCAGCCGCGACTTCCAGAACGACGAATCGGAGCTGGTGGTGGTGATCACCGCCTATCTCGTCACCCCGACCACGATGGCCAATCTCGCTCTGCCGACCGACGGCTTCGTCAGTCCGACCGACCCGGAGACGATCCTGCTCGGCCGGCTCAACGGCATCCACGACAACAGGCCGCCCGCCGCGAAGCCCACGGCTTCGTCCGGCGCCGGCTTCATCATCCAATAGAGAGGGCACAAGATGACGCCCAGCGCGAATGATTTCCTCAAGGCGATGGCCCTGCTCGCGGTGCTTGCCGCGGGAAGCTGCGCCAATCCGCTCAGCAGCTACGATCCGAACCTGACCGACGATCCGGCGATCAACCATCCGATCCTGGTGCAGCCGAACTACCACGCGATCCGGCTGCCCTTCTCGGCGCCGCAGGCCGGGCTGATGCCGGACGACACGCAGCATTTCGACGCCTTCGTCGCCGCCTATCTGCAGCACGGCAATGGCGCGATCTCGATCTCGGCGCCGGAGGGCGGCCAGTCCCAATACGCCATCTCCTATTTCGCCGAACGCCTGGCATCGGCCGGCGTGCCGCGCGAGCGCATCCTGGTCGGCACCGCCGCTTCGAACGACGGCAAGGTCGAGCTCGGCTATATCGGCTACGACGCCACGACCGCGCCGTGCGGCAATTTCCCGGACAATCTGGGCAACACCGCCGAGAACAAGATCTCGCCCAATCTGGGTTGCGCCATCCAGCACAACTTCGCGGCCCAGATCGCCGATCCGCGCGACCTCGTCGCGCCGGAGCCGATGGGCCCCGGCGATGCCGCGCGCCGCGCCACCGTCTACGGCAATTACAAGGACGGCAAGCCGACGGGCGCTGCGCTCACGCAAGACCAGTCGGGCGCCGTCGCCGACGTGAACAAGCAATAGGAACCGTCATGGTGAAACACGCGCCAGAACCGGAAGAGGCCTTCGGCGCCGCGCCCCATGAGCGGCCCGTGCCGCGCATCTCGATCGACGCCTTCGTCGAATTCCCCGACACCGGCGCGGCGCTGCAGCGCGCCGGCTCCGACCGCCGGCTCGCCAAGGCGCATATGAACGTCCAGCTCGGCGGCACCAATGCCGCGATCGAGCACTTCCAGGGCCAGGTCACGCCCAATCTCCTGATCGTCGAAACCCGCCTCAACGGCCAGGCCGCGCTCCAGGAGCTCGACCGGCTGGCCGAGGTCTGCGATCCCTCGACCAAGGTCATCGTGGTCGGCCGCGTCAACGACGTGGAACTCTATCGCGAGCTGATGCGCCGCGGCGCCTCGGAATATCTCGTCGCCCCGCTCAATCCGCTGCACCTGATCGAGGTGATCTCGGGCCTCTACACCGATCCGCAGGCCGCGCCGATCGGCCGCGTCGTGACCTTCGTCGGCGCGCGCGGCGGGGTGGGCTCCTCCTCGCTGTCGCACAATGTCGGCTGGTGCATCGCCGAGGAATTGCGCATCAACACCACCATCGTCGATCTCGACCTGCCGTTCGGCACCACGGGCCTGGACTTCAACGACGAGCCGAGCCAGGGCGTCGCCGACGCGCTGTCCGCGCCCGAGCGGCTGGACGACGTGCTGCTGGACCGGCTTCTGGTGAAGCGCGGCGATCATCTTTCGATCTTCTCCACCGCGGCGCAGATCGACCGCGACTACGAGGCCCCGGTCGACGCCTTCGAATCGGTGCTCGACGCGGTGCGCCAGTCGACGCCCTGCGTGATCGTCGATGTCCCGCATCTGTGGACGCCGTGGATCAAGGCGACGCTGATCGCCGCCGACGACATCGTGCTGGTCGCCACGCCCGATCTCGCCGCCCTGCGCAACACCAAGAACCTCGTCGAGATCCTGCGCCAGAACCGCCCCAACGATTCGCCGCCCCGCCTGGTGCTGAACCAGGTCGGCGTCGCCAAGCGCCCGGAGATCCCGGTCAAGGATTTCGCCGAGACCATCGGCATCGAGCCGGCGCTCGTCATGGCGTTCGAGCCCTATCTGTTCGGCCAGGCCGCCAATAACGGCCAGATGCTGAACGAGCTGGCGCCGAAATCGCCGGCCGCCGCCGGCATCCGGCGCCTTGCCGAACTCGTCACCGGCCGCGTGCCGCAGCCGCTGCAGAAGGCCTCACCGCTTCTTTCGTTTTTCGCCGGCAAGAAGAGAGCGTAGTTCATGTTCGGCAAGCGCAACGCCTCGACGGACGCCGTCGCGCGGACCTCGCCTCCCGCGCCGCCGCCGCTCACCGCCGGCGCGCCGCCCAAGGCCGCCGCGCCCGCCGCGGGCGTGCCGCCGAAGCCGGACGCCCAGGGCGGCAGCGTTCCGCAGCGCAGCGCGCCGCTGCTTGTCACGCCGTCGCCGAAAGCGGGCGCGCGCGCCGTCGCCGACACCCGCTCGGACGACTACTACCAGATCAAATCGACCATCTTCTCCGCGCTGATCGACACCATCGATCTCGCCCAGCTCGCCCAGCTCGACCCGGATTCGGCGCGCGAGGAAATCCGCGACATCGTCAACGAGATCATCTCGATCAAGTCGGTCGTGATGTCGATCGCCGAGCAGGAACACCTGCTGCAGGACATCTGCAACGACGTGCTCGGCTACGGCCCGCTCGAGCCCCTGCTGGCGCGCGACGACATCTCCGACATCATGGTCAACGGCGCCAACCGCGTCTTCATCGAAGTCGGCGGCAAGGTGCAGCTCACCAATATCCGCTTCCGCGACAACGCGCAGCTGATGAACATCTGCCAGCGCATCGTCAGCCAGGTCGGCCGCCGCGTCGACGAATCGTCGCCGATCTGCGACGCGCGCCTCCTGGACGGCTCCCGCGTCAACGTGATCGCGCCCCCGCTGGCGCTCGACGGGCCCACGCTCACCATCCGAAAGTTCAAGAAGGACAAGCTGACGCTCGACGATCTCGTCAAGTTCGGCTCCATCAGCCCGGCCGGCGCGCGCGTGCTCGCCGTGATCGGCCGCTGCCGCTGCAACGTCTTGATCTCGGGCGGCACCGGCTCGGGCAAGACCACGCTTCTGAACTGCATGACCGCCTATATCGACGCCGACGAGCGTGTCATCACCTGCGAGGACGCGGCCGAACTGCAATTGCAGCAGCCGCATGTCGTGCGCCTCGAAACCCGCCCGCCCAATCTCGAAGGCCAGGGCCAGATCACCATGCGCGATCTCGTCCGCAACTGCCTTCGTATGCGTCCCGAGCGCATCATCGTCGGCGAAGTGCGCGGACCCGAGGCGTTCGATTTGTTGCAGGCGATGAACACCGGCCATGACGGCTCGATGGGCACGCTGCACGCCAACTCGCCGCGCGAGGCCATGTCGCGCCTGGAATCGATGATCACCATGGGCGGCTTCCAGCTTCCCACCAAGACCATCCGCGAGATGATCGTCGGCTCGATCGACGTCATCCTGCAGGCCGAGCGCCTGCGCGACGGCTCGCGCCGCATCACCAAGGTCACCGAAGTGGTCGGCACCGAAGGCGAGGTCGTGATCACCCAGGACCTGATGAATTACGAGATCAACGGCGAGGACGAGACCGGCCGCCTCAAGGGCAAGCATGTCGGCACCGGCATCGTGCGTCCCAGCTTCTGGGAGCGCGCGCGCTACTACAATCTGGAGCGCGAACTGGCCGAGGCGCTCGACGCGCTGCAGCAGTGAGGCGCTGATGCTCTATCTCGTCGTCTTCCTGTTCCTGTCCCTGGCCTTGGTCGGCGGCTATTACGCCTTCGCCGGCGGCGACAGCCGCAACGCGCGCGTCAACGCCATCGCCAAGCCGCAGGCGTCCGGCCGCGGCGTCAAGGCGCCGGACACCGCCGCGCTCAAGCGCAAGAACGTCCAGGCCCTCCTCAAGGAGATCGAGAACAAGCAGGCCGAGAAGAAGCTCAAGGTCACGCTCACCCAGCGCCTGGAACAGGCGGGGCTGCCCAACGTCTCGGTGCGCACCTACTGGATCGCCTCGGGCGTGCTGGCTTTCGTCGCGGTGTTGTTCTGCTTCCTGGCCGGCCAGGGCCTGGTCGTCACCGCGCTGGTCGGCTTCGCCTTCCTGCTCGGCGTGCCGCGCTGGGTCCTGGGCTTCATGAAACGCCGGCGCGAGAAGGCCTTCACCAACGAATTCGCCGGCGCGATCGACGTCATCGTGCGCAGCGTCAAATCGGGCCTGCCGACCAACGAGGCGCTGCGCATCGTCGCGCGCGAAGTGCCCAACCCTTGCGGCTCGGAGTTCAACCGCATGGTCGAAAGCCTCAAGGTGGGCGTCACGCTCGAACAGGCCGTCAAGAAGATGTACGAAAGCATGCCGACGCCGGAAGTGAGCTTCTTCGGCATCGTCATGACCATCCAGCAGAAATCCGGCGGCAACCTGTCGGAGGCGCTGGGCAATCTGTCGTCGGTCTTGCGCGATCGCAAGCGCCTGGTCGGCAAGATCAAGGCGATGTCGTCCGAGGCCAAGGCCTCCGCCGCCATCATCGGTTCGCTGCCGCCCGGCGTGATGGGCATCGTCTATCTGACGACGCCGGACTACATCAAGCTGCTGTTCACCGAGCGCGTGGGAAACCTCATGCTGCTGGGCTGCGTGATCTGGATGGGGCTGGGCATCGCGGTGATGCACAAAATGATCAACTTCAAGAGCTAGCGCATGCTGAGCGTCGGCATCCTCGAAATCCTGTTCGACAAGACCTTCATCGCGACGGTCTGCGCGGCGATCTTCGCCTTCGCGACCATCGTGACGCTCGGCCTGCCGCTCGCCAACCGCGACGGGCTCGGCCAGCGCCTCAAAGCGGTGTCGCAGCGGCGCGAGGAACTGCGCGTCAAGCATCTGGCGGCGCTCAGCGCCCGGCGCGGCGCGCTGCGCAGCCAGCCGGTCGGCTACATGAAGCACACCCTCGACCGCTTCAAGCTCGGCAATCTGCTCGAATCGGAAGATACGCGCGGAAAGCTCGCCCGCGCCGGCTATCGCGGCCAGGGGCCGGTCGTGACCTTCATGTTCTTCCGCTTCGTGATGCCGTTCGCGGTGTTCCTGCTGTCGCTGCTCTATCTCTTCGCGATCTCCCACTTCCAGTGGACGGCGACGATGAAGATCACCGTCAGCGTCGGCATGGCGCTGCTCGGCTTCTATCTCCCCGATCTCTTCCTCAACAACAAGATCGCGCGGCGCCAGCAATCGATCATGCGCGCCTTTCCCGACGCGCTCGACCTGCTCCTGATCTGCGTCGAATCCGGCATGTCGGTGGAGGCCGCGTTCCAGCGCGTCGCCACCGAGATCGGCGCGCAGTCCGGCGAGCTGGCCGAGGAGTTCGGGCTGACGACCGCCGAACTCTCCTATCTGCCCGAGCGCCGCCAGGCGTTCGAGAACCTCGCCACGCGCTGCGGCCATGCCGGCGTCAAGCAGGTCGCGACCGCGCTCAACCAGGCGGAGAAATACGGCACGCCGATGGGCCAGGCGCTGCGCGTCGCGGCGCAGGAAAACCGCGAGCTGCGCATGTCGGAAGCCGAGCAGAAGGCGGCCTCGCTGCCCGCCAAGCTGACCGTTCCGATGATCATCTTCTTCCTGCCCTGCCTGTTCGTGGTGATCCTGGGCCCCGCCATCATGAAGATCATGCACGTCACGCACTGACGGATCGTCGTCCGCGCGCAGCGGCGGCGGCCGTGGCGCGCCGCAACCTGGTGGCGTGCAAAATCCCGATTGTCATGGTCCGCATTCGCGGGCCAGAACACCGATCTTTGGAATTTCGCCGAGTACAGGCCGTCGAGAGCCTTACGGCTTGCTCGCGTCCGCGGTCATGCGCAGGGCCGGGATGTGGTCCGCGGCGGGCTTCGGCTTTTTCGGGGGCTTCGGCGCGGCGTCGGCGACGCGCGGCGCCGGATGCGCCGCCGTCCTGGCGGTCTTCGCCGGCTTGGGCTTGGGCGCGGTCCTTGCGACCGGCCCGGCAAGCGGATCGACCGGGACTTCCTGCATGACGACCCGCGCGCCGTTCTGCGTGAGCGGCCTGGGCGCGCCGCTGGCACGGGCGTTCGCCGGCGCAAGCGGCGGCATCGCGGCGCGCGCCATGGGCATTGCCGAGGGCGGGGTCGTAAGAGCCGTCGCCGGCGCCGCGACGGGCGCGGTCGTGCCGAGCAGCGCGAGATTGCTCGCGATGCGCGGATCGGTGGAACCGCTCGCCTGCGCCTGCAGCATCAGGGTGCGCGCACCCGCCGTGTCGCCGGCCAGCATGCGCGACATCGCGTAATTGTTCAGGACCGCCGGCTCGCCCGGCTTCAGCGCCAGCGCCCGCTCATAGGCCTGGCGGGCATTCGCCGGATCGTTCTTCTGGTCATAGGCGACGCCGAGCGCCGAATAGGTCGTCCAGTCATTGGGCTGGAGCTGGATCGCGCGGTTCAGGAAGGCGACCGCGTCGGTGCTCGCCCGCTGCTGCACCAGAAGCTTGCCGTATTCGCCGACCACGCGGGCATCGTCGGGATTGACCAGCATGAGCTGGCTCATGATGCGCGTGGCGCCGGGGATGTCGCCGCCGAGGCGCAGCGCCTGCGCCTGCCGCACCGAGGTTTCCACGTCGGGGGCCATCGGCGAGACATCGGCGGCGGCGGGGTGCGCCGCCGCGGCGGTGGCATCGGTCCCGGCGCCGTCGGACCCGCCGAAGACGCCGCAGCCGCCGAGCGCGCCCGCGCCGAGCGCAATTGCCGCGATCCGAACAGCCATACGATGCATCGCAAGAATCCCTTTTGCCGAAGCGCGCTCCCCGGTTTCAGGATGGACGATGGGGGGTCAACAAACCCTTAAGTATGTTGCGGCATAACGAGATAAAGGCCCGGAACGCCGGGCGAATTGCGCTCCTTGCAAGGCCGCGGGACGGTTGCTTATTTCCGGACGCGTCCAAATCCTGACGCAAAAGGCGAGTTGGATCGGGTCGCCCATGAATTTGCGCCGAATCCTTGGTCTGTCGGCCGCCGGTCTTGCCGTGATCGGCGGCGCCCTGCTGCTCGCGGTGGAACTCGGCTCGGCCCAGGGGCTGGCGCCGCGCATCTCGTTTCAGATCCTGACCGGCTCGACCGGGGGAACCTATTTTCCCGTCGGCCAGCTCATCGCCGGCCTGCTCAGCCATCCGCCGGGCGTCGACCGCTGCGAGGCGGCGCCGGTCTGCGGCCCCGCCGGCCTGATCATCAGCGCCCGCACCTCGGAGGGCGCCGTCGCCAACGTCCTTGCGGTGAATGCCGGCCGCGCCGAGTCCGGGCTTGCCCAGGGCGACGTGATCGCCGAAGCGGTCAAGGGCGCCGGCGCCTTCCGCGGCAAGCAGCAGGCCGTGCGCGTCATCGCCGATCTCTTTCCGGAAGACGTGCACCTGCTGGTCGCCCGCACGTCGAAGATCCAGGGCGTCGCCGATCTGAAGGGCAAGCGCGTGTCGCTCGGCGCGCCGAATTCGGGAACCGGCGTCACCGTCCGCGCCATCCTTTCGGCCTACAACATTCCCGAACGGCGCCTGAAGGCGCGCCACGACACCAGCGATGTCGACGCCCAGCTTCTGCAGCAGGGCCAGCTCGACGCCTTCTTCTTCGTCGGCGGCCGCCCGGTCGATCTGGTGGACGATCTGATCGCCCATGGCGTGGCGCGGCTGGTTCCGATCGATGGCAAGGGCCGCGACAAGCTGATCAAGGCGGTGCCGTCGCTGTCGCCTGACGTCATTCCCGCCGGCACCTATCGCGGCACGCAAGCGGTGCAGACGGTCAGCGTCCGCGCGCTGTGGATCGCGAACGCGCAGGTCCCCGACAACATCGTCTACGGCCTGACCCGCGCGCTGTTCGATCCGGGCAACCGCGACGCGCTGAACGCCGGCCTGCGCTCGGCGTCGCTGATCCGGCTGGAGACCGCGACGCAGCACCTTCCCGCGCCGCTGCACCCCGGCGCCGCGCGCTTCTACCGCGAAGCCGTCCGCCGGCCGAACACCAAGGCGGGGAAGATCTAAGCCTCGCCGGCGTCGACTTCCGTCTGCGCCTCGGCGCCCCAGTCGCGCATCGCGGGCAGCGCCATCATCCGCCCCATATAGGCCTTCACCGGCGCCGGCACTTCGACATCGAAGGTCGTGAAGCGCGACACCACCGGCGCATACATGCAATCGGCGACCGAGAGGCCGCCGAACAGGAACCCGCCGTTGCGCCCGAACCGCGCCAGCGCCGACGACCAGGCATCGACGATGCGGCCGATCTGCGCCTGGGTCGCCTCGCGCAACACCGGCAGCGGCAGGCGCCGCACGAAGTCCATCGAAAGCTGGTCGCGCAGATCGGGAAAGCCCGAATGCATCTCGGCGGCATAGGACCGCGCCTCGGCCCGCACCAGCGGATCGGCCGGCCACAGCTTCGCCTCGGGATGGCGCTCCGCCAGGGTCTCGCAGATCGCCAGGCTGTCCCACACGATCGCCTCGCGCCCGTCCTCTTCGATCCGCAGGATCGGCACGCGGCCGGCCTTGGAGTATCGCTTGATCTCGTCGCCGGTCAGCGCCTGCCGGCGCAGCTTGATCTTGATCTCCGCGAACGGCGCCCCCGTCGCGCGCAGCGCCACATAGGGCCGCAGGCTCCAGCTCGACCACTCCTTGGTTCCCACGATCAGCGTGTAGCGTGCGGTCATCTCGTTCGTCCTCGACGGGCGCGCACTATCGCCCCATCGCCGCCGCGGCGGCAACATTGCGCGCAGGGACGCGCCGTCCTATCCATCGCCCGGCACGAAAGGAACCGTCCGATGCATTCGAGTCTCGTCAAGTCCGCGCGCAACGCCGTTCCCCTGCACGCCGTGACCAAGGCCGGGCTCAAGGCCTTTCTTGCGCGGCTCGCCAAGCGCGACGCGGCCATCCTGAAAAGCACCGGCTTCGCCGCCGGCGACGGCGAATTGCAGCTTCTCCCCGACGCCGATGGCGGGATCGGCGGTGCCGTGCTCGGTCTGGGCAAGGGCGAGGACAAGCTCGCGCTCGCGGTGTTCTCCGAGCAGCTTCCCGCCGGCACCTACCGCTTCGCCGACGTGCCGGAAAACGCCGGCGGCGCGAACGGCGCGCTGGCATGGATCCTCGGCACCTATCAGTTCACGCGCTACAAGAAGGGCAAGACGCTCGCCGCCAAGCTCGTCCTGCCCGACGGCGTCGACGGCGAAGAGGTTTCGCGCATCGGAGCCGGCGTCTTCCTCGGCCGCGATCTCATCAACACCCCGCCCAACGACATGGGGCCGGAGGAACTCGCCGCCGCCGCCCGCGACGTGGCGAAGAAGCACGGCGCGAAATTCGCCGTCGTGGTCGGCGAGGCGCTGCTCAAGCAGAACTATCCGCTTATCCATGCCGTCGGCAAAGGCTCGGCCCGCGCGCCGCGCATCGCCAGCTTCACCTGGGGCCGGCCCGGCGCGCCCAAGGTGTCGCTGGTCGGCAAGGGCATCGTCTTCGACACCGGCGGCTACGACCTCAAGCCCGCCTCCGGCATGCTGGCGATGAAGAAGGACATGGGCGGCGCGGCGACCGTGCTCGCCATCGCCGACATGGTGATGGGCGCCGGCCTCGACGTGCGGCTCTCGGTCTTCGTGCCGGCGGCGGAGAACTCGGTCTCCGGCAGTGCCTATCGCCCAAGCGACGTGTTCCCCTCGCGCAAGGGCCTGACGGTCGAGATCGGCAACACCGATGCGGAAGGACGCCTGGTACTCGCCGACGCGTTGGCGGAGGCCGACGCGGCGGCGCCCGATCTTCTGATCGACATCGCGACCCTGACCGGCGCGGCGCGCACCGCCACCGGCTTCGAGCTGCCGCCCTTCTTCACCGACGACGAGGCGCTGGCCGCCGACCTGGCGAAGCATGCCGCCCTGGCGAGCGATCCGATGTGGCGCCTGCCCTTGTGGCGCGGCTACGAATCCGCGCTCAACTCCGCCGTCGCCGACCTCACCAACAATCCCCATTACGGCTATGCCGGCGCGATCACCGCGGCGCTGTTCCTGAACCGCTTCGTGGAGAAGGCGAAAAGCTGGGTGCATCTCGACATCGCCGCCTGGGTCGATAGGCCCAAGCCCGGCCGCCGCACCGGCGCCGAGCCGACCGCGGCGCGCGCGATCTATTCGCTGCTCAAGGAACGTTACGGCCAGAAGGAAGCAGCTTGAACGATCCGCGCACCACGCCGGCGCGGCCCGATCTCGCCGCCGCGCATCTGAGGGGCCAGGTCGAGGCCGCGAGCTATGTCGAAGGCCGCGCCATGACCATCGCGCGCGGCCGCGCCGCGCTCCGCCACGCGCCGGCGCAGGATGCCCTGCAGGAGGACGAGCTGCTCTTCGGCGAGGCGTTCACCGTCTACGATTCGAAGGACGGCTGGGCCTGGGGCCAGTCGGCGGTCGACGGCTATGTCGGCTATGTCCACACCTTCGTCTGCGGCGATGCGATCGAGCCGACCCACCGCGTCACCGCCCTGACGACGCCGCTCCTGACCGGGCCGGACGTCAAGCGCGCGACGCGCGATCTGCTGCCGCTGAACGCCCGGGTGAAGGTGCTGGAAAGCAGCAAGGGTTTCGTGCGCATCGCGCCCGACGGCTTCGTCTTCGCCGGCCATATCGCGCTGCTGGACGTGTTCGCGCCCGATTGGGTGGCGACGGCGGAGCGTTTCGTCGGCACGGCCTATGTGTGGGGCGGCAAGAGCCATGCGGGCATCGACTGTTCGGGCCTGGTACAGACCGCCCTCGCCGCCGCCGGCATCGCGAGCCCGCGCGACACCGACCAGCAGGAGACGGCGCTCGGCCGGCCCGTGCCCTTCGCCGAGCGGCGGCGCGGCGATCTCGTCTTCTGGGACGGCCATGTCGGCATCATGCTGGATGCGACGCGGCTGCTGCACGCCAACGCCTTCCACATGCAGGTCGAGATCGAACCGGTGGAAGAGGCCGTTGCCCGCATCGCGCCGGTCGCCGGCCCGGTGACGTCGGTGAAACGGCTTTAATACCCCCGCGTCATATCCACGACGTTCTTCGGCGCCTCGCCGCGCTCCAGCGCCGCGATGCCGGCGAGGATCGACCGCGTCGCCGCCAGCGGCGACGTGATCGCGGCGATATGCGGCGTCGCGATGATCCTGGGATGTTTCCAGATCGGGCTCGCCTCCGGCAGCGGCTCGGTCTCGAACACGTCGAGCGTCGCGCCCGACAGATGACCCGAATCGAGCGCCGCGATCAGGTCCGGCTCGTTCACATGTCCGCCGCGCGCGATGTTGATGACATAGGCGCCGTTGGGCAGTTTCGCGAAGGTCTCGGCGCGCAGGATGTGCCGCGTGTCGGGCGTCAGCGGCAGCACGCAGATGAGAAAATCGCAGCCGCCGAGGAACGCATCCATCTCGTCCGCGCCGGCAAAGCTCGTCACGCCCGCCACCGTCTTGCGCGAGCGGCTCCAGCCGGTGACCGTGAAGCCCAGATCGCGCAGGCGCTCGGCGCATACCGTGCCGATCTCGCCCAGGCCCAGGATCCCGACGCGCGTGTCGGCGGTGGCGCGCGGCAGCATGCGCTGCCGCCATTTGCCCTCCGCCTGCGCCGCGGCGAAGAACGAGACGGTGCGGTGCTGCATCAGCACATGCAACACCGCGAACTGCGCCATCTCGCCCGACAAGGTCGGATCGACGAAGCGGATCAGCGGGATGTGCTTGGGAAAATCCGGATCGAGCAGGAACCCGTCGACCCCGGCGCCGAGCGAGAACACCGCTTTCAGGTTCGGCAGCGAGGCCAGCAAGCCCGGCGGCGGGCGGAAGCTCACCGCGTAGCGGATCTCCGCCGGATCGTAGGCGTCCACGCCATGGGCATGGACCTTCAATCCGCCGACCGACAGCGGCTGTTGCCACAGCCCGCCCCAGCCGGGCGGGACGAGCAGGAGGATCGATCCGTTCATGCCGCCACGCTCACGCCTTGGCGCGCGTCGCGCAAGCGTTACTTCTTCGTCGGCGTCGCGTCGGCGGCGGGCTTGGGCGGCGCGGGCGCCGGGATCGCCGGCGGGCTGTCGTTCTGCGTGCGCAGGAACGCGATCAGGTTGATGCGGTCGCTCGCGCTCTTGAGGCCCGCGAAGGTCATCTTGGTGCCCGGAACGTAGCTCTGCGGCGACTTGATGAACTTGAACAGGTTGTCATAGGTCCACGGATCGTGGCTGGCGCTCATCGCGCTCGAATAGGAGAAACCCGGATTGGTCGCGCGCGGCCGGCCGACCACGCCGTAGAGTTCCGGCCCGATCTTGTTCGGTCCGCCCTTGGCGATGTCGTGGCACTGCTCGCAGCGGGCGCTGATTGCCTTGCCGCCAGCGACGTCGGCGGTCGGCAGCACCGTGCCCCAATCGGGCAGGGCTTCCTCGACCGGCGCGGTCGCGGCGCCGCCGGCGGAGGCGGTCTCGGTCACGCCTTCGACGTGATAGGCCTCCTTGGCGGGCTTCTCCGGCTCGAACAAAGCTTCGGTCGCGAAATTGACCACGAGGACGAAGATCAGCGTGCCCAGGATCGCGCCGGCGATCTTGTTCCACTCCCAGGAATCCATAAGGTCACCGCTCCGCTAAGGCCGCCCGAATGCCGGGCGACATTACCCATGGGTTGGGAACCGTCATTGCGGCGAAGCGTCGCAGAATTCAAGGGAATTCAAGGGTTTCGATGAAACCGATCGTGCTTATCCCCGCCCGCATGGCGTCGAGCCGCCTGCCGGGCAAGCCGCTTGCCGACATCGCGGGCCTGCCGATGATCGTGCGCGTGTGGCGCCAGGCCGTCGCGGCCGGCATCGGCCCGGTCGCGGTCGCGGCGGCGGAAGGCGAGATCGTCGCGGCCATCGAAGCCGCGGGCGGCCGCGCCATCCTGACCGATCCCGACCTGCCGTCCGGTTCCGACCGCATCTTCCAGGCCCTGACGCGGCTCGATCCGGGCGGCGAACACGACGTCGTGGTCAACCTGCAGGGCGATCTGCCGACGCTCGATCCGGCGCAGATTCGCCTCGTCGCCGCCACCCTGTCCGAAAGCGGCGCCGACATCGCGACGCTGGCGGCCGAGATCGACGATCCGGCCGACTGCGACAATCCCGCCGTCGTGAAGCCGGTGGTCGCCTGGCAAGGGGCGCGCGGCCGCGCCCTCTATTTCACCCGCGCCCGGGCGCCGTCGGGCGACGGCCCGCTCGATCACCACATCGGCATCTACGCTTATACGCGCGGGGCGCTGGCGCGCTTCGTCGCCTTGCCGCCCTCGCCGCTCGAGATCCGCGAGAAGCTCGAACAGCTTCGCGCGCTGGAGGCGGGCATGCGCATTGCGGTGGCGCGCGTGGACAGCGTGCCGATCAGCGTCGATACTCCGGCCGATCTCGAAAAAGCGCGCGCATTGTTGAGCAAGAAGACATCGTCATGAGCGGATCGGCCATCTCCAAGGCCCGTCGCGTCGCCTTCCAGGGCGAACCCGGCGCCTATGCCAATCTCGCGGCGCGCGAGGCGCTGCCGCACGCGCAATACATTCCCTGCCCGACCTTCGACCAGGCGGTCGACGCGGTCCGGCGCGGCGACACCGATCTGTGCATCATCCCGGTCGAGAATTCGCTGATGGGCCGCATCGCGGACATCCATCACCTCCTGCCCGAGGCCGGCCTGCACATCGTCGGCGAGCATTTCCTGCGCATCCGCCACCAATTGCTCGGCATCCACGGCGCGACGCTTGGCGGCCTCAAGAGCGTCTACAGCCAGGGCCCGGCGCTGGCGCAATGCCTGAAGATCATCCGCGATTTGAACCTGAAGGCCGAGAACTGGCACGACACCGCCGGCTCCGCCAAGCACATCGCCGAGCTCAAGGATCCGACGGCGGCGGCGATCGCCTCGCGGATGGCGGGCGAGCTTTACGGCCTCGATGTGCTGAAACCCGATGTCGAGGACGAGCATCACAACCATACCCGCTTCCTCATCATGTCGCGCGAGTTCGACGTCGCGCCGAATGACGGGCGGCGGATCATCACGACTTTCGTGTTCCGGGTGAAGAACATCCCCGCCGCGCTCTACAAGGCGATGGGCGGCTTCGCGACCAACCAGGTGAACATGACCAAGCTGGAGAGCTATCAGCTCGGCGGCTCGTTCAACGCGACGCAGTTCTACGCCGACATCGAGGGCCACCCCGACGACGACAACGTCCACCGCGCGCTGGAAGAGCTCGCCTTCTTCACCTCGAAGCTGACGGTGCTGGGTGTGTATCCGGCGCACGAGTATCGCGACGACATGCCGTGACGCGTATTCGCTTCGTACAGAATTAATCCTGTCATGCCCGCGCAGGCGGGCATCCAGCGGCTGGGCGGGCGGCCAAACCTGGATTCCCGCTTTCGCGGGAATGACAATCTGGAACTTGGCGCATCAGAGACAATCTCTCTCAACGATCTGTGCGCAGCGCCCGCCACCGATAATACACCCGCGGTCCCGACCATCCCTCCTGCATGACCTCGTTCTCGCGCACGAAGCCCTCGCGCTCGTACCATGCGATGGCCTTGACGTTCGCGACGGCCGTGCGCAGAAGAATCTCGTCCGGCAGATGCTGCCGCGCGAATGCGAGCAGCCGCTTGCCGATGCCCTTGCCCTGGTGCTCGGGCGCGACGAATAACTGGTCGAGATAATTGTCGCGCGTGCGGAACGCCAGCATCGCCGCGATCGCGCCGTCCATCTCGGCCACGAACAATTGCCAGCCCTTGGCGATCTCGACCGGAATGCGCGCTCGCAAATCCGCCAGCGTCGCGTCCGATCCGGTCGCCAGTCCGGTCGAGACATGGCTCGCCATCCACACGCGCGCGGCCGCGTCGAACTCGTCCGCGCGCGCCGGCCGGATGACGATCCCGCTCATATCGTCAAACTCTCGCCGACGAAGGGCAGTCCCAGCTTGGCGATCACGCGCTGCGACGCGGCATTGTCGCGATGGGTCGAATAGAACAGCACCGGATGGCGCGGCAAAAGCGTGCTCCAGGCCGCCGTGACGGCCCCCGCCAGTCCACGCCCGCGATAGGCTTCGAGCGTGAAGACGCCGACATCCGCCGCCAGCAACCCCTTGCGCGCGGCGAAGGCGACGGACGCGACCTCGCCCTCGACCAGCACCGCGCACCACGGCTCCCACAAATGGCTGGGATCGGCGAAGCCGACATCGATCATGCCTTGCGGCATCCCCTCGCTTTGCAGCCGCGCCCGCAACGCCGCGCCGTCCGACGTGCCGCTGCGCACGATCGTCGCTTCGCCCGGCCATGGCGTGCCGCGCGGCAGCCGGTGGATCGGGCCGTAATTGTGCGCCGTCAGCAGCTCGTCCGTATCCACGATCTCGCGATAGGCGTCGGCGAAGCGCGGCACCGCGCCCGGCGCGCGGACCGGCGGCTCGCGCAGGACCAGTTCGTCGAAGGCCCGCGCCGCCGCTTCGTCGAAATCCTCGCGGAGATAGCCGATCCAGCCCTCCTCGCATCCCGACATGTAGAGACGCGGCGCGATCGCGCCGTCGGGATCGTTCTCGCCGGCGATCCGCCGGCCTTGCGTCAGGCGAAAGCGGGTCGCGGCATGCAAGGCAAGCAGCGCGCGCGTCACATCGCGCCTTCCGCGAACGCCTTGATCAAATGATGCGCGATGGCGACGGCGGGCGGCACCGAGATGTCGGGCAGCCGCTCGCCCGCGACCAAGCGCCTGGCCGTCTCGCGGTCGATCCACCGCGCATCGGCGATTTCCTCGCCGTCCGGCTTGAAGTCGCGGCTTTCGGCCTCCGCGAGACACCCGATCATCAGCGAGGACGGAAACGGCCAGGGCTGCGTCGCGTAATAGTGCACCTTGCCGACCTTGAGGTTCACCTCTTCCATCAGCTCGCGGCGCACCGCGTCCTCGATGGTCTCGCCCGGCTCCATGAAGCCCGCCAGCGCCGAATAGAAATTCCCCGGAAAGCGCTTGTTGCGCCCCACCAGGCAGGCGCCGTCATGCACCGCCAGCATGATCACCACCGGATCGGTGCGCGGGAAGTGCTCGGTATTGCAGGCGGGACAAAGGCGTTTCCACCCCGCATCGGCGAACGCGCTTTTGGCGCCGCAATTGGCGCAGAAGCCGTGGCGGTTGTGCCAGTCGATCATCGCCTTGGCCTCGCCCATGATCGCCGCGTCGGGAATCGGCAGCGTCGCCGCCGCGGCACGCGCGTCGCGGAAATGGCCGAGCCCCGCCAGCGGTCCCTCGGACGCCGGATCGCGCGCCGCCGAGATGTCGAGCGCGAAGATCGCGTGGTCCTTCTCCAGGCCGAGGAAGACGCAGGGCGCGTCCGGCGCCGCCAGCGAATCGGCGAGGCCGGGCTTGAGCAGGCCGAGCTCGACCGGCGCCGCCGCCTTCTCCGGGCCCGATGATGAAGGGCTGCAGCCGCCACATCGGCAGGATGAAGGACGACGCATCGCGCCGTCTGGCCGCGATCCAGTCGGCATCGGTGCGCTTGATGCTGGCCCGGTCGAGCGGGTTGCCGGCGAAGGGAATCATGGAACACCCGATAGCTGTTTGCGCCATGGTAGGGCGGGGCGGCGCCAAGGTGAAACCCGGATGGCGACTCGCAATTTTCCGGGTCTCGCCCTATATCCCGGCTCGGAAGTCGGTTGGACGGACCGCTCGCCAACCCGGTCAGGTCGGGAACGAAGCAGCCGTAACGAATCCGATCCGGGTCAGCCGGCTTCCACCTCCTTGCATTATGTAAAGGTCCCTTGACTCGTTTCACTTGGCCGCCCTATGTAAAGGATACTTTACAACGGAGGCCCCATGAGCACCCGATCCCTGGGCCGCGATCCCCGAAATGGACTTCAATTTTTCGCCGAGGCAATCGGCGCCCTTGTCGTGCTGGCAGCGGCAAAGTTCGCTTCGACGTACATCCCGGCAGCGGCCGGCACGCCGCTTCGCACGCTGCTCGATCTGCTTCCCGTGCCGGGCGTCTGGCTGCTTCTGTTCGTGATACTGCGCCACTATCGGCGCATCGACGAGTTCCAGCGCCTGCAATTCCTGAAAGCCGTTTCGCTGACCGGCGGGATCATGGCCGGCATTGCGTGGTCCTGGCCATCGCTCCACAAGGCGTTCGGCTTGGTCGTGGCGGATAGCGGCATGTGGGAGGTCACGTTCTCGATCCTCTTCGTCGTCATCACGACGGTTCTCGCCCGCCCGCCGCGTGCGCGATGAGAAACATCCTGAAGGAGCTGCGTGCCGAGCGCTCCATGACGCAGGTCGCGCTCGCCGAGGCGCTCAACGTGTCGCGCCAGACCGTGATCGCCATCGAAACCGGGCGCTACGACCCCAGCCTGCCGCTGGCCTTCGCCATCGCCGAGGTCTTCGGCCGCCGAATCGAGGAAATTTTCATCCACAAGGGGTGAAGATTCCGCGGGCGCCGGGCGCGGCCGGCTTGGTATAGTTCTCGCCTCATGGATGAAACCGACGAACCCACCCTCGGACTAGGCCTCGAACCCGCGCCCAAGGCGGAAGCCTATCGCGTCCTGGCGCGCAAATACCGCCCGCAGGATTTCTCAGGCCTGATCGGGCAGGAGGCGCTGGTCAGGACGCTGTCCAACGCCTTCGCGACGGGGCGCATCGCGCATGCCTTCATGCTCACCGGCGTGCGCGGCGTCGGCAAGACGACCACCGCCCGCATCATCGCCCGCGCCCTCAACTGCGTCGGCCCCGACGGCACGCGCAAGGAGCCGACCATCCATCCCTGCGGCGTGTGCGAGCCCTGCGTCGCGATCGCCGAATCGCGCCATGTCGACGTGCAGGAGATGGACGCCGCCAGCCACACCGGCATCGACGACATCCGCGAGATCATCGAGGGCGTGCGCTACGCCCCGGCCAGCGCGCGCTACAAGGTCTACATCATCGACGAAGTGCACATGCTGTCCAAGGCCGCGTTCAACGGCCTGCTGAAGACGCTGGAAGAGCCGCCGCCGCACGTGAAATTCGTCTTCGCGACGACCGAGATCCGCAAGGTTCCGGTCACCGTGCTGTCGCGCTGCCAGCGCTTCGATCTGCGCCGCATCGAGACCGGCGAGCTGGTCGGCCTGCTCGCGTCGATCTCCGAAAAGGAGAACGTGAAGATCAGCCGCGATGCGCTGGCGCTGATCGCCCGCGCCGCCGAGGGTTCGGCCCGCGACAGTCTCTCGCTGCTCGATCAGGCGATTGCCCATAGTGGGGAGAAAAGGGGCGACAGCGGCGAGATCCCGGCCGACGCGGTGCGCGACATGCTGGGCCTGGCCGATCGCGGCCGCGTGCTCGACCTGTTCGAGACGCTGATGGGCGGCAGGATCGCCGAGGCGCTGGGCGACCTCGGCGAACTCTACGACCACGGCGCCGATCCCCTGGCGGTGATGCAGGACCTGTTGGAGATCGTGCATTTCCTCACCCGCGTGAAAGTGGCGCCCGGCGCCGAGGGCTTCTTCGACGGCGGCTCGGGCGAGGCCAAGCGCGCCGCCGCGATGGCGGGCAGGCTCTCGGTGCCGTCGCTGACGCGGGCCTGGCAGGTGCTGCTCAAGGGCCTGCTCGAAGTGCGCGACGCGACGCGCCCGGTGGCCGCCTGCGAGATGGCGCTGATCCGCCTCGCCTACGCCGCCGACCTGCCGCCGACCGACAAGCTGGTGCGCGATCTTTTGGACAACCCTCCCGCTCCGAAACCCTCCCTCGCCCCCGCAGGGGTAGAGGGCCGGGGTGAGGGAGCGGCGCCACGCGCGATAGCGCCAGCCGGTCCGGCGACAAATGCGAAACGCGCGCCTGAACCCACGCTCTCCGCCGCGCCGCAAGTCCAACTGCGCTCGCTGCAGGATGTCATCGCGCTGCTCGAACCGACTTCGAGCCTCAAGGTGAACCTCGAGCACAACGTGCACCTGGTTCACATGGAGCAGGGCCGCATCGAAATCCGGCCCACGCCCAAGGCGCCGACGACGCTGGCGGGCGACCTTTCCCAGAAGCTGTTCGCGCTCACCGGCCAGCGCTGGTCGATCTCGATCTCGCGCGAGGCCGGCCAGCCGACGCTCGCCGAGCAGAAGCGCGACGCCAAGGCGGCCAAGTTCCAGAGCGTGACGCAGGAACCCCTGGTGCGGGCCGTGCTCGACCGTTTCCCCGGCGCCGAGATCAAGGAAGTCCGCCGCATCGCCGACGAAGACATCGCCGCGCCGACGCCGGAAGACGACGGCTAGGACGAATTTCACGTTCTGGAAATTCGTTGGAGGTGTCATGGCCCGCGCCTGCGGGCCACCCAGGTGACATAATTCCGCTCTTCGGAAAATTGCACGCGGAGGCGCGGAGTCCGCGGAGGACGACGAAGCCTCCGCGGACTCCGCGTCTCCGCGCGAACCACTTCAAGAGAGTACAGAACTCAACTGGGTGGCCCGCAGTCGCGGGCCATGACAGTGAGTGACAATAACGCCTGATGCGCCTCAAAGAAAATTGTTCGGCCAGATCATCGTGCGCCACATATGCGCCACCGGCGAATTGTCGAAGCCGAGGCCCTCTTCCGGCTGCTTGAAGTTCCGCCCGATCAGATCCTCGAACTCGCCGGGATCGACCGTCACCGTCTCGTCGAACGAATAGATGTCGTTCAGGCAGATGATCCGCGATGTCATGTACCAGCGATGGTTCCGCGCCGCCTCATAGGCCCGCCGCAGATAGTCCGGCACGATGTAATCCGGCCCGAAGAACCGGTCATAGGCCACCGGATATTCGTATCCCACGGCCGGATCGGGGAAGAACCGCAGCGCCTGGTGCTGCTGTATCGCCCAGCTCACCTCCTCGTCGACGTAAGGCGCGACCAGTTGCGCCCCCCAATAGCCGTGATCGCTGCGGATCAGGACGCCGTTGGCGATGTCGTGCAAAAGGCAGGTGAGGACGATCTTCTCCGGATGCCCGGCCTTGCGCGCCAGCATGGCGCTTTGCAGGAGGTGGTTGACGGTGATCTTGCCGAAGCGCAGGCGGAAGAAATCCAGCAGCGTCGGTCTGGCCGGCATTTTCGGCAGCTCGGGATTGTCGCCCTGCATCATCACGACGCCGGGCCTGAGCTGGGCGACCACGGCGCGCTCGGCGCCGCAGTCGCGGTCGGCGGCCGTGGCGATCGGCTGCGACAGAATAAGCCGGCGCGTGTCTGACATGGCGGTCTCCCGTTCGCCGCCGACCATGGCAAGATTCCGGCGGCCCTGCTAGATCGTCGCCATGACCAATTCCTCCATGGGGCCGCAGATCGAGCGGCTGATCCAGCTTCTCGCCAAGCTGCCGGGGCTGGGTCCGCGCTCGGCGCGCCGCGCGGCGCTGACCCTGCTCAAGAAGCGCGACCTTTTGCTCGAACCCCTGGCGCTCGCGATGCGCGACGCCGCCGCCGCGATCAAGACCTGCGAGATCTGCGGCAATCTCGACACCACCTCGCCCTGCTCGCTGTGCCGCGATCCGCGCCGCGATTCCCATGTGCTCTGCGTGGTGGAGGACGTCGCCGACCTGTGGGCGCTGGAGCGCGCCGGCGTGTTCCGCGGGCGCTATCACGTGCTGGGCGGCGCGCTCTCGGCGCTCGACGGCGTGACGCCCGAGCGCCTCAACGTCGCGAGCCTGATCGGCCGCGTGAAGGACGGCGTCGACGAGGTCATCCTGGCGATGAACGCGACGGTGGAGGGCCAGACGACGGCGCATTACCTGATGGACACGCTGGCGCCGACCGGCGTCACCGTCACCCGGCTGGCTCACGGCGTCCCGGTCGGCGGCGAACTCGATTATCTCGACGAAGGCACGCTGAGCGCCGCGTTCAAGGCGCGGCGCAGTCTTTAGACCGCCTCGCCGTCATCCTCCGCTTCGCTCTCCAGCGTCGCATCGTCGAGACCGAGCAGCGCCTGCGCGCCCGGAGAGGCTTCGACATTGCGCAGCGCCCGGTTCATCGCGCGCGTCCGCGTGCCCAGCTTGTCGATCGTGTTGGTCGCGGCATTGAGCTGGCGCTTGAGCGAATCCACCACCTTGCCGTGCGACAGGAACTCGGTGCGCACCGCCCCCAGCATCTGCCAAACCTCGCTGGAGCGTTTTTGGATCGCGAGCGAGCGGAAGCCCATCTGGAACGCGCTCAGCATGGAGGCCAGCGTGGTCGGTCCGGCCAATGTCACGCGACATTCGTTTTGCAGGTGCTCGAACAGCCCAGGCCGGCGCAGCGCCTCGGCGAGCAGGCTCTCGGTCGGCAGGAACAGGATCGCGAAATCGGTCGTGACCGGGGGATTGATGTATTTCTCCGACACGGTCTTGGCGAAGCTCTTGATCCGCGCTTCCAGCGCCGCCGAGGCCTCCTCCACCGCCACGATATCGGCGCGCTCGGTCGCCAGGACCAGCCTTTCATAGTCCTCCTGCGGAAACTTGGCGTCGATCGGCAGCAGCACCTCTTTCTCGTCGTCGCGGCCGGCGAAGCGGACCGCGTATTCGACGCGCTCCAGGCTATGCTCCTTGACCTGCGCGTTGCGCAGATATTGGTCGGGCGACAGGAACTGCTCGAGCAGCATGCCGAGTTGCACCTCGCCCCAGGTGCCGCGCGTCTTCACATTGCTGAGCACGCGTTTGAGATCGCCGACCCCGGTCGCCAGCGATTGCATTTCGCCCAGGCCGGAGTGCACGCGTTCGAGCTGTTCCTGCACCGTGCGGAACGATTCCGTCAGGCGCTGGTCCAGCGCCGTCTGCAGCTTCTCGTCCACCGTCTGCCGCATCTCGTCCAGCTTGGCCGCGTTCTCCTGCCGGATGGCATCGAGCCGGCCCTCGACGGCCGTGCGCAGCACCTCCTGCGCCGTCGCCTGCCGCTCCGACATGCCGGCAAGCTCCGCCGCGACCTTGTCGAGCCGTTCCTGCTGCTGCGTGCCGAGGTCCTTCGTCGTGGTCGAGAGCACCGCCGTGGTCCGCGCGAAGCTGTCGATCAGATCGGTCCTCAAATCGCGCGCCGCGTTCATCTGCCGGTCGCCGAACGCGTCCAGCTTGCCCTCGATCGTGGTGCGCAGGACTTCGCGCCCCTGTGCCGCGTCCTGTCCCATCTTCGCAATGTCGGCATCCAGCTTCTGGCCGATCTCGGCGACCGGCATGCGCACCGCTTCGATCCCGGCATCGAGCCGCTGCGCTAGCGAATCCTGAAAGCGCCGGATCGCTTCGCCGACTTCCTGGCGAATGCCGCGCGCCTGTTCGGCGCCATCGGCGCGGCTCCGGTCCGCCTCGGTGCGAACCGTATTCGCCAGGGCCTCCGCGCCGTTCGATGCCTCGCCGCCGCCTGGCTTGCGGCCGAAGCCCAGCAGCACCAGCAGCGCGAACAGGGCGGCCACGACGCTGAATCCCAGCGTGAGATAGGGGAGAATTTCAGGCATCGGTTGCTCCAGCCACCGAATATGGCTCGATTACCACAATGAAAGCAGTATCTTACCGTCGCTTGACCATGCCCGCCATCGCGACTATCTGAGCGTCATGGCCGTACGACCCATCCTTACCGCGCCCGATCCGCGCCTCAAAGCCGTCTCGCAATCCGTCGAGACGGTCGATGCCGCGACGCGCCGGCTGATCGACGACATGGTCGATTCGATGTACGCCGCCGACGGCATCGGCCTCGCCGCGGTCCAGATCGGCGCCGCCCAGCGCGTCATCGTGATGGACCTCGATCAGCGCGAGGGCCAGAAGAACCCGCGCCATTTCATCAACCCCGTCATCACCTGGCGGTCGGAGGACCTCGCGACCTTCGAGGAAGGCTGCCTCTCCGTCCCCGAGATCTGGGAGGACGTGGAGCGCGCCGCGCGCATCAAGGCGACCTATCTCGACCGCGACGGCAAGAGCCACGAATTGGAAGCCGACGGGCTTCTCGCGACCTGTCTGCAGCATGAGATGGACCATCTCGAAGGCGTGCTGTTCATCGATCACCTCTCCAAGCTCAAGCGCTCCATGGCGCTGCGCAAACTGCAAAAGGCGAAACGTCTGAAAGAGACGGGGTAGGGCGTGGCCCTCCGCCTGGCCTTTCTCGGCACGCCCGATTTCGCGGTGCCGACGCTCGCCGAACTGATCGCGCAGGGCCACGACATCGCCTGCGTCTATTCGCAGCCGCCCCGCCCCAAGGGCCGTGGGCTCGATACCGAGCCGTCGCCGGTGCACGCGCTGGCGCTCAAGCACAAGATCGCCGTCCGAACGCCCGCCTCGCTGAAGGATCCCGCGCAGCAGGAATTGTTCGCGGCGCTCGAGCTCGATGCCGCCGTGGTCGTGGCTTATGGCCTGATCCTGCCCAAGCCGATCCTGGATGCGCCGCGCCTCGGCTGCTTCAATCTGCACGGCTCGCTCCTGCCGCGCTGGCGCGGCGCCGCGCCGATCCAGCGCGCGATCATGGCGGGCGACGCGGAGACCGGCGTGATGACCATGCGGATGGAGGAAGGCCTCGACACCGGCCCGATCCTGATGGCCGAGCGCACGCCCATCGGCCGCAAGACCTATGGCGCGCTGCATGACGAGCTCGCCCGCCTCGGCGCCGACCTGATGGCCCGCACCCTGGGCGCGCTGGAACGCGGCACCATCGCGGAGACGCCGCAGCCTTCCGAAGGCGCGACCTATGCGAAGAAGATCGCCAAGGAGGAAGCCCGCATCGATTGGACCAGGCCGGCGCGCGACATCGATTGCCTGGTCCGCGGCCTCTCGCCCATGCCCGGCGCGTGGTGCGAGGCGAAGGGCGAGCGGCTGAAGATTCTCGATTGCGAACCGGCCAGCGGCAACGGCGCGCCCGGCGCGCTGCTGGACGACGCGCTGACCGTCGCCTGCGGCGACGGCGCGCTCCGCCTCATGCGGCTTCAACGTCCCGGCAAATCGGCGATGACCGCGAACGAACTCCTGCGCGGTTTCCCGCTGCCGCGCGGCGTCGTGCTCGCCTGACATGCCGCGCTATCGCCTGACGCTCGAATATGACGGCGCCGGCTTCGTCGGCTGGCAGCGGCAGGACAATGGCGCCTCGGTCCAGGGCACGCTGGAAGCGGCCATCGAGAGCCTCTCCGGCGAGCGCGTCACCGTGCACGGTGCCGGCCGTACCGATGCCGGCGTGCACGCGCTGGGTCAGGCGGCGCATTTCGATCTCGTGAAGGACTTCGCGCCCGACAAGGTGCGCGACGCGTTGAACCATCATGTCCGCCCCGCCGCCGTCGCGGTGCTGGAAGCCGCCGTCGCCGCGCCGGATTTCCATGCGCGGTTCTCCGCCACGGGACGGCACTATCTCTACCGCATCCTCACCCGCCGTCCGCCGCCGGTCCTCGACGCCGGCAAGGTCTGGCACGTGGTGCACGCGCTCGATGCTGAGGCGATGGATGTCGCGGCGCAGGCGCTGGTCGGCCGGCACGATTTCACGACGTTCCGCGCCGCCGAGTGCCAGGCGAAATCGCCGGTCAAGACGCTGGACAAGCTCACGGTCCGCCGCGCCGCCGACGAGATTCATATCGAGGCGTCCGCGCGCTCCTTCCTGCATCATCAGGTGCGCTCTATGGTCGGTTCGCTGAAGCTGGTCGGCGAAGGCAAATGGCGCGCCCGCGACCTGGCCGACGCGCTGGCCGCGCAAGACCGTTCCCGCTGCGGCCCGGTGGCGCCGGCGGAGGGGCTCTATCTGGTGCGCGTCGACTACACCTGAAAGATTCACGCGGAGGCGCGGAGCCGCGGAGATTCGGCGCGCGACGCGCGCCAATATTCCCTTCAAGCAAGGTCGAGCGAACCTTGCCCTCCGCGGCTCCGCGCCTCCGCGTGCTAATTCTGCAAGTCGATGAGTTCGACCGAACCGGGATCGATCGGCTGTCCCAGGAAAATCTCGCCTGCCCGCGCGAAGCGGTCGGGCGCGTCGGTGGCGAGGAATTTCAGCGTCGGCTCCCCACCTTCGCTCGCAAGCCCGCGTGCCGCGATCAGATCGGCCACCGCCTCCGCCGTCGTCGCCGCGCTATCGACCAGCGCGATCCCGTCTCCCGCCACGCGCGCGATCGCCGCCGTCAGCACCGGATAATGCGTGCAGCCGAGCAACAGGCATTTCGGCCTCGGCAGCGTCGCCAGCAGGGGATCGAGATAGCGCCGCACCGCCAATTCCACGATCGGCCCGTCGGTCAGCCCTTCCTCCGCCAACGGCACGAAGAGCGGGCAGGCCTGCTGCACGATCGGCACGTCGGAGCCCTCCGCCCGGATCGCCGCCCGATAGGCGCCGCCTCTCACCGTTCCCTCCGTCGCGATGACAGCAATAGGGCCCTCGGGCGCCGCCGCCAGCGCGGCCTTGGCGCCCGGCACGATCACGCCCAGGACCGGCAGCGGCGCCAGCGCTTCGGCGACCTGCGGCAGCGACACCGACGCGGTATTGCACGCGATCACCACCATCTTCACGCCGCGCGCCACCAGCGCCTTCGACGCCTGGATGGCATAGCGGCGCACCGTATCGGCGCTCTTGGTGCCGTAAGGCAGCCGCGCGGTATCGCCGAGATAGACGAAGCTCTCGCCCGGCAGCCGCGCCATCAGCGCGCGCATCACCGTCAGCCCGCCCATGCCGGAATCGAACACCCCGATGGGCGCGTTCATCGCGGCGGATCGGCGAAATAGGCGTCCAGCACGCGCGCATACAGCGCCGTCAGCGTCTCGATCTCGGCGACCGGCACGCATTCGTCGGCCTTGTGCATCGTGCCGCCGGGAAGGCCCATCTCCACGACCGGGCAGAAATCCTTGATGAAGCGCGCGTCGGAGGTGCCGCCCGTGGTCGACAGCTCCGGCATCCGCCCCGTCACTTCGTGAACCACTCTGCTCAGCATCGCCGTGAAGTCTCCGGGCGTCGTGAGGAACGGCTCGCCGCTCGCATGCGCGCTCACCGCGATCCCGATGCCGCGCGCCGTCGCGATCCGCGCCGCTTCGCTTTCGATATGCGCGATCAAACCGGCGCTTTTGTGGCGATCGTTGAAGCGGATGTTGAAACCCGCGCGCGCCTCGGCCGGAATGACGTTGGTCGCCGGATTGCCGACATCGACCGTGGTGAAGGCCAGCGTCGAGGGATCGAAATGATCCGTCCCGTCGTCGAGTTTCCAGCCGCTCAGCGCACTCACCAGTTCCGCCATCGCGGGAATCGGATTGTTCGCCTTCGCCGGATAGGCGGCATGGCCCTGCGTGCCGGTGACGGTCAGCCTCACGTTCATCGTGCCGCGCCGCCCGATCTTCAGCACGTCGCCGGTTGCCGCCGTCGCGGTCGGCTCGCCGACGATACAGTGATCGAGCGTCTCGCCCTGTTCCGCCAGCCACGCCAGCACGCGTTTGGTGCCGTTGACGTTGGTCGGGCCCTCCTCGTCGCCGGTGATGAGCAGGCTGATCGAGCCATAGGGCTTGCCGCTGCCAAGGAACCGCGCCGCCGCCGCCGCGAAGCAGGCCACCGCCGTCTTCATGTCGACCGCGCCGCGGCCATAGAGCGTGCCGCCCTCGATGGTCGCGGCGAACGGATCGTGCCGCCACAATTTGGCGTCGCCCGGCGGCACCACGTCGGTATGGCCGGCGAAGCAGAAATTCGGTCCCTGCGTGCCGATCCGCGCATAAAGGTTCTCGACCGGTGCCGTGCCGTCCGTCTGGAACCGCAGCCGCGTGCAGGTAAAGCCGAGCGGCGCCAGCGTCTCTTCCAGCACGCCCAGCGCGCCGCCGTCCTCCGGCGTGACGGAGCGGCAGCGGATCAGGGCCTGGGAAAGGGCGACGGGATCGGTCATCGGTTGCGATGTACGCGCACCCCTCGCTATGGTCAATCAAAGCGAAAAGGGAGGTTCTCATGGCCGGTCGTCTGGAAGGCAAGGTCGCCGTCGTCACCGGCGCGGCCAGCGGCATCGGCCGCGCCACGGTCGATCTCTTTGTCGCGGAAGGGGCATGCGTGATCGCCGCCGACATCCAGGACGACAAGGGCGCCCGCATCGAGGAGGACCATAAGGGCGTGGCGCACTACGTCCGCTGCGACGTGACGCAGGAGAAGGACATCGAGAAAGCCGTCACCGCGGCGAAGCGCCATTTCAGCCGCCTCGATATTCTCTTCAACAATGCCGGCACCGGCGGCGCCAACGATCCGGCCGACGCCGTCACGGCCGAGAGCTTCGACGCGGTGATGCACCTGCATGTCCGCGCCGCGCTGTTCGGGATCAAATACGCCGTGCCCCTGATGCGCGCGGCCGGCGGCGGATCGATCATTTCCACCGCTTCGGTCGCCGGCATCCGCACCGGCTACGGCCCGCTGCTCTATTCCACCGCCAAGGCGGCCATCGTGCACCTGACGCATATGGCAGCGGCGCAGCTCGGCGCCGAGAACATCCGCGTCAACTGCATCTGCCCCGGCGTGATCGCCACCAACATCTTCGCCCAGGCCATGGGCATCCCCAGCCAGATCGGCGAGACGCGGATCGAGGCCATCGCGGAGGCCGGCGCGACCTTGCAGCCCATCCCGCGCGGCGGCCGCGCCCGCGACATCGCCGAGGCCGCGCTCTACCTGGCGTCGGACGGCGCCGGCTTCGTCAACGGCCACGCCCTGGTGGTCGATGGCGGGCTGACGCTGGGGCCGACGGGCGCGGCACAGATGGCGGTCTACGCGCCCATCGTGCAGGCGCTCGGCATCGACCCCGAAGCGCTCGCCGCCGCGGTGCAGGCGCGCGGCTAGTGTCCTGAACCAGAAGTTCGCTATCTTTTGTCACGGCTTGGCCGGTGCGTTGTAGCGGCAGAACCTCTCGATAGAAGCGAGGATGTCGTCTGCGGACTTCGTCCACCGGAAGGGTTTTGGACTGGCGTTGTGTTTGTCGATGAAGGATGAGATGTCGGCGCGCAACGCTGCGACGCTTCGATAGACGCCACGCCTGATCTTGTTGCCGGTTATGAGAGCGAAGAAGCGCTCGACCTGATTGAGCCAAGATGCGCTTGTCGGTGTCAGATGCACATGCCAGCGCGGCCGTTTGGCGAACCATTTGCGCACCATCGGCGTCTTGTGGGTGGCGTAGTTGTCCATGACCAAGTGAACGTCGAGATCGGCCGGCACGGCGGCTTCGATCTCGTCGAGGAAGCTGCGGAACTCGGCTGCGCGGTGGCGGCTGTAGCATTTGCCGATGACATGGCCCGTGGCGATGTCCAGAGCCGCAAACAACGACGTGGTGCCGTGCCGCTTGTAGTCGTGGGTCCTTCGTGCCGGTTGGCCCGGCCGCATCGGCAGCATCGGCTGGCTGCGGTCGAGCGCCTGGATCTGGGACTTCTCGTCCACGCACAGCACGATGGCGTGCTGCGGCGGCGAGACATAGAGGCCCACCACGTCGCGCACCTTGGACACGAAGTTCGGGTCGGTCGAGAGCTTGAACGTCTCCATCCGGTGGGGCTGCAAGCCGAAGGCGCGCCAGATGCGCTGCACGCTGGAGACCGACACGTTGCTGGCCTTGGCCATGCCGCGCGAACTCCAATGCGTGGCATTGGCAGGCATGCTCTCCAGCGTCTTGACGATGACCGCTTCGATGCGCGCATCGTCAATGGAACGTGGCGCACCTGAGCGCGCCTCGTCGTGCAAGCCGTCTATGCCCTGCGCAAGGAAGCGGCGTCGCCACTTGCCGACCGTCGAGCGGTCCAGGCCCAGTGCTGCCGCGACCTGCTTGTCGTTCTGTCCGCTGTCCACGCAGGCCAGGACGATCCGCGCCCGCAGCGCCAAGGCTTGCGCCGTTTTGCGCCGCGAGGATAGCGACACAAGCTCCGAACGCTCTTCAGCGCTCAGCTCCAGCCCTGAAACTTGCCGACCCGCCATCCGTCCGCTCCCGCTTCGCTTCCAGAAAAGCATGAGGGCCAAGCACGAATCTAACGCGAATCTATGGTGGCGAACTTGTGACTCAGGACACTAGCTTCCGGCCAGCGGATCGGGTCCGAAGCGGTTGTCGCCCACTGTGCCGCGCAGGATGTAGAGCTCGACGAAGGCCCATAGTCCGATGATGGTCGCCGCGCCGCGCGCGATCAGGACCAGCGGCGGCTGGACCGGCTGGGGCGGCGGCGGCAGATGGTTCTGCGCCGCGTGGATCGCTGCGCCGATATTGGCGAGCAACTGCGGCATGATCATGAAAGTGGGTATCTGCAACACCGCCGGCAGCAGGAAGAACACGATCAGCCACCACGCGCTCTTGTTGCGGTCGTGCAGCCGCTTCGTCGCCACCGCGAGGCCGATGTAAAGACCGACCACGTACAGCACGCAGAAGACGATGCCGAACATGTGCCCCTGCGGCGATGCGGCGACGGCCGCCAGCGTCGTCTCCCCATGGGCCAGCGCGACGATGGTGTGGCCGCCGAGCGTGTAGGCGAAGACGACGCAGACCAGCGCGACATGAACCAGGCTCACCAGCAGCACGGCCCATTGCTTGGCGCGATTGATGCGGCCGGAAAAGCCGAAGAGATAATGACCCAGACCCATGGAAAGCCCCCGCCTTCGATGGACGAGTATCGCCCGCCGCGCCCTTCGCGTGAAGGGTTAATCCGTATTGCGACGCGTCAATCGCGTAGAAGCTCGTTGATCGAGGTCTTGGACCGCGTGCGCTCGTCCACCGTCTTGATGATGACGCCGCAATAGAGCGACGGCTTGCCCGGCCCGCCGCCCAGCGAGCCCGGCACCACCACCGAATAGGGCGGCACCCGCCCGGTCACGATCTCGCCGGTATGGCGGTCGACGATCTTGGTGGTCGAGGTCAGGAACGTGCCCATCGCCAGCACCGAGCCTTCGCCCACGATCACGCCCTCGGCGACTTCCGACCGCGCGCCGATGAAGCAATTGTCCTCGATGATGGTGGGCGCGGCCTGCAACGGCTCCAGGACGCCGCCCAGCCCCGCGCCGCCGGAGATGTGACAGTTGGCGCCGACCTGGGCGCAGGAGCCGACCGTCGCCCAGGTGTCGATCATCGTGTTCTCGCCGACATAAGCGCCGACATTGACGAAGCTCGGCATCAGCACGACGCCCCTGGCGATGAAGGCGGAGCGCCGCACGATGGCGCCGGGCACGGCGCGAAAGCCCGCCGCCTGGAATCGCTCCGCGTCCCAATATTCGAATTTCGAATCGACCTTGTCCCACCACGACGCGTCGCCCGGCGCGCCCTCGATCAGCTTCATCGCGTTCAGCCGGAAGGACAGCAGCACGGCCTTCTTCAGCCATTGATGCACGACCCATTCGCCCGCGTGCTTCTCGGCGACGCGCGCGCGGCCCGCGTCGAGTTCTGCGAGCGCGGTCTCGACCGCCTCGCGCACGTCGCCCCGGGTGTTCGCGTTCAGCGCGTCGCGATTGTCCCACGCCGCGTCGACGATGCGGGCGAGTTCCTGGGTCATGGCTTCAGATCCTGATCGAATGCAAGAAGCCGGCAAGATGATCGGTTTCGTGATCGATGTGAAGTTCAGGATTGTCGATCCGCCAATAGGACTGGCCCTTGCCGTCGTTGAACCACACCGTGGTCATGCCCAGCGCCCGGGCCGGCACGAGGTTTCGGGGCGAATCGTCGAACAAGGCGGCGCGGGCGGGATCGAATTTGCCGCGCGCCAGCAGCGCCTCATAGGCCGGCGGTTTGGGCTTGGGCACGAAGCCCATCGCCTTGGCGTCCACGATGGTGTCGAACAGATCGTCCACCCCCAGCCGCGTCAGCACCGCATGGGCGAAGCGGCCGCAATTGTTGGTGAAGACCAGCCGCCGCCCCGGCAGCCGCGCGAGCCCCGCGCGCAGGCCCGCGTCGGGCTGAAGGTCCAGCGCCTCGATATCGTTGATGTCGTCGTGATAGGCGTCGGGATCGATCTTCTGATGGACCATCAGCCCGGCCAGCGTGCTGCCATATTCCTTCAGGTAATGCTTCTGCATTTCCCAGGCGGCGTTGCGCGGCAGCGCGAAATGGCGCTGGACATAGCGGCAGATGCGCTCCTCCATCTCGGCGTGCTGGGCCTCGTTGAAGGTGTAGAGCGTATGGTCGAGGTCGAAGACCCAGGTCTCGACATGGGCGAAATCCGGCCCCTGGCGGTCGTCGTCGACGGCGGCTGCGCTACGCATGGCGGGACCTTGGGCGAAGCCGCCGTTTCAGGCAAGCATCGTAAGGCTTCCTCAACCACGTCTCTTAAACCAAGGTAAACCCGGGCCCCGGACAATCGCGGGATGGGACGGGAAGCGGCCAAGACGCCTTCCATGACGCGCGAGGAGGTCCTGGCGCGGCTGGAGGCGCGCACCCAGGCGGCGCAGAGCGAGCTGGCCTGCCGCGCCGATGCCGGGCCGAAGGTCCTGACCTATCTGGCCGAGAACGGCGCGCCCGCCACCCGCCGCGCCGTGGCCGCGAATATCGCGGCGCCGGCCCGGGCCAATCGCCGCCTGGCCGACGACGACGACGAGGATGTCCGCGCCGAGCTCGCCCGCAAGATCGCCCGGCTGATGCCGAGCCTCTCGGCCGAGGAAGGCGCCCATATCCATGCGCTGACCATCGAGACGCTGGAGCGCCTCGCCCGCGACCAGGTTTCGCGCGTCCGCGCCATCCTGGCGGACGGGATCAAGACGCTCGACTGCATCCCCAAATTCATCGTGCTCACCCTGGCGCGCGATCTCGACGCCATCGTGGCGGCGCCGATCCTGGAATATTCGCCGCTGCTCTCCGACACCGACCTGATGGAGATCATCGCCGCGGCGAAGGCCGAAGAGGTCCTCGCCGCCATCGCCCGGCGCGGCACGGTGAGCCCGGCGGTGTGCGATGCGCTGGTCAGCTCGCTCGACATCCCCGCGATCGCCGCGCTTCTTGCCAATCCCGATGCCAGGATTCGCGGCAAGACGCTCGACGACATCGCCGCCCAGGCCGAGAAGATCCAGTCCTGGCAGGTGCCGCTCGTGCTGCGCGCCGACCTCTCCAAGCGCGCCATCCTGCGCATCGCCACCTTCGTCGGTTCGAGCCTGATCGAGCAGCTCGTCACGCGTTATGGCCTGGACGGCGAGATCGAACATCAGTTGGCCAAGGAATTGCGCGCCCGGCTCGCCGAAGAGGGCAAGCCCGCTTCCTCCGCGACCGATCTGGCGCTGCGCGACGTGGCGGCGGCGCGCGCCGGCGGCAAGCTCGACGAGCCGTTCATCGAGCAGGCCGCCAATGCCGGCCAGCGCGACGTGGTCGTCCTGGCGCTGGCCGAGCTTGCCCGCGTGCCGGAGGCGACGGTGCGCAAGATTCTCGCCTCGCGCTCGGCCAAGCCGCTGACGGCGCTGGTGTGGCACGCCAGGCTCAGCATGCGGCTGGCCTTCAAGATCCAGAGCTTCGTGATGAAGCTCCCCGCCGGCGAGTTGCTGCCGGCCCGCGCCGGCGTGCATTTCCCTATGACCGAGGACGAGATGCGCTGGCATCTGAGCTATTTCGACGTCGCGGTGTGACGTCCAGCTTTGATTCGACAGAAACAAAAAAGACCGTCATTGCCCGGCTTGTCCGGGCAATCCATTTTTCCGCTCGGCCAAATTGGATCGCCCGCATGAAGCGGGCGATGACGATTTGTTCGTATAGCTGACCGCAAACCAGGCTCGCGTCACTTCCCCGGCCGGCGCGGCGGCGGCTTGATCAGGCCGGTCTCGCCGACATGCGCGGCGAAACCCATCAGGCCCTTCACCCGGTTCTCGGCGAAGCCCAGCTCGGTCAGGCCGCGGCCGGCGCAGCGGCCCCGGCCCTGGATGTCGAACTCGATATCGGCGACGCAGAACTTGTTCGGCCCGGTCACCAGCGGCGCCCCGCCGATCCGCTGCACGAAGAGATAGACCGAATCCACCGCGCTGAGATCGTCCATCACCTTGGCGCAGCTTCCCGCCGCGATCTTCCACCAGCCATGGCTGATCCAGTCGTTGCGCAGCTTCTGGCCGGTCGCCGCCGCCACCGCCTTGGCCGTGTCGTTGCACACCGCATAGCCCGCCGGCGTCGCGTTCTTCAGCGCTTCGGTCTCCAGCGCGTCGAACACATCGGCGACGCTGGCGGTCGGCGAGAGCCGCAGCTTCTTGCGGAAATCGGCCAGCGCCGCGTCGGTCGCCCGGTCGGGCGCGGCGTCGATCGCGCCGATGCGATAGCCGGCGTCGCGCAGGAGCCGCTTGAGGCCGGCGAGCTGGGCCTGCGGCAGGCTGGTAAGCTGCGGCGTTTCGCTGAACGTCGCGGTCCAGGATTTGAGATGATGGGTGTCGACCGTGGCGAAGGGCAGCCCGAAGAAATCGTCGGTCGCGCACTGCGCCGGGTTGATCGTGTCGCGATTGGTGAAATTGGTGTCCTTGACGCAGATATTCACGTTGCCGCCCCAGGCGCGCTGCGGCCCCGAATGGGCCTGCGACGAGCGGGCATAGAGGTAATAGGCCGGCGCGGTCAGATCGCCCGGCAGCACGGCCTCGCAGATCCCCGGCGCGACGCGCGACCAGCCCTGGGTGGCGACGCCGCCGTTCACCGTCGTCCCGGTCGCGGCATAGAGGACATAGGAGGTGCGGTTGCACAGCGTCAGCGCGGCGTGCGACGGGCTCGCGGCCAGCGACAGCCCGAGCGCGAGCAGAAGGGCTGGAAAGCAGCGCGCCAGCACGTTCATTCCGCGGTGATCAGCGTACCGGCGCCGTGCTCGGTGAAGAGTTCGAGCAGCAGGACATGCGGGATGCGCCCGTCCAGGATGACGGCGGCGTGCACGCCGCCCTCGACCGCGTCGATCGCGGTCTCGATCTTGGGGATCATGCCGCCCTTGATGGTGCCGCGCTTGATGAGCGCGCGGGCCTCCGTCACCGACAGGCGCGGGATCAGCTTCTTGTCCTGGTCCAGCACGCCCTCGACATCGGTGAGCAGGATCAGGCGCTCGGCCTTCATCGCGCCGGCGATGGCGCCCGCCACGGTGTCGGCGTTGATGTTGTAGGTCTCGCCGGCCTCGCCGACGCCGATCGGCGCGATGACCGGAATGATCTCCGAGCGCATCACGGTGTGCAGCACGTCGGGATTGACCTTCTCCGGCTCGCCGACGAAGCCGAGATCGACGCCGTTCTTGATGAGCTTGCGGGCCAGCATCAGCGTGGAATCCTTGCCCGACAGGCCGATGGCGCGGCCGCCGGCGGCATTGATGCTGGTGACGATCTGCTTGTTGATCGAACCGGTCAGCACCATCTCGACCACGTCGATCGCCGCCTGGTCGGTGACGCGCAAGCCGTCGACGAAGGTGGTGGGGATCTGCAGCTTGTTCAGCATCGCGCCGATCTGCGGCCCGCCGCCATGCACCACGACCGGATCGATGCCGGTCTGCTTCATCAAGACGATGTCCTGGGCGAAATCCGCCGCCGTGCCGCCGCCGGCCATGGCGTTGCCGCCGAATTTCACGACGATGGTCTTCTGGTCGTATTTCAGGATGTAGGGCAGCGCCTCGACCAGGACGCGCGCGGTCGAACGCCAGCGCGCCATCACGCGCAGATTGCGTTCCTGGCCGAACTCGTCGGTAAGCGCCATATGCCTAATCCACTGAAAGCGCGGGCCTTATAGCCCAAAGCTCAGGGCTGGGCCAACGCCGCAAGTTGCAACTTCAAGGGCTCCAGGCCAAGCCCCTCATGGGCCGAGGTGGCGCAGATCTGCGGAAACGCCGCCGTATGCTTGCGCGCGGCGGCATCGGCCGCCGCCACCGCCGCCGCCGCTTCCTCGGGCTTCAGCTTGTCGATCTTGGTTAGCACGACGCCATAGGACACCGCCGCCTCGTCCAGCAGCTTCATGACCTCCTGGTCCAGGTCCAGGACGCCGCGGCGGGCGTCGATCAGAAGGACGACGCGCCGCAGGCTCGCCCGGCCGCGCAGATAGGCGAAGATCAGCTTCTGCCATTCCGCCGTCATCGCCTTGGAGGCCTTGGCATAGCCATAGCCCGGCAGGTCGGCCAGCATCAGCCGGTCGGCGAGCTTGAAGAAATTGATCTCCCGCGTGCGCCCCGGCGTGTGGCTGACCCGGGCCAGGGTCTTGCGGTTGGTCAGCGCGTTGATCAGGCTCGACTTGCCGGCGTTGGAGCGGCCGACGAAAGCGATCTCCGGCAAGCCCGCCGGCGGCAGGCTGTTGATGTCGCCGGTACCCCACACGAAATCGCACGCGCCGGCGAAAAGCTTCACCGCCGCCGCAAGTTCCGCCGCGTCGTCCGCCGCGCTCACTTGTCGTTGGCGGCCTTCGGCGCGTCGACCTTCCCGCCCGTCAGCCGCTGGACCAGCGTGTCGAGCTTGAGGTTCTTGAACAGGTGCACTTCCACCCCCTGGCGGCGCATGATGTACCATTGCTGCGCCACGCCCAGGATGTTGTTCCAGGTGTAATAGATCACCAGGCCCGCCGGGAACGTCGCGAACATGAAGGTGAACATGATCGGCATCAGCCCGAACATGCGCGCCTGGATCGGATCGGCCGGCGCCGGGTTCAGCTTGGTCTGCACCCATTGGGTTATGCCCATCAGGATCGGCCAGATGCCGATGGAGAGGAATGCCGGGATGAAGCTCGGCGGATGGAAGGGCAGAAGACCGAACAGGTTGACGATCGAGGTCGGATCGGGCGCCGCCAGGTCGTGGACCCAGCCATAGAACGGCGCCTGGCGCATCTCGATGGTGACGAAGAACACCTTGTAGAGCGAGAAGAACACCGGAATGACCAGCAGTTGCGGCACGCAGCCGGTCACCGGGTTCACCTTCTCGCGGCGATAGAGCTCCATGATCGCCTGCTGCTGCTTGGCCGGATCGTCGGCGAAGCGCTCCTTGATCTTCTCCTGCTCGGGCTGGACCTTCTTCATCTTGGCCATCGTCTTGGCCGAGGCGTTGGCGATCGGGAAGGTCACCGCCTTGACGCAGACCGTGAGCAGCAGAATCGCGAGCCCGAAATTGCCGAGCAGCTTGTAGAAATAGTCCAGGATCCAGAACAGCGGCTGGGTGATCGGCCTGAACCAGCCCCAATCCACCGCCATCACGAAGTCCTGCACGCCGAGCGTGCTCTCATAATGGCGCAGCGTGTCGACCACCTTGGCGCCGGCGAACAGATGATGCGTCACGCTCGCCGTGCCGCCCGCCGCGATGTTGCGCGCGCCCAGCTGATAGCTCGCATAATAGGCCTTGGTGCCGGCGAAGCTGTCGGCGCGGAACGAGCCGTCATAGTTTTCATGCTGCGGCGGAATGACGGCGGCCATCCAGTATTTGTCGGTGATGCCGGCCCAGCCGCCGGTGGCCGAGAAGGTCTTGGGCGGCGTGCTGTCGTCCTTGAAATCGTCATAGCTCGCGTCCTTCAGCGAATCCGCCCAGGCGACGAAGCCCTCATGCAGCACCCAGTATTTCTGGCCCGGCGGCACGCCGTCGCGCGCGACCAGCGCGTAAGGATAAAGCGTCGTCACCGCCGCGCTTTTGTTCCGCACCCCGTCGGTGACGGTGAACATGAACTTGTCGTCGACCTCGATTTGCCGCGTGAAGATCAGGCCATGGCCGTTGTCCCAGGCGAGCGTCACCGGATGGCCCGGCGCCAGCGTCGATCCGCCGGTCAGTTTCCACACCGTGTCGTCATTGGGCAGCGGCTGGCGAACACCCTGCGCGTTGGTCCAGCCGAAATCGACGAAATAGGGATACTCGGTCCCCTTGGGCGCCAGGAGCACGATCTCCGGGCTCCTGGTGTCGGCGGTGTCGTGATATTTCTTCAGGCGCAGATCGTCGAACCGCGCGCCCTTGAGCTGCAGCGAGCCGTCGACATCGGGCGTGTCGATCTTGATCCGCGTGCCGCCCACCGCCAGCGCCTGGGTGCGCGAGATATGGACCGGCCCGCCGCCGCCCGCGACGCTGGGCACCCCGGCCGGCGTGCCCGCCGGTGTCGCCGGGTGTTTCTGCGACAACTCGGCCGCCGCGCGGCGCGCCTGCGCCGCTTTCTCCGCCGGCCCGCCGATGAAGAACTGCCAGCCCAGGAAGATCGCGACCGACAGAAGCGTCGCGATGATGAGATTGCGGTTGTTGCTGCTGTTCATCGACTGACCTATCGGGGCGGTACGGGATCGAAGCCCGACGAACCGCCGAGCCAGGAAATGGGATGGCAGCGCGCGAGCCGCCTGAGCGCGAGGCCGGCGCCCTTCAGCGCGCCATGCGTCTGGATGGCCTCGATCGCGTATTGCGAGCAGGTCGGCTGGAAGCGGCAGGCCGGCGGGAAGAACGGCGAGACGAAGGCGCGATAGAACCTTATGGGCGCGATCAGCACGCTTGCGGCCACGCCGCGCCTTTCCTGGACCGTGCTCACCGGGCGTCTCCTCGCGGCGCCAGCTTGAGATGGGCGGCGCGTAGCGCTTGGGCAAGGTCGGATTTGAGGCTTTCGAAGGGCCTCGTGGCCGTGTCCCGCCGCGCCACCAATACATAGTCGGTGGCCGGAAGGCCGCAAAGGGCAAGCACCTCGGCAGCGGCGGCCCGAAGGCGCCGCTTGGCCCGGTTGCGCACCACCGCGCCGCCGACCTTGCGGCTGGCGGTGAAGCCGACGCGGAGCGGGCCGCCCTCCGGATTGGGACAGATTTCGAGGGTGAGTCCGGGCGTCACGCGGCGGATGCCGCGCGCGGCGCGCAGGAATTCGTGGCGTTTTCGCAGGTGCTCCAGCGGCCGTCCCCGGTTCGGGGCCGTACCGTCAGGCGGAGAGCTTCGCGCGGCCATGGGCCCGGCGGCGGGCCAGCACCTTGCGGCCGCCCTTGGTGGCCATGCGCGCGCGGAAGCCATGGCGCCGCTTGCGGACGATCTTGCTGGGCTGATAGGGGCGCTTCATGGGCTTCTCGGGGCTGACGTCGAAAGAGCGGGGGTTCTATGGCCTCCGCTAGTGGGCTGTCAACCGCCGCGGGCAAAGCGGGCCCGCTGGCGGCCGGGCTAGGATTTGCCCCTTTCTTCGGGCTTTATGCCGGCCATGCAAGGCAGCCTCCGTGCCCGACTGGCCGACGCCTATGGGCTTGTCGCCCATAGTCTTTCCGGCCGCCTGCTGCTCCTGACGGTCGTCTACGTCATGGTGGCCGAGGTCCTGATCTTCGTGCCCTCGGTCGGCCGCTACCACCGCGAGCTGCTCGACAACCATATCGAGAGCGCCGAACTGGCCGTGCTACCCTTCACCGAGCCCGGCGGCCAGGGCCTGTCGGACGACGTCCGCGCCATCCTGCTCAAGCGGGCCGGCGCCATGCAGGTCCTGCTCACCTCCAAGGACATGCGCCAGCTCTTCCAGGTCGACGGCGAGGCCAGCCGGATCGACGCCACCATCGATTTGACCCATGCGGCGCCCGCCGCCGACATGATCGACGCGCTCGACAGCCTGTGGAACGGCGGCGACCGCATCCTGCACGTCATCGCGCCGACCAACATCCCGGGCGAGGATTCCATCGGCATCATCCTGTCGGAGGCGCCGATCCGCGCCCAGCTTGTCGCCTATGCCGAGCGGGTGATCGTCACCGGCCTTATCGTATCGCTGATCACCGCCTTCCTGGTTTTCGCCAGCCTCTATCTCGTCCTGGTGCGCCCGATGCGGCGGGTCACCGAGGCGATGGTCGCGTTCCGCGAAAATCCCGAGGACCCGGCGCGCATCGTCTCCGCCAGCGCCCGCCAGGACGAGATCGGCATCGCCGAGCGCGAGCTCGCCGCGATGCAGCGCGACCTCTACGGCTTCCTGCGGCAGAAGACCCGGCTGGCGGCGCTCGGCCAGGCGGTGGCGCGCATCCAGCACGATCTGCGCAACATCCTCGCCAACGCGCAGCTCGCCTCCGACCGCTTGAGCGCGGTCGACGATCCGGTGGTCAAGAAACTGGCGCCGCGCCTGGTCGCCTCGCTCGACCGCGCCGTGTCGCTCGCCACCAACACGCTGCGCTATGGCCGCGCCGACGAAAGGCCGCCCCAGCGCAAATTCGTGGCGCTGGCGCCGCTCGTCGCCGAAGCCGCCGACGCCGCGATCGAGGCGCGTATCGCGCCCATCGAGATCGCGCTCGACTGCCGGATCGACGCGGCGCTCGAGGTCGATGCCGACGGCGAACAGCTTTACCGGCTGGTGCTCAACCTGATCCGCAACGCGGTCGAGGCGCTGGTCGCGCAGGGCTGCCCCGGGCGCATCTGTGTGACGGCGCAGCGCCTGGGCCAGCGCGTCGCAATCGAGATCGCCGACAGCGGCCCCGGCATCCCGCCGAACCTGCATGGGCGCCTGTTCCAGCCCTTCGCGAGCACCGCGCGCGCCGGCGGCTCGGGCCTCGGCCTCGCCATCGCCCGCGACCTCGCGCGAGCCCATGGCGGCGACATCGTCCTGGTTTCGACGAACGAAAGCGGCACGGTGTTCCGAGTCGAAATTCCGGACAGGGAATTGCTCTGACAATCCCAATCGGTGTCATGGCCCGTAACCATCTCACGCTGTCATGGCCCGCGAATGCGGGCCACCCAGTTGAAGTTTCACCGGTGTTGCAGGAAATAGCTGTGAGAAGACCTTCGAAATCCGTGCCGGTGTCACCTGGGTGGCCCGCATTCGCGGGCCATGACAATGTGCGGACATCATGACCTGGAACCCCGCGATCTATCTCGCCCATGCCGACGAGCGCACGCGTCCCGCCGCCGATCTGCTCGCGCGCGTGCCCGACCCGTCGCCGGCGCGCGTCGTCGATCTCGGTTGCGGCCCGGGCAATTCCACCGCGCTGCTGCGCGCCCGCTGGCCGGATGCCCATATCGAGGGCCTGGATTCCTCGCCCGACATGCTGGCGCAGGCCAAGGCGTCGGGCATCGCCGCCGACTGGATCCTCGCCGATCTCGCGGCATGGACGGCGCCTTCGCCCTATGACGTGGTGTTCTCCAACGCGACGCTGCAATGGCTCGGCGATTACGCCGCGCTGCTGCCGCGCCTCATCGGCTTCGCCAGGCCCGGCGGCACCTTCGCCTTCCAGGTGCCGCACAACATGGACGCGCCGAGCCACGCCCTGATGCGCGAGACCGCCGCGAACGGCCCGTGGTCGGCGAAGCTGAGGAATGTGCGCGAGGTCGCCGCGCTCGCGCCGCAACGCTGTTACGACATCCTGGCGCCGCTGGCCGCGTCCGTGGACATTTGGGAGACCGAATATCTCCACGTGCTGAACGGCGAGGACGCCGTCTATCACTGGGTCAGCGCGACGGGCCTGCGCCCCTTCGTCCAGGCGCTGGACGGCGCCGAGCGCGAGGCGTTCATCGCGGACTTCAAGACGCGCATAAGCGGAGCTTACCCACGCCGCCCCGACGGCACGACGCTGTTCCCGTTCAAGCGGCTGTTCGTGGTGGCGCGGCGCACCGCCTAGAACACTTTCCAAGCCGGCTGACTCGGGCGGGGATTCCGTCGCGTCGCGAGTCCCTTCGCGTTGGCTCTGCGTGATCGAGCCTCATGCTCCACCCGTTCCGAGAGCCCGCTGGAATGCCTCTCGGCCGGCGCCGGCGAGCCATGACTGGAACGACTGCATCTCGGGGTTGATGGCGCGCAATGCATCCATATCGGCATGGCCGGCGAGCGGGCCGCCGTTCATGAGATCCGCCATCCGCGCCAGGAAGGGACTGGCCGCCAGGACCTGTTCCGGAAAGCGCGAATAGGTAATGGGGCGGCCCGCTGCCTCGGTGAAGAAGGTGGCGATATCCCGGGCTACAAACATGTCGCTGGCGATTTCCAGCGTCACGCCCTTGAAGCGAGTCCGATCGGCGAAGATCGCGGCGACGAACTTGCCGATGTCCTCGACCGCAATCACCTGAACGGACTGATCCGGCTCGGCGAACGAGACGTAATGCCCGGTGTCGAGGCCCAATCCCGGCCTCACCAGCATGTCCATGAAGCTGACAGGTCGAACGATGGTCGCGGTGATCGGCAGCGAGCGGATGTGGGATTCGATCCGTCCCTTGCTGTCGAAATATCCGATACCGACCGGCTGATCGCCCGCGGCCGATGCGGAGCTATAGACCAAATGGCCGATGCCAGCCTCCACGGCGGCATCGGCGACGGCCGTGCCGTAGCGCACCTCGTCATCGTCGGTGACGCCGTAGAGCGCACCTTGTCCGGAACTTGGCTGGACGCTGAAAACACCGTGCACGCCCGCCATGGCGGCGCGGATCGACTCGATGTCGTCCAAGCTCCCCTTCACGAGATCAACACCGGCCTCGCGGAGCGTGACGGACTTGGCGGAGGCCGGATCGCGAACCAGCGCGCGGACTTGCCAGCCGGCCTTCAGGAGAGCCGCCGTAACCGACCCACCTTGCTGGCCGGTCGAACCGAAAACCAGGATTGGGCCTTGCCGTTTCGTCATGGGAGCCACCTTCGTTGCGAGCGAAGGCTACTCATATACACTCACAAAACAGCGCTGGAAGACGGCACATTTGTGAACCCCATGCACAGGGATGATACCCTTGAATAATGCAATCGAAGGCGGGCCTCCGTCCGATATCGAGCAACGCCTTGGCTTTCGGCCGTGCGCACCGACCGGCCTTATTGCGCGGCTGGGTAACAAATGGACCGTGCTCGTTATCTCCCATTTGGCAGTCGCGCCAGATCATCGGGCTCGGTTCTCGACGCTCAAGAACAACATCGAGGGGATCACCCAGCGCATGCTGACACTGACCCTTCGCAATCTGGAGCGTGACGGACTGCTGTTGCGCCACTACTTTGCGGAAGTACCGCCCCGCGTCGAGTATGAACTCACCGATATGGGGGCAAGCATGCTGCCAATGCTGGAATGGTTTACCTCTTGGATTCGGGACAATCGGACTCGCATCGAAGCGTGTCGCCGCGCCTTTGATGACGCTCACGCATGACATGGACTTCCAGTCTAACTATCCGCCACGGCCGGCCTTCCGACGCGGTCGCTCGAAGCCGACCATCCATCGCGCGAAGCGCATTTCAATAAACCTCGCGCGGAGCCGCGGAGTACGCGGAGGATATCGGGTTCTCCGCGTACTCCGCGCGATTCATATTGGCGCGCCGATGCGCGCCTGACGGATGGGCGAATCGAGTCCGCCGCGATGCGAATGGCTAATCCCCCAACGCGACTCCATCGCGTCTCGGATCCGCCCCGCCGACATACCCGCCGGGCACGCGCGCGATGATGTGCGACCCGCTTTCCAGCGGATAGAGCACCACCGTATGGCCCATCGCGGTCAGCGGCGCCTGCAGCGCTTCGAGCGCCGTTCCCTTCTCCAGCACGGTCGGCCCGTTCGAATTGAACGGATGCGGCAGCGCCGCGGCCTC